>CALLDR010000190.1 GCA_937997955.1 uncultured Emergencia sp. | reverse complement strand
TCCTGTATTTCACCGGGTATCTCAAGTCCTGCGGGCAGAGATATGACGGTGAGACAACCTTTGTAAAGATGGGTATCCCAAACACGGAGATCCGTACCATATACAAAAATACCGTCAGGACCTGGTTTGACAAGAAGCTGAGAAGCGACGACAGACGCCCCCTGATCCAAGCCATCGAAGAGGGAGACTGCTCTGCCATAGAGGATTTCATCAACGGCCAGCTGCAGGATACCATCAGCTTTTTCGACTATCAGGAGAACTACTATCACGGATTTTTGACGGGACTGCTGAAAGGAGCGGGGAACTACAGGGTGGCCTCCAACCGGGAAAACGGTACGGGCAGGACAGATATCACTCTGGAGGAGAACAAGTTCCGAGGCAAAGGCGTGATCCTGGAGATCAAGGTCACAAAGGACATTCGGCAAATGGAAGAAAAGTGCCGGGAGGCCCTGGAGCAGATCGAACAGAACCATTACGAGGATGGGCTGATCAGCGACGGCTACAGTCCGATCCTGAAGTACGGCGTCTGCTTCTTTAAGAAGGGATGCATGGTGATGAGGGCGGAAGAATAATAGTCAAAGGAGCACATATCTGACATAATGTGCTCTTTTTCTTTGTAAAAAAATCCAAAAAAGTATACTTTTTTGGACTGACTTACGCTCCCTGATTTTTCCTCAAAATTTCTTCCAATGAACACATTTTATCATCAGATGACCATAAAATCAACCATCATTTTATATTTTTTTGTCGAAAAAAATCCTTTATAATCCATTTATGTATTTTTATTTAACTCAATCAAAATGCGCCTTCAAGTTACAAAAAAGTATACCTTTTCGGACTCCTTGCGGAATGCCAAGTAAATAATTTTCTTTGTGAGTTGACTGCGGGGGCTTGCGCGGCGGCCGATTTGATTGAAGGCGCGGCGAGTACGCAGACAACCTAAAAAGTGAAAGGGGTGAGATGCCCCACGGACACGCCACCGTGATGGTCGTGTCTGTATCCCCGGTGAAAACCGGTCATTCCGCGATTGCGGGAGAAGGCAGCGGGTACAGACGGGAGGCCTAAGTCGGGAGACCTACAGGGAAAATCAAAAACGGAGTCTTACCATGTCAGAGGCTCATGCGCGTCAGAGGACGGCAGATAATGATGTACAGGAAAACGGCTGTATCATTGGAGACAATGATATGGCTTTTTTGTTAGCACGAGGTCTTTGATCTGATGAAGCGGTATAACGGAGAACTCGGCAGAACAAATAAAATATTTTGCAGTATGTAACCTTTTGGTGACATAGAAAAGCCCGGCGTCAGGAAACCTGAGAAATTTACTGGACGCCAGGCCACAAACAACAAAACACCTGTCAGCGTGAGCGAGGTGGATTTTGCTGCTGAAAGTATTATAAGCGAATTGCTTCTTCTTTTCAAGTGAAAATCCGCCTCATCGCTGTTCAGGTGCAGAGAAAGGAGGCACGTGACAGCACAGCGTTATCGAAGTAAGTTAAAACTTGGAAAGGAGAAGAGAGTTGAATCAGAAACAATACATAACGGAAGCAAATGTTAAGCATAAGCTTCTTGCTGTAATTCTGTCCCTTGCTATGATTATAACCATGTGTCCCAGCGTGGTTTTCGCTGTAGATGATGGGGAGCAAAGCAGCAGCTCAACAGCGGTAGATATCACAGAAAACCGTATCATCGTATCAAACGCTGATGATCTGGCGGCTTTGGGCGGCAAAGAAGTAAAGGGAACGATAGAACTGGCAGGGAACATAGACATGTCAGGAACGTCAATGGAACCGATACAGGAATTGGACGGCGTCTTTGAAGGAAACGGATATGCCATCGCAAACCTGAGCCTGTCGGGAGAGGCTGGCACTAATGCGCCGAATCTGGGACTGATCGGAAGTCTGAAAGGTGAAGTCAGGAACCTTCAGGTCTTGAATGTATCAATTTCCACCAGTTCAATTAGAAACGTGTACGCGGGCGCGATCGCAGGCCTGATCGACGGCGAGAACTCGTCGCTGACCAACTGCAGCGCGTCAGGCACGATCACGCTGCCCGCAAACAGCACTGCGAATTATGCCGGCGGGCTGATCGGCGGTATCACAGGAGGCGGCCCAGTCGAAGTAAAGGATTGCCTGAGCGAGGTAAATGTAACCAGCGGAACCTATCCGGGCGGCATGGTTGGAGCATTGCAGTACAGCAGTCTTGCGATGAAAAACTGCCTTGTCCTCGGAACAATAAAAGTTAGCAGTGCCATTGGCAATGGCGCTGGTTTCCTCGGATGTTCCACGGGCTCAAATTCAACTATGGAAGCAGATGGCATTATCTTTGGCGGCACCATGGTGGGATCGAACAAATTCGGCCTTGCAGTTTTGCCTAAATATGGCGCTGCACCAACGAAGATATCGAATGCATATTATGACAAAGAAAAGAATCCGGACACATCACTCTACAACCAGTTTCTCACTGTGCCTTCCGCAGCCAGCGGCGCATTGGAAGGTATCATGGATGGAAAGACCACTGTGGAGTTGAAAGAACTGGAGCTGGAAGGCTTTGTGAAGGATGAGAGCCGTGACGGCTATCCTGTTCCGGCTTGGCTGACACAGCTTGCCGATGAAACGCATAGTCTTACTGTCAACGCAGCAGACGCATCTTCTGTGACGTTGGAGAACGAAGACGGCGGCAAGATTGAAATGACGTCCGCGGACGACGGGATCTTTACGGCTTCCGTTGCGACAGGAACATACTCCTATAGAGCGGACACTGCTGCAGCGGACAAGGATGCGGCAGAAGGAACCCTGCTGATAGGAAAAACCGATAAATCCGTGGTCATTTCCCTTCCAAATAAGCTCCCGGACACGGTGATCCATGTGACTCCGGAAGCGGCGGAGCTGAAGGTATATCAGGGAAGCAGTGATCAAGGAACGCTTCTTGAGGCCAAAAGCTCTGAAGAAGGCTCCTTCGCCTATGCCCTGAAAGAGGGGACTTACTATTATACGGTCAGTGCTGACGAGTATCAGACGAAGGAAGGGTCTTTTACAGTACCTGTTTCGGACAACCGGATCGACATAGAGCTGAGCCCGGTGGAAAAGTACGAAGTCACCTTTGAGATTACCTGCGGTGAGCAGGTGCCGACGATCAAACTGACCGGAGGCGGCAAGGTCTTTGCACCGGCTGAAGAAGGCGGCATGACATACCAGCTGGCCGATGGAGCCTATCAGTATGAGGTGGCAGCCCCAGGATACATTACCAAAAGCGGCAGCTTTCAGGTTTCCGGAGAGGCGGAAACTATTGCGGTAACACTGGAAGCCGTCAAAGGACAGGGAACAAAGGAGAACCCTTATCAAATCTCTACAAAGGAAGAATTGGTATACTTTGCGGAGCAGGTCAATGACGGGAATAAAGATTATGCGAACGCCTATGTGGAACTGACCGATGATATTGACCTGGAAAACATGTCATGGACGCCGATCGGCAGCAATCGGACGGCGCCTTTCAGAGGGCATTTTAATGGAGCCGGCCATACGGTCAGCGGCCTGAATGTGGAAACCGCGAGAAGCTATTACGGATTCTTCGGATGCCTGGAAGACGCGGAAATCAAAGATCTTACCCTGATAGGCCAGGTATATTGCTCTGAGCCTTATTCCAGAACAGGAGGCCTTGCGGGATATGCCGTAGGCGATGTAAAGATCACCGGCTGCGCCAGCGCGGTCAATGTGTCCGTTCTGGCCAGAGGCTGCGAGGGTGCAGGAGGCCTCGTCGGCGGATATGAAGACGGCGTAGAGTACAAATGGGAAGACCACAGCATGGTCATCGAAAACAGCTACAATGCGGGAAACGTTATCTGTACCGGCTCTGATCCGAACACGACCATCGGCGGCATCGTAGGAGGAAATAAAAACTGCGTGCAGCTGACAAATTGCTATAACACTGGTATCATATACGGCCCTGGCGTACAGGCAGCAGGCCTTCTGGGCAATGCAGGACAGCAGACCGGTGACAACTGCAGTCCTTCTATGAACGGCTGTTATAATGCAGGCAAAGTAGTCGGAGCGGAAGGAAAGGAATACGCGCTTTACGGCAAAGGGACCATCGCTGCTGGAAATATGACCAATTGCTATGCAGAAGCAGAGACTGCGGCGGGAATTCACAGCGGCGTAACATCTGTGGTGACTGAAGCGGACCGTCAGAAAATGCTCGAGGCATTAGGCAATGAGTGGACCGTGGATCCGAATAAAAATAACGGGTTTCCATATCTCAGCGGCAGAGAACCGATCCCGGCAGATCACACGCTGCTGGATGAACTGCAGAAATATGCTGACGTTTTGGCCATTCCGGCTTCAGCCGAGATCGGCTATTCACCGGTACTTCTGAAAGACGGGGAGAGCGCAGCAGAGGGCATAACCGTTACTTGCTCTCAATCCGCAGAAGATATACAAAAAGGGTATCTGAGTTTTGATAACGGCAGTGTTCAACTGAAGCAGAAGAATGAGACGGGCGCAGCTATAACAGAAACCGCGACCCTCACTTTTGAAAAGGATGGAATTTCTCTGCGCAAGCCAGTATCAATCGTGGTTTATCCGTCGTCACAGGCGTTGGAGACTTTGATAGATAGAATCGCAGCGACTTATGTGAACAGCGGCGACGAGTGGGTTTTGTTCGATATGGCGGCTTATGGACAGCTGGAAGGCAAGAGTTACAAGACCTCTGAGGAGGCAAGACAGAACTATCTGGATCTGACTATCAACGCGTTAGCGAAGGACAGCGCTTCGGCCAATGACCGCGCGAAGGGTGAGATCATTCTCGGCGGCCTGCGCGTCGATACGACCCAGCTGACGCCATATGGAAGCCAGACGGTCTACAGCAATGGAGAAAAGCTGCAGTCTTTGAGTATGAATGTGGGCTACTATACGGCGCCTTGGATCCTGCTCGCTGACGAACAGGGGAATACAAACCTGACGAAAGCGCAGGTTCAAGCTCTGGTAAAACTGCTGACACAGAACCAGGGAAGCAACGGCCTCTGCCAGTCTGCTTACATGGGGAAAACCTATGATGACGTGGATACGACAGGTGTCGCCTTGGCAGCTCTGGCTCGTTTCTACTTTGATGAAGAGGATGCTTACGGCGTAAAAACGGAAGTGACAGCCTTTGTAGATCAGGCTCTTGACGGTCTGAAGCATGCGCAGGGAGAGGACGGCTCCTTCGGGAATGTCAACTCCGACGCCATGGTCATCACAGGTCTGGCTGCCATCGGGCAGAGGCCGACGGAGTTCAAGAAGAACGGCTGCAGCCTGGCGGACGCCCTTTCGCTGTATGTTAACAGCACGGGCAATGGATTCACTTCATCCTATATCAGCGGCGACGCGGGGGAGAAAGCGCAGGCGCTGGCCACAGAACAGGGCTTCCGCGCTCTGGTGGTCATCGAAAGGATCAAAGATTCCTCCGACAGATATAACATTTATACTGGAAAGATCAATGAAACGGCCGATCCTCAGCAGCCTGACAAAGAACCGGGCGTTTCTGAAGGTGAAGGCAATCCTGGAGGAGATTCAGGCGGAACTACGGGAAATCCGGGTGAGCCGGAAACGAATCTCGTCGCTTCTTTTTCTGTGAAACCTTCAGAAACCATTGAATGGCTGCCGGCAACCAGCGTGACACTGGCACAGGGAAGCACGGTTTATGATCTTCTGAACAAAGCCTTGACCAGCGCGGGTATGTCCTGCATTGGAGCGGAGAGCAATTACGTCTCGGCTATTACCAAGGGAAGTGAAACCCTGGCGGCGGGAGATAAAGGTCCGTACAGCGGCTGGATGTATTCTGTCAACGGGACAGCGCCGAATGTGGGAATTCGGGATTATAAGCTGAAAGACGGCGACAGGGTAACGTTCTATTATGTAGAAGACTGGCGAGAGGAACCGTCGACAGGCGGCTGGATCGACACCACCGGCCAGAACCCTGTTATCTCGCTGACCGATGAAAACGGACAGAGCGGTACAGCCTTTGGAACCGCCGCGTACGATAAAAACAGCGGCATTCTGACCATCGTGCCTGCTGAAGGCTACCAGGTGAAGGACGTGCTGGTCAACGGCGTATCCAAGGGCGCTGCCAATGAAATCAGAGGCCTGATTGGCTTAACCGCCAGCGACAAGATTACCGTCGTGTTTGAAAAGCAGGCCCAAGAGCCTTCTGAGGCGGAGGCGGAAGCCAGAATCAAGGCAGGCGTGGAGAACACCACCATCAAGCTGCGCTCCACCTTCAGCAAGAAAAACAATATCCAGCTGAAGTGGACGAAGAGCAAAGGCTACAAGGTGGATTACTACGAAGTCTTCAAGTCCACTAAGAGATTCAGCGGCTTTGGAACCAAGGCTTACTACAAGACCTCGACGGGAACCAAGAACTTCTACATCAACACTAAGGAGCTGAAAAAAGGCACCAGGTACTTCTACAAGGTTAGAGGCGTCCGTGTCATCAACGGCGAGAAGGTCTACACCCAGTGGTCCAACAAGGCCTGGAGAATTTCCAGAGTGAACAGAAAATAGTTGATATTAAAGTAAATACAGCTTTTGCGGGCAGCCTGCGTTGAAATCCTTCGACGCAGGCCGCCTGCTTTTTTGCCTTGCGGAAAGATGTGCGGCTAGCCCCTTGGATCTTCACAAATCTGTGATATAATAATATCGGAAGACTTGTATATAACCTTTTGCGGCCAATGAGACGAAGGGAAACAGAATATGAACAACAGCAATAACAGCAAAATAGGAAAAATCAGCAAAGAACTGTTTTTGGAGCTTGCGGAACGCAAGGTCTGGATACCTGCCCACCGGGCGGAAAACAACGGGATCACGTTAGAATTGCTGGCGGATGCTGAAGGCCGGCAGTACATTCCCGCTTTTTACAGCAAAACGTCTGACATCGGGAATTTTTCAGAGAAGAATCTGGTGGAGATCGGGTTTTCTCAGCTGCGCCACATTTTGATCGATATGAGCGAAACCGTCTGCGGGATCGTCGTGGAGCCCTTTGGCGAGAATCTTCCGTTGGACCGGAAAGCTTTGATGGCGTACGATTCCGTCGTCGGCGGCATGTCGGTAGAGCGGTCCCATGTAACCGGCCGGGTGGGCCTGGCTGTGCCGGGGAGACTTCCCGATGGCATGAAAGAGGGCCTGCGGCGGTTCTTTGAGAAGCAGATTGGCGTGAATCGGGTTTGGGCGCTGCTGGCAAAGCCGGAGAACGAGCCGCAGCCCCATCTGTGCATCATGATCGATTTCTTCGGCAACAAAGTGCAGCTGTTCCCGCTGGTGGCAGAGGCGGTTAAGCCGTATATGCGCCCGGGCGAGCGTTTTGAGCTGAAGCCTGTGGGACAGGGCATGGATATGAAACCGCTGTCAAAAGGATTGATCTATGAGAGGACAGCGTCAAAGAACATGTGATAAAACCGCTGCAGCTGTAAGCTTTTACGCCGGAGCTGGTAATGGGCCAGTTCCGGTTTTGTTTTCCTTTGCGTCTGGAAACTGACCATGGTTTATGATAGAATAGAAACGACAGAGTTCAGAAGAAAAAGAGATCAGAGAAAAACGGAGGGAGATCAGTGATTTTAGACAGACTAAACGATAAACAGAGAGAAGCGGCGATGCAGCTTGACGGGCCGCTGCTGATCCTGGCGGGGGCAGGCTCCGGCAAGACCAGCACCATGACCAGCCGCATCGCCTATATGATAGAACAGGGCATCGATCCGTATAATATTTTGGCCGTCACCTTTACCAACAAGGCGGCAGGCGAGATGCGCAGCCGTGTGGAGGAGCTGTGCGGACGGACTGACGGCATGTGGATCATGACCTTCCACGCCATGTGTCTGCGGATCCTTCGGTACCACTGCGAGCTGATCGGCTACGACCACAACTTCGTCATCTACGACGGCACGGACCAGAAGACCATCGTCAAAAATATTCTGAAGGAACAGAACGTCAACGATAAGGAGTTTGGCGTGCCCTACCTGCTCAGCATCATCAGCAGCTACAAGGAAAAAGCGGTCAGCGCCGATCAGTACCGGGAAATGGTGGAGAGCAATTTCAAGACCAAGACCATCTACAACGTGTTCAAAGCCTATGAGACCCAGCTGCTGAAGAACAACGCCATGGATTTTGACGATCTTCTGCTGAACACGGTAAAGCTGTTTGAGGCGGACGAAGCGACACTGCTGAAGTATCAGCGCCGCTTCCGCTATATCATGGTGGACGAGTACCAGGATACCAACCATATCCAGTATAAGCTGATCAAGATGCTGGCGGAGGCCCATCACAACCTGTGCGTGGTAGGCGACGACGACCAGTGCATCTACCAGTGGCGCGGCGCCGACATCCGGAACATCTTGGATTTTGAGAAGGATTTTCCTGAAGCGAAGGTCATCAAGCTGGAGCAAAACTACCGCTCTGTAGGCAACATTCTCGCGGCGGCTCATTCTGTCATCGAGAACAACCGGGGGCGCAAGGGCAAGAAGCTGTGGACGACCCGGGAAGACGGCGACAAGATCAAATACTACCGGGCCGACACGGAAAAGGACGAGGCACGCTTTGTGGCCCAGGAGATCGACCTGTTGAAAGGCCGCGACCGGAAGTACAGCGATTTCGCCATACTGTACAGGACCAACGCCCAGTCCAGGCACTTTGAGGAAGCGCTGACCCAGAGGGATATCCCTTACCGCGTCCTGTCCGGTCTGCGTTACTATGACCGCAAGGAGATCAAAGACGTCATGGCCTATATGAGATTAGTCGTAAACCCTTACGACGACTTGTCTTTCAGGCGTGTTGTCAACGAACCAAAGCGGGGAATGGGTGACAAATCTGTGGAGAAGATCCAGGCTTTTGCCCAGATCAGGGGCGAGAGTATGCTGCAGGCCCTGTCCGACGAAGAGGTTTTGTCTACCCTGCCATCAAAGGCTTACGCCGGCGTCAAAGCCATGGTGGAGTGCATCAATCTGTGCAGGCAGGAGAGAGAGAACCTGCGGGTTTCCGATATCTACGACAACCTGCTGGTAAAGACGGGGTACATGAAAGCGCTGGAAAGCGCCAATACTATAGAGGCGGAGGGCCGCATCGAAAACCTGATGGAATTCAAATCGGTCATCTACGATTACGAAGAAGAGGCCGAAAACCCGACCATTGAGGAGTTTATGGAGAAGATCACTTTGATGGCGGAGGTGGACAACCACGATGAGGATCAAAACGCGGTAGTGCTGATGACCATGCACAGCGCGAAGGGTCTGGAATTTCCTGTGGTCTTCCTGCCGGGCATGGAGGACGGCCTGTTTCCGGGCCACAAAGCCTTTGACAGCCCGACAGGCATGGAGGAGGAGCGTCGGCTTTGCTATGTAGGCATGACCCGGGCGAAGGAAACTTTGATCCTGACCAGCGCGGCAGTGCGGACGCTGTACGGGCGGACCGACTACACTCGTGAATCACAGTTCCTGCGGGAGGTTGACAAGCGCCTGCTGGAGGGAGACGCAGTCTATGTGAGAAAATCCCGGGACAGCGGCCTGGGTGTGTCCACCGGATCCTTCGACGGGTTCGCGAAAAAGGAGAGCCCGAAGCCTTACGACGCTCTGCGCTACGCCAAGGCGGCAACCAAAGCCAACGCCGGAGCGGCCGCGGGCGGAGAGAGCATCGCTGCGGGCGACAGAGTGCGCCACGCTAAGTTCGGCGAAGGCCTGGTCATCGACGCCGATGACAGGACTCTGGTGGTGATCTTCGACACGGCTGGGCAGAAAAAGATGGCGAAGGGTATCGCGCCGCTGAAAAAGATATGAGAAGCGAGTTGAGAGATGGAAGATAAGAAAACGTTAATCAAAGAGAAGATAGAACTTTTAAACCGGGCGGCCAGAGCCTACTATCAGGACGCCGAAGAGATCATGACCAACTTTGAGTACGACAAGCTCTATGACGAGCTGGAAGCCCTGGAAAAGGAGACCGGCATCGTCCTGGGAAACAGTCCGACCCAGAGGGTGGGATACGAGGTCCTGTCGGAGCTGCCAAAGGAGGCGCATCCCAGCAGGATGCTGTCCCTGGATAAGACCAAAGAGAGGGAGGCGCTGGCGGCCTGGCTGGGCAGTCAAAAGGGCCTGCTGTCATGGAAGCTGGACGGCCTGACCATCGTCCTGACCTACGAGAACGGCAGTCTGATCAAGGCGCTGACTCGCGGCAACGGCGAGATCGGCGAGGTCATCACATCCAACGCCAGAGTTTTCGCCAACGTACCGGTGGAGATTCCCCACAAAGGCCGGCTGGTTCTGCGCGGCGAGGCTGTGATCAGATACAGCGATTTTGAGAAGATCAACAGATCCATCGAGGACGCGGAGGCCAGATACAAGAACCCGAGAAACCTGTGCAGCGGCTCAGTGCGCCAGCTGAACAGCCAGATCACGGCGGAGAGAAACGTCAACTTCTTTGCCTTTACTTTGGTGGAGGCCGACGTGGACTTTGCGGACAGCCGCCTGAGGCAGATGGAATGGCTGGCGGACCAGGGCTTTGACGTGGTGGAATACCGACTGGTCACCGCCGATAACGTGGTGGAAGCGGTGGACTGGTTTGAGTCTCAGATCGAGGGGAACGACCTGCCGTCGGACGGCCTGGTGCTGACCTTTGACGACATCGCCTACAGCCGGAGCCTGGGCGCCACGGCAAAGTTCCCGCGGGACTCCATCGCCTTTAAATGGCGGGACCAGCTGGCGGAGACGACGCTGCAGGAGATCGAGTGGAGCGCGTCGCGGACGGGACTCATCAATCCGGTAGCGATCTTTGCGCCGGTGGAGCTGGAGGGAACTACCGTAAGCCGGGCGTCGGTGCACAATATCAGCGTCATGCGGGACCTGAAGCTGGGCCTGGGCGACCGGATCACCGTCTACAAGGCCAACATGATCATTCCGCAGATCGCGGAAAATCTGACGGGAAGCGACAGCATCTGCGTGCCGGACAGCTGCCCCGTCTGCGGACAGAAGACAGCGGTCAGAGATGACAACGGCATTGAGACTCTGCACTGCGTCAACCCGGACTGCCTGGCAAAGCAGATCAAAGGCTTCACCCTTTTCGTTTCCCGAAATGCCATGAACATCGACGGCCTGTCGGAGGCCACCATCGAAAAGCTGATCGCCAAGGGACTGATCAAAGAATTGGCGGATCTGTTCCGGGTGGAGGCTTACAGGGAAGAGATCACGGAGATGGAAGGCTTCGGCGAAAAGTCCTTTGAGAATTTGAAGGTGTCCATTGAAAAGGCAAAGGACACCACGCCGGAACGGCTTTTGTACAGCCTGGGCATACCGGGCATCGGGGTCGCCAACGCGAAGACCATCGCCAGGGCCGCCCACAGGAAATGGGACAAGATCACGGCCTTGACCAGAGAGGAGCTGGTTGAGATCGACGGCATCGGCGACGTCATGGCTGACGCCTTTGTATCGTATTTTGACGATCCTTTGAAGAGGCGCATCGCCGACGACGTGCGCGCGGTGGTACGGCTGGACGAGACAGAGGAGGAGACGGCCCAGTTGTTTGCCGGCGTCACCTTTGTCATCACAGGCTCTCTGAAGCATTTTGACAACCGGGACGCGCTGAAAGCGGAGATCGAGCGGGCAGGAGGCAAGGTCAGCGGATCCGTCAGCTCCAAAACCGGATACCTGGTCAACAATGACCTGCAGTCCACCTCCGGCAAGAACAAAAAGGCCAAGGAGCTGGGGATTCCGATCATAGATGAAGATACTATCGTAAAATGGCTTGAGACAGGAGTGATAGAAGATGCTTAAAGTAGGAAAACTGGACAGCGATATGCTGCAGTCCATGGTTATAGACAGTATTACCTTCAAGCGTCCGGAGGTGAAGACCCGGGCCGGGGTCGGTGAGGACTGCGCCGTCATCGATTACGGCCAGTACGAATGCGTGGTTTCCACAGATCCGATTACGGCGGCGGCCAGCGACGTGGGCCGCCTGTCCATCCACATTTCCTGCAACGATATCGCCAGCAACGGGGTGGAGCCTCTGGGCATTACCCTGGCGGTCATGCTGCCGGAGGGGACCACGGAGGAGGACGTACAGACCATCATGTCCCAGGCCGGGGCCGCCGCGGAGGCCGTCGGCGTGGAGATCATCGGCGGCCACACGGAAGTGACGCCGGCGGTCAGCCAGCCTGTCATCGTGTCCACCGCCTTTGGCAGGGCTCTCTCCGGCGCTTCACAGAGCGCTCACGACATGAAGCCGGGAGACTACATACTGATGACCAAATGGGCCGGTCTGGAGGGCACCGGCATTATCGCGGGAGATTTTGGCGGAGATTTGGCCGGCGTTCTCAGCGCCGAGGAGCTGGCTCACGCAAAATCGCTGCTGGACGATGTAAGCGTGGTCAGGGAAGGGGTCATCGCCGGAAGGATCGGAACCTGCGGCATGCACGACGTGACTGAAGGCGGTATTTTAGGGGCCGTGTGGGAGATGTGCCATATCGCCGGGCTGGGCTGCCGGATAGAGGAGGCTTCGATCCCTGTGGATCCGGTTACCCTGAAGATCGCGGATCATTACGGCATCGATCATCTGAGACTGATTTCCAGCGGCTGCATGCTCATCATGGCCGCCCCTTCAAAAAAGGACGAGATCCTGGCGGCTGTGGCCGAAGCGGGTGTGCCGGTCAGCTGCATCGGACGGGTATGCCCAGCGTCAGAGGGCTTGATGCTGGAAAAAGCGGACGGCAGCGGAGCTTTTGAGATCGCGCCGCCGGCGGCTGATGAGCTTTATAAAGTGGTGAAGTAGCGGCGAAACCGCGTTTTTTGCAAATTGCAAATATGATTTGCGGGATACGCCAAACGCATGGTATAATTAAGGTGATATTATAAAGCGACGGAAAGTAGCGGAAAGGAGAACGGGAGATACTGCTGCTGAATTTTCAACACAGCTCCCAAGTGTACCTTATGAAAAAAACACAGACTGCAAGAGCTTTGACAGGAAAAGCGGGACGGAGAACCGTGGCCGTTCTTATGGCGATGATCATGGTGATCGTCATGATTCCTGGTTCAGCTTTTGCCGCAACGAAGACCTATGAACTTGGACAGCCGTCGGGATACAACGACAGCTACCGTACTGAGATCGGAGGAAAATACTTTACTACCAAGAAGGAGGACAATGTCACCACCCTTTGGTGTTCTTCCACTGAGGACGGAAAACTGACCAAGATCGCAACCCAAAGCTATGGATACGACATCGATCAGGTGCTCTGCAACGGAAGCCGGGTGTACTATGTCTATAAGAGCAGTTCAGCGCCGGTGATCTACAGCAGGACCACATCGGGAAAGAGTTTGATCAAGTATACTGCGACCAAAGGTCCAAAGCTGGGCGCGATCTGGTTTATCGGCGTATACAACAACTATCTGTACTATTCCGTGGGTGAGGGCCATACCTATAAGCTTGCCCGTCTCAACCTGTCCACGAAGAAGGTCAGCACTGTAAAGAGCACCTATTGCTCGTGGGAGCGGGGTATGTTTGATTACGCCGGAGGCGAGGGCGTCTTTGCCAGCTCGCGGTATCTCTATGGCTATAAGAGCCCTAAGTACTACGACACCATCACCGTCTATGACTGTAAGACCAAAAAGACCACCACTTACGCCACAAAAGGACAGATGCTGAAAGTGATCGGGACTAAGCTATACTTCTACACTACTACCTATGACAGCAACTATAACGCTACCAAGAAAGTGTATGTCTGCGACGGCTCGACAGGAAAGAACAAGAAGCTTCTGTTTACAGGAACCAAGATCTCCGAGTTCCGGATCGTCTCGTCCAAAGTGATGAAGTACAGGACAGGCACCAACAGCTACTACAAATACACCTTTGCGGATAAGACCAGCACGCCGATCACCAAAGAACAGTACTACGCTCCGAATTCGGTTGCGATATAGTGAAATTGCGTGGCCGGCGCTGTGAAGATGCTGAGAATGACCGAGCCGGAAGCATGCAGGATCGTCAAGATCAAAAACACCCTGAATCTGAGAGAGATGGAGGTTTCAGAAACGCTGCAGGCGTATCTGGGGGCCGATCCGGACCGGTTCACGGTAATAGAGTGAGAAACAAAAGCTTTAGCAGAGAGCGTCCGCCATCGGCAGGCGCTTTCTCTTTTGATCGCCGATTTGACCGCGGACCCTGCCCTGACCAAAAATATGATTTGACATTTGCACGCAAAAACAATATAATAAAATGTACGACGAAGTACGATAATACGATAAGAAGTACGGTAAATTGAAAATTGTCCTTTTATAGCTTCGCCTGGTATGGTTTGGGTCCTGCGCAATGGGATGCCGTGAACCTTGTCAGGTCCGGAAGGAAGCAGCAATAAGCGGAAGTTCTTATGTGCCGCAGATCAGCCTTCTCCTAGCCTGCGGAGCTATAAAAGGGCAATTTCTTTTTGTAAGGAGGCAGAACATGTACACAGCTTTGTACCGGGCAGCGAGACCGGAGGTCTTTGACGAGATCATCGGCCAGGATCATATCGTCAGGATCCTGAAACATCAGATACAGACCGGCACGGTCAGCCACGCCTATTTGTTCTGCGGAACCCGCGGTACGGGAAAGACCACCACGGCGCGGATTTTGGCAAAGGCGGTCAACTGCCTGGAGGCTCCGTCCATGCTGGCGGGCAGCCGGGGAAACGGCCAGGAAAGCGGCCTCGGCAGTGATGCCGGAGGCTCTGCCGGAAACCATGTCCCGCCCTGCGGCCGCTGCGCCAACTGCATGGCCATCAAAAACGGAACTTTTATGGACGTCATCGAGATCGACGCCGCGTCCAACAACGGCGTCGACAATATCAGAGAGCTGAGAGAGAGCGTCAAGTATCCGCCGGCCGTCGGCAGCAAAAAAGTCTACATTATAGATGAGGTCCACATGCTGTCCACAGGAGCCTTCAACGCTTTGCTGAAGACCCTGGAGGAGCCGCCGGAAAACGTCATGTTCATTCTGGCCACCACCGATCCCCAGAAGCTGCCGCAGACCATTCTGTCCCGCTGCATGCGGCTGGATTTTAAGCGGGTGCCGGAGCGGGTGCTCATCGACCATATGGGGCGCATCTGTCAGGAAAAAGGCGTGGAGATCACCGAAAGCGCCCTTCGCCTGCTGGCCGCCAACGCAGACGGGTCTGTCAGAGACGGCCTCAGCATCCTGGACCAGTGCCTGTCCGCGGGCGATAAAAAACTGGACCGGGACGTGGTGCTGGAGTTCCTCGGAACCGTCTCCGAAGAGTTCTTCATCGATTTGACCGAGCGGACGGCCCTTCATGACGTGGCAGGCGCTTTGGTCCTGCTGGATCAGGCCCTGCAGGAAGGCAAGGACGTCAAGCAGCTGATGAAAGACTGGATGAGCCATTACCGCAGCCTGCTGATCACCAAATACATCAAAAACGCCGAGGACATGCTCAACATGTCCACCGAAAACATAGAGAAACTGCGCCAGCAGAGCAGCCAGATCTCCCTGGACGAGATCAACAGCGGCATCGTCACACTGTCAAAGACCATCAACGACGCCCGCTACTCCACCCAGCCGAGAGTGCTGCTGGAGCTGGCCATCGTCACCATCGCTACAGGCCTTTCCGAAACCCGCCCCGTCATGAGCAGTGCAGGCGGAGGTCAAGGCCGCGCGCCGAGACAGGCGGCGGTGCCCGTCAGACAGCCGAGGGATCAGGGCATGAACGATCAAAGGGTGTCCGTCGCGGCTTCGTCTGCTCCGGCAGGGGCTTCGGCTGTTGAAGCTGTTCCGCCCTGGGAAACGGCCCCGGCTCCGCCGCAGAACGCGTCCGCGGCGCCATACAGAGCGGATTCCATGGAACCGGCAGGTCCCCAGAACCAGACCCCGCCGGAGGCTCCGGTGCCCGCGGCAGCTCAGCCCCAACCGTCATACGATCTGGACGAGATCTGGCGCACCGTCTTTGAAGAAGCCGAAGACATCAAAGGCAGCTTTAACCTGATCCGCACAGGCGCGTCCCTGGCAGGCATCAGCGACAGCGATTTCAAAGTCATCGCCCACGGCGAATTTGTCAAGACCTATTTAAAGGAAAATCAAAACCAGATCTGCCAGCTGATGGAGAACATCGTCGGAAGGAAGCTGAAGATGGTCATCAGATCCGAAGGGCAGCAGGAAGAAGAGGCCGGGCCCGATCAGGAGCTGGAAGACCTGGCGGCCAGAATGAGCCAGGAACTGGGCATGAAGGTACGCGTAGAATAGATCGGCAAGGCGAAATCAACAGAGAAGGCCGAAAATAACGGACAGGTGAAAAGAAACAGGAAAAACAAGAAGATAAATGAGTAAAACAAATATCTGTAAAATAGACAAATAAAATAGATAAGTAAAATAGATAAGTAAAACAGATAAATAAAGTAAAAACCAGGAGGAAAGAATTATGGGAAAAGGTATGAGAGCGGGCAAGAAGCCGAAAGCGCCGGGTGCGGGAAACATGCAGAAGCAGCTGCAGCAGATGCAGGCCATGCAGCGCCAGATGGAGCAGATGCAGGCAGAGCTTGAAGAAAAAGAAATCACAACCACGTCCGGCGGCGGCGCTGTCAGCGTGACTGTCAACGGAAAGAAGGAGATCGTCTCCCTGAACATCGACAAGGACGTGGTAGATCCTGACGACGTAGAAATGCTTCAGGACCTGGTGGTGGCGGCTGTCAACGAAGCCATGCGCCAGATCGACGACATTTCCAACGCCGAGATGGGTAAACTGACCGGCGGGCTGAACATTCCGGGCCTGATGTAGGGAGCGCGTATGAAACAGTATCCGCGGCCTCTGGGCCGCCTGATCAACGAGTTGTCCAAGCTGCCCGGCATCGGAGGCAAGACGGCGCAGAGACTGGCCTTTCACATTCTGTCCCTGCCGGATAAAGAGGCAGAGGCACTGGCTCACGCCATCACGGACGCCAAACAGACCATGCGCTACTGCTCCGTCTGCGGCAATCTGACCGACCAGGATCCCTGCGCCATCTGCAGCGACCACAGCCGCCGCCAGGACGTCATCTGCGTGGTGGAAAGCCCGCGGGACGTCATGGCCATGGAGAGGATCAAAGAATTCGACGGCCAGTACCACGTCCTCCATGGAGCCATTTCGCCCATGGACGGCATCGGCCCCGAGGATATCAATCTGAAGCAGCTCATCGTGCGCCTTCAGAACAATCCCGGCGTCAAAGAGCTGATCCTGGCCACCAACCCCAACATCGAAGGCGAGGCGACCGCCATGTACATCGCCAGACTGATCAAGCCGTCCGGCATCAAAGTCAGCCGCATCGCCAACGGCATTCCTGTCGGCGGCGATCTGGAATACGCCGACGAGGTAACACTTTTGAAAGCCATGGAGGGCCGCAGGGAACTGTAGGATCAAAGGGTGTCCGACGACGCTTTCACCGCGTCGGTTAGGTGGGCTCAGGTGTTTTTGATACGCTTTTGAAGGCCTTTTGATTCCTATATCGACAGCCCCTGCTCCTTGGCCTCCCGCATCAGATATTCATATTTGGTCTTTGCCGCCAGAAAACTGTACGAGGCGTAGTCCACCGCGGCAAAATCCGTAAGTTCATTGAACAGACATGCAGCCTGCTCCATTTCGGAGCGGGCGCTGTTTATATAGGAAAGCAATTGCTGGCTCTGGCGGAGCTGCGCGGCCTCCTCTTCTGTTTTAGCCGTTCCCGGCAGATGAATCTGCAGCTTCAAGGTATCACATCCTTTTCATGTCGTTTGATTCTATTTTATTCCACATCCGCATATTTTATACAAGGGGCGTTTATCTTCACACAGAAAACGCTATTTTTATCAGGGGGTATCGTCATGGGATTAGAGATGGGCGTATATTTAACCTTTGGGGGAGCCGTAATTTTGATTTTTTTGCTGGGCCGCGCTTTGCTCGTACCGGTTAAAATGCTGCTGAAGCTGGCCGCCAACAGCATAGTGGGAGCAGTGCTGCTGATGGTGATCAATTTCATAGGAATGAATATCGGGATCATGATACCGGTCAACGTGGTCAACGCTCTGGTCGTTGGCGTGCTGGGCGTGCCGGGGGTCGTGACCCTGCTTTTGCTGTGCAACTGAGGCTCGTAAAATGCATACAAAATGCATATTCATGTATATTGTATTATTGTTCGTACAATCTTGACAATCGCGCTGTAATAGGGTAAAGTGGTACTATTATTTATACAATAAAACGAATTGTTAGAGTTTAAAACAATTTTTTAGTTCAGAAGAAAAGAGAGAATGGGAGGAAAATCTAATGGCTAAAAAAAGAATGAAAACCATGGACGGCAACACTGCCGCGGCACAAGTATCCTACGCCTTTACGGACGTGGCGGCGATCTACCCGATCACACCGTCTTCAACTATGAGTGAAGTGGTCGACGAGTGGGCCGCCTACGGTAAGAAAAATATCTTCGGTCAGACTGTCCGAGTCGCCGAGTTACAGTCAGAAGCAGGCGCGGCCGGAACCGTACACGGTTCTCTTTCATCTGGAGCCCTGACGACTACATATACATCTTCACAGGGACTTCTTCTGATGATCCCGAACATGTACAAAATCGCAGGCGAGATGCTGCCGGCCGTGTTCCACGTGGCAGCCAGGTCTGTTTCCAGCCACGCCCTGTGCATCTTTGGCGACCACTCCGACGTCATGGCGACCAGACAGACCGGATTTGCCATGCTGGCGTCCAGCTCCGTGCAGGAGGTCATGGACCTGGGAGCGGTAGCCCATCTGTCCGCCATCAAGGGCAGCCTGCCTTTTGTTCACTTCTTTGACGGATTCAGAACGTCCCACGAGATCCAGAAGATCGAAACCATCGAATACGATGAGCTGAGAAAGCTGATCGACCTGGACGCCGTGGATAAGTTCAGAAAGCGGGCGCTGAACCCGGAACACCCGATGATCCGCGGCACGGCCCAGAACCCGGATATCTTCTTCCAGGCCAGAGAGGCCTCCAACAAGTTCTATAACGAGCTGCCTGAGATCGTCGTGGAGTACATGAATAAGATCGGCGAGGTGACCGGCAGGCAGTATAAGCCTTTTGATTACGTGGGCGCGCCGGACGCGGAGAACATCATCGTGGCCATGGGCTCTGTCTGTGAGACCATCGAAGAATCCATGGAAAAGCTGCTGGCGGACGGCCACAAGATCGGCCTGATCAAAGTCAGACTCTACAGGCCTTTTGTAAAGAAGTACTTCATGGACGTTCTTCCGAAGACCGTAGAACGGATCGCCGTCCTCGACAGGACCAAAGAGCCGGGAGCCATCGGAGAGCCGCTCTATCAGGATATCAAGACCATGCTGTACGGCGAAAAATACGCGCCGGAGGTCTACGGCGGCAGATATGGCCTGGGTTCCAAGGACATGACGCCGGGCATGGTGCGCGCCGTCTTTGACAACCTGTACCACAAGCACCCGAAGGATCACTTCACCGTAGGCATCGAGGACGATGTGACAGGACACTCCCTGGGATATACCGTAGGCATTTCCAGAGAACCGGAAGGAACGATCAAATGCAAATTCTGGGGCCTGGGTTCCGACGGTACAGTGGGAGCCAACAAGACCGCCATCAAGATCATCGGCGACAAGACCGACATGTACGCACAGGGTTACTTCGCTTACGATTCCAAGAAATCCGGCGGTGTGACCATTTCTCACCTGCGCTTCGGAAAGAACCCGATCAAGTCCACCTACGGCATCAACCGGGCCGACTTTGTGGCATGTCATAACCAGGCGTACCTGCGGCAGTACGACATGCTGAAGGATCTGCGCAAAGGCGGCATCTTCCTGCTCAACAGCCTCTGGACGCCGGAGGAAATGGGAGAGCACCTGCCTGCGAAGGTAAAGCGGGATCTGGCCAAGAAGAAAGCTAACTTCTATACCATAGACGCATGGAAGATCAGTGAAGCCATCGGTCTGGGCAGCAGGATCAACATGATCATGCAGGCGGCCTTCTTCAAGCTGACGGAGGTCATTCCCGTAGAGGACGCCATCAAATACCTGAAGGAAGGTATTGAAAAGACATATAAAAAGAAAGGCCAGCAGATCATCGAGATGAACTGGAAGGCCGTAGACGAGGGTATCAACGCCATTCAGAAGGTGGAGATCCCGGAAAGCTGGCTGGAAGCCGAAGATGAGAAGGGCAAAGTCATCGATCTGCCGGTCTTCATCGAAGAGGTTCTGATCCCGATGAACTGCCAGGAAGGCGACGACCTGCCGGTCAGCACCTTCATCAACCATCCGGACGGCTCCTTCCCTCTGGGCACCAGCCGTTACGAGAAGCGGGGCGTAGCCGTCCACCTGCCGAAATGGGATAAGGATAAGTGTATCCAGTGCAACCAGTGCTCCTTCGTATGTCCTCACTCGGCCATCAGACCAGTGCTGCTGACCGACGAGGAACTGGAAAAGGCCCCTGCAGGCTTTGAGACCATCAAAGCGCAGGGAGCGAAGCTGGACGGTCTCCATTACCGTATGCAGCTGTCCGCCCTGGACTGCATGGGCTGCGGCAACTGCGCGGACATCTGTCCGGCAAAGGAAAAGGCGTTGAAGATGGAAGCCTATGCCGACGTAGTCAGCGAAGCGGATAACTGGGATTACGCTGTGACCATTCCTAAGAAGGACCTTCCGGTCGACAAGAAGTCCGTCAAAGGAAGCCAGTTCTATCAGCCGTACTTTGAGTTTTCCGGTGCCTGCGCGGGCTGCGGCGAGACGCCGTATCTGAAGGTCATCACCCAGCTCTTCGGAGACAGAATGATGATCGCCAACGCTACGGGCTGTTCCTCCATCTGGGGAGCTTCCGCGCCGTCTATGCCGTACTGCACCGATGAAAAGGGCCACGGTCCGGCCTGGGCAAATTCCCTCTTTGAAGATAACGCGGAGTTTGGCTATGGAATGGTGCTGGCGACGAAACAGATCAGAGATAAGATCGAGAGCAACATGAAGGCGCTGCTGGAATTGGATATCGACGACGAGATGAAGGACGCCTTTAAGGAATGGCTGGAATACAAGGATCACGGAGAGGAATCCATCGCTGCCAGCAAGAAGGTGCTGGAAGCCATCGACAACATGGAGACCACAGACGAGGTTCTGAAGCAGCTGTGCGACAGGATCCTCAGATACAAGGATTACCTGGTCAAGAAGTCTATCTGGGCCATCGGCGGAGACGGCTGGGCCTACGATATCGGCTACGGCGGACTGGATCACGTGCTGGCCTCCGGCGAAAACATCAACGTGCTGGTCTTTGATACAGAGGTCTACTCCAACACAGGCGGCCAGGCGTCAAAGGCGACCCCGGCGGCTGCCATCGCCAAGTTTGCCGCCTCCGGCAAGAAGATCAAAAAGAAGGATCTGGGCATGATGGCGATGTCTTACGGATACGTCTACGTCGCTCAGGTAGGTATGGGAGCGGATAAGGCTCAGTTCATGAAAGCCATCGCCGAAGCCGAAGCCTACGACGGACCTTCTTTGATCATCGCTTACGCGCCGTGCATCAACCACGGCATCAAGAAGGGCATGGGCAAGTCCCAGGAGAATATCAAGGACGCGGTAGAGTCCGGATACTGGCACCTGTATCGGTACAACCCGGATCTGAAGAAGAAGGGCCGCAATCCTTTCATTCTGGATTCCAAGGAGCCGACAAAGCCGTTCAGAGACTTTATCATGGGTCAGAACAGATATGCTTCCCTGGCAAAGGAATTCCCGCAGTCAGCGGATAAGCTTTTCGCCATGACAGAAGCCGACGCCAGAGAGAAATATGAAAGCTATAAGAAGCTGTCAGAGGAATAGACTGTAAGAGAAAAAATCGTTGCGCATTTGAAAGCGAGATGAAGAAAACGCTGCAGGGCGGTAAGCTGCAGTTCAGCAAGCCGCCGCGGCGTTTTTTTGAAATTTTTGTCGATGACTATGGATTTTCCGGGTGGAATAAGGTATGATGAAGGTAGACAGCTTTTTAAGATAAGGCGGATAGGGAGGATATGCATATGGAATACTACGATCTGAAATATCTTGCGGTACCTTTGCCGGAGGATATCATGAAGGAAAAGTGGAGCGGGCATTTTGACCGGGTGCGCACGCTGATCCAGCGGAGACTGGACGGCGAGCTGACACAGGCCATGCGCAGCAGACTGGAGCTGGAACTGGTCAACTTGAGACATCTGGAAAAGTGCTACGTTTATACGGAGGAAGAGGCCCTTGCCATCATTCGCGACAGGATTCCTTCTTTTGCTGTAGAGGAACTGAAGGAACTGCGGCTGGACAACAAGGTGGACTTCATCTATCTGGACGAAGAACCCAGATATCTGAGAAGTTTCTGCGCCACCCTGTTCAACGTCTATCCGGAATTTGAGGAGAGGGCGGCAAAGGCGGCAGGGGAAAAGGCTTCCGGCTATGAACCGGACGCTGTAGATCAGCTTCTCGCTCAATCGCTGACGGACGGACAGGAGACCTCCGCCCATATTCACATCCGCCATCAGATAAGTCTGGAGCCTACGGGATTGGAAGAGGGACGGAAGGTCCGCGTCCATATTCCGATGCCGGTAGAGCGGCAGCAGATACAGCATCTGCAGGTTTTATCCGTTACGCCGGAGCCGGCAGCCATGCCTTCTGTGGAGGACGGCCACCCTACCGCTTACTTTGAGGGGCCTGCCATGAAGGGGCAGAATTACACGGTGGAATACGCCTTTGATTTTATCGGACACTACACGGACCTCTCATGGGCAGCCATTGAGAAGGCGGCGCCGGAGCAGGGGCCTGTCCCGGCGGAGATGGAGCCGTACCTGACGGAGCAGCTGCCTCACATTCAGTTTACGCCGTATCTGCGCGCCCTGGCCGCGGAGCTGGCCGACGAAGGCGGCGACATGCTGAGGACTGCCAGAAACATCTACGACTACATCACCACCAAGGTCATGTACCGTTTTACGCGGGACTACGCGGCCATCGACAATCTCAGTGAATACTGCGCGGTCAACCGGAGGGGCGACTGCGGGATCCAGGCCCTGCTGTTCATCACTCTTTGCAGGATCTGCGGCATTCCTGCCCAGTGGCAGTCAGGCATCGACGCCAAACCGGGCAGCATCGGGCCCCATGACTGGGCCATGTTCTGGCTGCCGTCAAAGGGCTGGCTCTACGCGGATCTTTCCTACGGCGGCGCGGCCTTCAGGAGAGGGCATGAAAAGCGGTGGGATTACTTTTTCGGCAACGCAGATCCGTTCCGCATTCCGATCAACGACCGGTTCCAGGCGGATATGGTTCCTGCCAAGTCTTTCCCGAGGGAAGATCCTTGCGACAACCAGTGCGGCGAAGTGGAATACATGGACCGCGGTCTCTACGGCAGCGACTGGAGCTACGAATATACAGAGATCGACATTCATCAGATATAACAGCGACATGTTGAAAGGAGCCGCGGCTCTGACGGTGTTTCCCGTCAGGGCCGCGGCTCCTTTTGCCGGTTTCGAGATGTGTTTAGGAGAAGATGCCCCATCCGAAGAAGGTGTCGATCTGTCCTACCAGTACCAGCACCATCATCAGCGGCGCTACGAACTTGAGACAGAAATCGAAGAACTTCTGGGTTTTGAAGTTGTTGCCTTCCAGGGTCAGCTCGCCGTCTACCAGGCTGGTCGGCAGGATAATGGCCATGTAGCAGGCGCCCAGCGGCATCAGGATGCCCTCGGACACCAGGTCAAAGGAATCCAGCCAGCATCCCTGTCCGAAGATCTGAGGGAAGCCGTTGGCTCCCAGACCGTCCAGGGATACGAAGACGGCTTCGGCCATGACGATGAGTCCCATGATGGTGGTGGTCATCTTTCTGTTGATCGGCTTGCCTTTTTCCGCGCGCTTGTCCATGATCACGGCGCTGACCGCTTCCAACAGAGCGATGGAAGAGGTGATGGCCGCGATGAATACCAGGCTGTAGAGCAGGAAGCCGAAGATCGGTCCTACGCTTCCCATAGCCTGGAACACGGTCTGCAGGGTGACGAAGAGCAGCCCAGGGCCCTGTCCAGGGTCCAGACCGGACGCGAATACGGCAGGCATGACTGCCAGACCCGCCATGATGGCGATGACTGTATCCGCAAACGGAATGATCAGGGCGTTGCGCTCGATATTCTCGTTTTTCTTCATGTAGGAGCCGTAGGTGACGGTGATGCCCATGCCCAGTGACAGGGAGAAGAACATCTGCCCGCCGGCTGCGGCCAGGACGCTGATAAATCCGGAGCCCTCAAATACTTCCCAGTTAGGCTTGAACATAAAGGCCAGTCCTTCAGAAGCGCCTGGCAGGGTCACGCTGCGGATGATGACGATGACCAGCATGAAAAAGAGAGCCGGCATGGCGATCTTGGTGAACTTCTCGATGCCGCCGGATACGCCTGCGCGCACGATGAGGGTGGTCAGCAGGACGAAGATGACCGAATAGATCACGGTCTGCAGCTGATCCGTATAGAAATCGGTAAAGTACGCGCCGCTGTCGGCATCTCCGACGCCCCAGCCCGCGCCGAACAGGTCGCCCAGGTTGGCGAGAGCGTACTTGATGCAGTAGCCGCCCAGCATGGAATAGAAGCCCAGGATCAAAAGCGGCGAGATCCAGCCGAACCAGCCGATAAAGCCGTATTTTTTGTCGATGGATTCGTAAGCGCCGACCACGCCTTTGCCGGAATGGCGGCCCAGGGCCAGTTCTCCGGCGCAGATGACGAAGCCGACGAAGATCACTAAGATGATGTAGAGCAGAAGGAATGCGAATCCTCCATTGATCCCCATTTTATAGGGAAAGCCCCAAAGGTTGCCGAGACCCACGGCAGAGCCGATGGCGGCCATCAAAAAGCCGAAGCTGCTGCCCCATTGGCCCTTGCTGTGTTGTTGTTCCATAGATGATACCTCCACAAATCAAAAATATATACCAAAACAAAGCATTTAGCTGAATATCATTATACCATGAGAATTTTGTTTGTCAATCAAAACATAAACGTAAAATGAAATTTGTTTTTGCAACTAAAAAACTGAATAAAATCAGATCGTTTCTTATGGCTGGGAATAGTCAAAAAACCAAGAAAAAAGCGGGATTTCGAGAAATCCCGCTTTGCGATATCAAGTTGTTTGAATGGTGTATTCTGTACGTATGTATCTTCTGATTAGAACAGAGTTGTGAATCCGAAGAATCCATTCAGGGACACGATCAACAGGATCGCGCAGATGATAGGGTCAACATACTTCAGGCAGAAGTGTACGAATCCCTTGGAAGCGAAGGACGAGCCAGACTGTACTTCTTCGTCGAGGAAGTGAATCCTTGTCCAGCCGAGCATGATAGCCATACCGGTAGCGCCGATCGGCATCAGGATACCTTCTGCGAAGAGATCGAAGAAGTCGAGCCAGGTTTCCAGTCCCAGCAGATGTGGAAGACCAGTGCCGCCCAAGCCGTCAGCAGTAACCAGCAGGTTGCCTGCCAGCGCGATGACTGCGGTCAGTGCTACGCACTTTGCTCTGCCGCCCATCTTGCCTTTCTTTTCCTGAGCGTCTACCATAGCCTGGATGCCGCCTTCCATCATGCCGATGGAGGAGGACAGTGCCGCGAAGAATACCAGCACAAAGAAGATTACGCTGAAGATCGGTCCGATGCCGCCCATGTTCTGGAATACAGTTACCATGGTGGAGAACAGGAGTCCAGGACCTGCGCCTGGTTCCAGGCCGTATGCGAATACTGCCGGGAAGATGCAGACGCCAGCCATGACGGCTACCAGTGTATCAGCGACAGCTACGATTGCAGCGTTCTTTTCCAGATTTTCGCCTTTGTTCAGCTTAGCGCCGTAAGCGATCAGACAGCCAGATGCCAGTGACAGTGAGAAGAAACACTGGTTGCCGGCGGTTCCCAGAACCTTGATCCAGCCAACACCCTTGAATACGCTCATGTCAGGCTGGAAGATGTAGGACAGGCCAGCGCCGGAGCCAGGCAGTGTGCACGCTCTGATGATGATGATGACCAAACATACGACCAGGGCAGGGATCGCGACCTTACAGAACTTCTCGATACCGGAGGTTCCCAGATATACGATCAGTACAGTCAGCGCCCAGAAGATGATCATGTAAGCGATAGCAGGGAATCCGCTTGTGATGAAGGTTCCGAAATATTCGCCTGCATCTGTGGTTCCCAGATCGCCAGCGCCTACCAGCCAGCCGATGGAAGCGATCAGATACTTCATGATATATCCACCGAATGTGCAGTAGAATGCGACCAAGAAGTAAGGGACGATCGTCTCGATAATACCGAAGATCTTAAATGATTTGTTGGTGTGCTCGAAACCTTCGATGGCAGCCTTGCCGGTTCTACGGCCGATGGCGAATTCGCCCATCAGCATAGGATAGCCTACAAGTACCAGGAATACCAGATAGCAGATCAAGAATGCAAATCCGCCATTGTTACCCATCTTGTAAGGGAAGGACCATAGGTTTCCGAGACCTACAGCAGAACCGATGGACGCCATCAGGAATCCAAAGTTGCTGTTAAAGCCATTGTTTTTCTGTTCCATTGAACTACCTCCTAATAAAATGAATAAATGCATTGAACTTTATTCTTTCCCTAATTATAAGTCAAGCAGAAACTGGATGTCAACATGTATACACGAAAATCAGAAAAATTGTTAGAAAATTGCAAAATGAGTTTGAATTTTTAGAGATAATCACGAAAAAAGTCGGAATTGTTAATTATTTAACAATAAATGGAAGGCGGCGTCCGAAGAAGGAGCGCATTGTTTCGCCGGATACGCAGCGCGAAAATGCAGGATTCCGCTCCATTCAGATGGTGTTAGTTCCTGAAGACTGCCCGTGATAGCTGCCGCACCATGTGATAATTGCCGTCGTGTGATGTTTACTGCACCCGTGATGTTTACCTCGCGCTGTGGGATAGCTGCCGTCATAGGACTAACGCGCGGAAAAAAACAGCCCCTGCAAAGCAGGGGCCGTCTTCTCAATGCATTTATTCTTTTATCAGGTTTAGCTGAACAGTCCCAGGCCGAAGAATCCGTCCATCTGGCCGATGAAGATGAAGATCATGAACGGCGGCGCGATCCATTTGAGACAGAACTTGACGAAGCCCTTGGTCTTGTACGCGCTGCCGAGACGCACCTCATCGTCTATGTAGTCCGGGTGGAACCAGCCCAGAAGCAGAGCCATGACCAGACAGCCGATCGGCATCATGAAACCTTCCGCGAACAGGTCGAAAGCGTCCAGCCAGGTGCCCAGTCCGAAAGGCTTCGGCAGAGGACCCGCGCCCAGAGCGTCGATGGATACGATCAGAGATCCTACGCCGGATATTGCGGCGATGATCCAGCTGAGCTTGGTTCTGTTCGGCGTCTTCCCTTTTTCAGCCGCTCTGTCCATAAAGGCGGATACCGCGCCTTCCATCATGCCGATGGAAGATGTCAGGGCCGCGAAGAACACCAGCAGGTAGAAGATGAAGCCGAAGATCGGGCCGGCGGCTCCCATGGCTCCGAATACAGCCTGCAGCGTCACGAACAGCATGCCGGGACCGGCAGCGGGCTCCATGCCCATGGCGAAGGTTGCCGGCAAAGTGGCCAGTCCTGCCAGAAGGGCGACAGAGGTGTCACAGATAGGCACCAGAATGGCGTTGACCTCCAGATTTTCCTTCTTGTCCAGATAGGAACCGTAAACGATCATACAGCCGGACGCCAGAGACAGGGAGAAGAAGATCTGCCCGCCCGCGGACGCCAGGACTTTGATCCAGCCCGTGCCTTTGAATACGGAGAAATCCGGCTTGAACATGAAGGCCAGACCTTCCGCCGCGCCGGGCAGGGTGACGCTTCTGATCACCACGACCACCAGCAGCACGAACAGAGCAGGCATGGCGATGATCGAGAACTTCTCGATGCCGCCGGAAACGCCGCCCATGACGATGAGCACGGTCAGCACCAGAAAGACGATGCCGTAGATGACGGCAGGAGCGCCGCTTCCGATGAACCCGTTGAAGTACGCGCTGCTGTCCGCGCCGTTTACGCCCCAGCTGGCGCCGAAGATGTCACCCAGATTGGCGACCATGTATTTGGTCACATAGCCGCCCAGGGTGCAGTAAAAGGATAGAAGGAAGAACGGTACCAACACGGCCAGCCAGCCGTTGAAGGTAAAACGTTTATCACACTTTTCATAAGAGCCGACGGCAGAAAGCTGTCCTTTTCTTCCGAGGGAGAACTCTCCCAGCATACACGCGTAGCCGACAAAGATGGCCAGGAATATGTACAGAAGTAAAAACGCGAAGCCTCCGCCGTTTCCCATCTTGTACGGGAATCCCCACAGGTTGCCCAGTCCTACGGCCGATCCCACGGCCGCCATGAGGAAACCAAAATTACTGCTGAATTTGCCTCTTTCTTGCTTGTTGTTTTCCATTAAAACTACCTCCCTTACAACGAATACACACACAAAATCATAAAATGAATGATGAAGTTTGAGCTTATTGTAACGGCTAAAAATGTTGAATTCAAGGGGTTTAGGTCCAATTAAGCCTGCAGTTTTAGACAAACTTCGCCTTTTCGTACTTTGGTGCATGAGAAATTTTGTCGAAAGATGTCGAAAAAGGAAACGAAAAAAACACAAAGCCGCTCTTGATTTTACCGCTGACTCCTCGTAGAATTTATAGTAGTGAAATAGAGAGGGAGGTTCATTATGGCAATTGAAAAAGTAAGAGCCTATTTCAGGTCATTAGGCATAGAGGACAGGATTCAGGAGTTTGACGTATCCAGCGCCACGGTGGAGCTGGCTGCTCAGGCCGTAGGCGTAGAGGGCGCGAGGATCTGCAAGACTTTGTCCTTCAAAAGCCCCGACGGATGCATTTTGATCCAGACGGCCGGGGACGCCCGGATCGACAACAAAAAGTTCAAAGCGCAGTTTGGTTTCAAGGCGAAAATGCTTACGGCTGAAGAGGTGGTCGCCTACACGGGACACGCCATCGGCGGCGTATGCGCCTTTGCTGTGGAAAACCCTGAGGTGCGGATTTACTGCGACAAGTCCCTGCAGCGTTTTGACACGGTATTCCCCGCCTGCGGCAGCGCCAACAGCGCCATCGAATTCACCTGCGACGAGCTGTACCGCTATTCTCAGGCAGAAGGCTGGATCGACGTGAGCAAACTTCCAGAGGAGGCATAGACGCGATGGAAACACTGAGCCGGCAGCAGCGGCTGAAAAAGGAACTGCGCAGGATTCTGTTCTGCACGCTGGGAGCGCTGGTCTACGCCTTTAACCTGAGGAGCTTTGTCCGGACGGGCGGCCTGTTTCCCGGCGGCTTCGCGGGCATCACTCTGCTGGTCCAGCAGATCGGTGATACCTTCTTTCAGGCGCAGCTGCCCTATACGCTGATCTATCTTCCGCTGAATCTGATACCAGCCTATATCGGCATCCGGCATCTGGGCAAGAAATTTACCTTCTATTCTATATATGTCATCGCTCTCAGCAGCGTGCTGACGGACATTCTTCCGCCGGTGACCATTACCTATGACGTGCTGCTGATCTGCATCTTCGGCGGCATCGTCAACGGCGTGGCCATCAGTCTGTGCCTCTTCGTAGGGGCCAGCGGCGGCGGTACGGATTTTATCTCCATTTATTTTTCGGAGAAGCGGGGCATCGACGCGTGGAACTACATCTTTATGGGGAACGTGTGTATTCTGGTCACGGCAGGCCTGCTGTTCGGCTTTGACCGGGCTCTGTACTCGATCATCTTCCAGTTCTGCTCGACGCAGGTGATCCAGATGCTGTATAAGCGGTATCAAAAGCATACGCTGCTGATCATCACAGACCAGCCCAACGTGATCTATGGCAGGATCAAAGCCCTCACCAATCACGACGCGACCCATTTCAAGGGGATCGGCTGTTATCAGGGGACGGAGCGGAACATGCTCTATTCTGTGGTTTCCAGTGAAGAGGTCAGCCGGGTCCTGGCCGCCATCAAAGAGGCGGATCCCCACGCCTTTGTCAACGTGATCAAAACGGAACAGATCGGGGGCTGGTTCTATAACCGGCCTAATGATTGATGGGATTCGGACGACTGCCCGCGGGCATACTGTCTGCGGGCAAAAAAAACAAAAAAATACGGCGCAAAGGTACAGGACATACAGAACAAAGGTTCGATTTTGGTCTGTACTTTTGTTTTATCTTCTGATATAATCAAAGTTAGCTGTGGAAGAATATACGAAGTATAGAAACTATACGAGGATGGGAAAGTATGGAACTTGAATTTAGTATAGAAGACTTGCTGAAAGCTAAACGTGTTGAGGGCAATAGAATAGAATTTAAGGCAGGATGGAATCCAGACGATATTTATAAAAGCGTATGTGCCTGGGCTAACGATTTTGATAATCAAGGCGGCGGCTATATCGTTATTGGAGTTGAAGAAGAGCATGGAATTGCCAAACGTCCAGTGAAGGGCATCAAAAAAGAGACCTTAGATAGAATTCAGAGAGAAATGGTAGGCTTCAATAAAAAAATTGTACCTGCCTATTTCCCCAAAACGATTATAGAGGAAGTTGATGATCAATCTATCATTGTATTATGGGTTCCAACTGGTGCGCAGCGCCCATATAAGATGGCCGAGCATGTAACCGCGAAGAAGGAAAAACCAAGCAAGTATTTCATCCGATACAACAGCAGTTCAATCGCAGCTTCGCCTGAACAGGAACAGGAACTGATTTCAATGGCAAGCCGTGTGCCTTTTGATGTACAAGCGAATCCCAATGCAACCATGGATGATATTTCACCGATCTTGTTGGAAAGGCATCTTCGAGCGACGGGAAGCAGGCTGGCAAAGGATGTACGAAACCGGGGAGTTGAAGCGGTATTAGAAGAAATGCAGCTATTGGAGGGTCCGGCTGAGTGCGTAAAACTGAAAAATGTGGCTTTGATGATGTTCTGCGAGTATCCTGAAAAGTTCTTCCCGTATACTCAGGTTGAGATTACGAAGTTTCCTGAGGGAAGTATCAGAGAGCCGAACAACTTTATTGAGATACCTCCAATTAAGGGGTCTGTACCTACGATCATACGTCGTACTATGGAAAAACTGCAGGACATGGTGATTGAGGAACGCATAACAAAAGTTGATTATCAAATGGAATCCCTTCGCAGGGTAAGCTATCCTTATCAGGCGCTAGAAGAGGTAATCGTAAATGCGTTTTATCACAGAGATTATTTATCCTATGAGCCTGTTCAGATTGAAATAGAACCTGAGTGTATTAACGTGATAAGTTTTCCGGGAATAGACCGCTCAATACCAATGGATGTAATACAGAAAGGGGAGCGCTTTAGGACAAGAAGATATAGGAATCGACGGCTGGGAGAGTTCTTGAAGGAAATTGATCTATGTGAGGGAAGATCTACGGGAATTCCTACGATTCAAGATGAATTATCCAGAAATGGATCGCCTAAGGCAGTTTTTGTGACGGATGATGACCGCCAGGGTTTAAGAGTTGAAATAGCCATTCATCCAGATTTTTTGCATGAAAAAATAGATATTGAAGAGGGAAAAGTAGACATTGAAACAGAAAAAGTAGACATTGAGACCAGAAAAGTAGACATTGAACAACTAAAAAGACAATATGCGGCGTACTTAAAGCAAAAAGGCGCAAAGGAGCCTACAATACAAAATGTCAATCTTCTCCTTGAAGAATTTGGACTGGAATATCCATTCGGGAGAAATGCTGTCGCTGACTGTACCGGACTGAAGCCGTCGTCAGCGAGCAAATTAATAAAAAAACTAGCAGACTATTGTGTGATTATCCCGATTGAGGGACAGGGAAAAGGCAAATATATTTTTATAGAGAATGAAACAAGGAGACCATATTACTGATGGAGTTTAAACTATATTCAGAGTACGCCCCTACCGGCGACCAGCCTCAGGCCATTGACCGGCTGGCGGAGGGGATTTTAAACGGCGAAAAGCATCAGACTTTGATGGGCGTTACCGGGTCAGGCAAGACCTTCACCATGGCGAATATCATCGAGCGGGTACAGAAGCCGACGCTGGTGATCTCCCATAACAAGACCCTGGCCGCCCAGCTTCACGGAGAGTTCAAGGAGTTCTTTCCCGAAAACGCCGTAGAATATTTTGTGTCCTATTATGATTACTACCAGCCGGAGGCCTATGTGCCTTCGACGGATACCTATATAGAGAAGGATTCCCAGATCAACGACGAGATCGAGAAGCTGCGCCACTCGGCGACAGCCGCTTTGGCGGAACGGAAGGACGTCATCATCGTGGCCTCCGTGTCCTGCATCTACGGCCTGGGAAGCCCTTTTGACTACGAGAACCAGATGATCTCCCTGCGGCCAGGCATGGAACGGCCGAGAAACGAGATCCTGAGAAAGCTGATAGACATTCAGTATACCAGAAACGACATGGCCTTTGAGCGGGGCACCTTCCGGGTGAGGGGCGACATCATCGACATCTTCCCCGCCGGCTCGGACAAGGCCGTGCGCGTCGAGCTGTTCGGCGACGAGGTGGAGACCATCAAAGAGATGAACCCGCTGACCGGGGAGATTCTGGGCCTGCGGAACCACGTGGCCATCTACCCGGCGTCCCACTATGTCACATCAAAGGAGAACATGGAGCGGGCCCTGGTCACCATCGAAGCGGAGCTGGAAGAAAGAATCCAGTGGTTCAAGGACCGGGGCAAGCTGCTGGAAGCCCAGCGGATCGAACAGCGAACCCGTTACGATATGGAAATGCTCAGGGAGATCGGCACCTGCAAGGGCATCGAAAACTATTCACGCCATATCAACGGCCTGGAGCCGGGCGTGCGGCCCTACACTCTGATCGACTACTTCCCCGATGATTTCCTGCTGCTCATTGACGAGTCCCATGTCATGCTGCCCCAGCTGCGGGCCATGTACGCCGGCGACCGTTCCAGAAAGTCCTCCCTGGTGGAGTACGGCTTCCGGCTGCCGTCGGCGCTGGACAATCGGCCGCTGCAGTTCCCGGAGTTTGAGAAGCTGGTCAGTCAGGCCGTATATGTCAGCGCTACGCCGGCCGCTTATGAGCGAGAGGCGGCAGGCGGCGTCACGGCGGAACAGATCATCAGGCCGACAGGCCTTTTGGACCCGCCGATCATCGTCTGCAAAACGGAAGGCCAGATCGACGATCTGATCGGAGAGCTGCGCGCCACGGCGGAGAGGGGCGAACGGGCCTTTGTCACCACGCTGACAAAGAAGATGGCAGAGAGCCTGACCACCTATCTGACCAACGCGGGCATTCGGGTCAGATATCTTCATTCAGAGGTGGACACCCTGGAACGTCTGGAGATCATTCGCGACCTGCGCCTGGGTGAATTTGACGTGCTCGTAGGCATCAACCTGCTGCGGGAGGGCCTGGACATTCCGGAAGTGTCCCTGGTGGCCATTTTGGACGCCGACAAAGAAGGCTTCCTGCGGACGGAGACCTCTTTGATCCAGACCATCGGCCGGGCGGCGCGTAACGTCGACGGACGGGTCATCATGTACGCCGACTATGTCAGCAAAGCCATGCGGGCGGCCATCGACGAGACCGAGCGGAGGCGGAGCATCCAGGACCGTTACAACAGAGAACACGGCATTACGCCGAAGAGCGTCCAGAAGTCTGTCAGAGCGGTCATCGAGGCGACCAAGCCGGCCGAGGACGAAGGCAGCTACAAGGGCAAAAAGCCGCTGGAGCTGACCCAGAAGGAATTGAAGGACTACATCAAAGAACTGGAAACAGAAATGAAGCAGGCGGCCGCCGACCTGCAGTTTGAGCGGGCGGCCCAGCTCCGCGACCAGATCTTTGAATATAAGGTAAGGGTAAAGTAAATAGTAGATATAAACAGTGACAGCAGATACAGCAGAAAAGGAGAATTTACATGGCAAACGAAATCATCGTAAAAGGAGCCAATGAAAATAATCTGAAATCCATCGATGTGACCATTCCCAGAGACAAGCTGGTGGTTTTGACAGGGCTTTCAGGCTCAGGGAAGTCATCTCTGGCCTTTGATACGATCTACGCCGAGGGACAGCGCCGGTATGTGGAAAGCCTTTCTTCCTATGCCCGCCAGTTTCTGGGACAGATGGAAAAGCCGGACGTAGAGCTGATCGAAGGTCTTTCGCCGGCCATTTCCATCGATCAGAAGACCACCAGCAAGAATCCCCGTTCCACCGTGGGAACTGTAACGGAGATCCACGACTACCTGCGTCTTTTGTACGCCCGCATCGGACAGCCCCACTGTCCGGTCTGCGGCAGGCCGATCACCAGCCAGACCGTGGACCAGATGGTGGACGCCATCATGGAGTTCCAGGAGGGCACCAGGCTGATCATCATGGCGCCGGTAGTCCGACAGAGAAAGGGCGAGCATGAGAAGATTCTGGAGCGCATCCGAAAGGAGGGCTTTACCAGGGTCAGGATCGACGGAGAGATCCGCCTGATCAATGAAGAAGAAATCAAGCTGGACAAGAAGTTCAAGCACACTATAGAGATCGTTGTGGACAGGATCATCTTGAAGCCGGGGCAGGAAAGCCGCATTTCCGAAGCGGTGGAGCTGGCCATGCATCAGGGCGATGGACTGGTCATCGTGCAGTTCCAGGATCAGGACTTTCAGATGGAGAAGACCTTTTCCACCAAGCTGGCGTGCCCGGATCACGGCGTCAGCATCGAGGAGCTGGAACCGAGAATGTTTTCCTTTAACAGTCCTTTCGGCGCCTGCCCGACCTGCAACGGCCTGGGCTTCACTCAGAAGATCGACCCGGAGCTGATCATCAAGACGGAGAAGAGCGTCATCGGCGGCGCCCTGGGCACCATCTTCGCGTCCATGGAGTTTTCCGGATTTTACCGGCAGATGATCGACGCTCTGGCAAAGGAGCACGGCGTGGATCTGTCGGTGCCCTATAAGGACCTGCCGGAAACCTTTAAGCAGGAGCTGCTGTACGGCACGGGAACCAGGCATTTGAAATACACCTATACCAGCCGGAGCACGGGCAGCGTTTCGCACAGAGACCATCCTTTTGAGGGCATGATCAACAACGTGGAGCGCCGCTATCGGGAAACTCATTCTGACTTCATGAAGGAGCGGATGCAGAAGTACATGGTGGTGAGGGACTGCCCCGACTGCCGCGGCAAACGTCTCAAACCGGAGGTGCTGGCAGTTACCGTAGGGGGCAAAAATCTGGCGGAGCTTTCCGACATGTCCATCCGCGACGCCTACGACTTCATCGACAACCTGCAGCTGACAGAGAAAGAAGAGCTCATCGGCAGACAGATCATCAAGGAGATCAAAGCGCGGCTGAATTTCCTGCTGGATGTAGGGCTGGAATATCTGACCCTGTCCCGGGCTTCAGGAACTCTGTCCGGCGGAGAATCCCAGCGTATCCGCCTGGCAACGCAGATCGGCTCCAGCCTCATGGGCGTGCTGTACATTCTGGACGAGCCCAGCATCGGCCTCCATCAGAGGGATAATGAAAAGCTGCTGGATACCCTGCGGCATTTGACAGACATCGGAAATACTTTGCTGGTGGTGGAGCACGACGAGGATACCATGTACGCCGCTGACCACATCATCGACATCGGACCGGCGGCCGGCATCTACGGCGGCGAGCTGGTGGCCCAGGGCACGGTGGAGGACATCAAAGCCTGCCCGGAGTCCATCACGGGGCAGTATCTGTCGGGAAAGAGGAAGATCGCCGTGCCGGAAAAGCGAAGAGAGGGCAACGGCAAATGCATCACCATCAAAGGAGCGGCGGAGAACAACCTGCAGCATATCGACGTGGATATTCCTCTGGGCAAATTCGTCTGCGTTACCGGCGTGTCCGGCTCCGGCAAGAGCAGCCTGATCAACGAGATCCTCAACAAAGGGGCCTCTAAGATCATCAACCGGACAAAGGAGGAAGCGGGCAAATTCGATGAGATCCTCGGGCTGGAACACATCGACAAGGTCATCGACATCGACCAGTCGCCGATCGGACGGACGCCGAGATCCAATCCGGCCACCTATACGGGCATGTTCACCTATATCCGTGACCTTTTCGCGTCTCTGCCGGAGTCCAAGCTGAGAGGCTTTGATAAAGGACGGTTCAGCTTCAACGTCAAAGGAGGACGCTGCGAAGCGTGCAGCGGCGACGGCATCATCAAGATCGAAATGCACTTCCTGCCGGACGTCTATGTCCCGTGTGAGGTCTGCAAGGGCAGAAGGTATAACCGGGAGACCCTTGAGGTAAAGTATAAAGGAAAGAGCATCTTTGACGTATTGGATATGAGCGTGGCAGAGGCTCTGGACTTCTTCAAGAACCTGCCTTCACTGAAGCGGTATCTGGATACGCTCAACGAGGTGGGCCTGGACTATATCAAGCTGGGACAGCCTTCGACCCAGCTGTCCGGCGGAGAGGCTCAGAGAGTCAAGCTGGCCACAGAGCTGTCCAGACGCAGCACGGGAAAGACCCTGTATATTTTGGACGAGCCGACCACCGGCCTTCACTTTGCCGATGTGGATAAGCTGGTCTCCGTGCTGGATAAGCTGGTAGACGCGGGCAATACGGTGGTAGTCATCGAGCACAACTTAGATGTGATCAAGCGGGCAGATTATGTGATCGATCTGGGCCCTGACGGCGGAAACAGAGGCGGCCAAGTCGTCGCCACAGGCACGCCGGAAGAAATTGCCGCCTGTGACGCATCTTATACAGGACAGTTCTTGAAGAAGATGCTGAAATAGTGTATAATATTATATTGTACATTATTTATAGTGTCCGTAAGGACAGATAAGAAGGAGATAATCCAAAATGATGAAGAATGAAAACCTGACGATGTTGACGGATTTCTATGAAATCACCATGGCAAACGGTTATTTTCAGTCAGGTAGCATTGAAGACGATATCGCTTATTTTGATATGTTCTTCAGAAAAGTCCCAGATGGCGGAGGATATGCCATCATGGCGGGCGTTGAACAGGTTATCGAGTATCTGAATAACCTGGAGTTTACGGAGGAGGATATTCAGTTCCTCAGAGGTAAGGGGATATTCTGTGAAGGCTTTCTGGAATATCTTCGGAATTTTGAATTCAAATGCGATGTCTGGGGTGTGCCGGAGGGAACTCCGATCTTCCCTCATGAACCGATCCTGACCATACGGGGGCCGGTGATCCAGGCCCAGTTTGTTGAAACTATGCTGCTTCTGATCATCAACCATCAGAGCCTGATCGCCACCAAGGCCAACCGGATCGTCCGCGCGGCTCAGGGAAGACCGGTCATGGAGTTTGGAACCAGAAGGGCTCACGGAACAGCGGCCGCTGTATTCGGCGCCCGCGCGGCCTACATCGGAGGATGTACGGGAACCGCCTGTGCCATCGCGGACCGGGATTACGGCATCGCGGCTCTGGGAACCATGGCCCACAGCTGGGTCCAGATGTTCCCGAATGAGTATGAAGCTTTTAAACGGTATGCGGAGATCTATCCAGACAACTGCACTCTGCTGGTGGATACCTACAATGTGCTGAAGTCGGGCGTACCTGCGGCCATTCGGGTGTTCAAAGAAGTGAAGCCGAAGAAAATGGGCATCCGCATCGACAGCGGCGACGTGGCCTATCTGACCAAGCGGGCCAGAAAGATGCTGGACGAGGCAGGACTGGAGGAGTGCAAGATCACCGTGTCCAACTCCCTGGACGAATATATTATCCGGGACGTGATCATGGAAGGAGCGCAGATCGATTCCTTCGGCGTCGGCGAGCGGATGATCACAGCTAAGTCGGAGCCGGTGTTCGGCGGCGTATACAAGCTGGCCGCCCTGGAAAAGGACGGAAAGATCATTCCGAAGATCAAGATCTCTGAAAACGTGGAGAAGATCACCAACCCTGGATTCAAGACCCTGTACAGGCTCTTTGACAAGGAAACGGGAAAGGCTTTGGCCGACGTGATGACGGTGGACGGCGAGACTATCCCGGAGGTAGACGGTTACGAGATCTTCGATCCGAACGCGGTCTGGAAGAAGAAGAAGCTGTATAACTTCTGCGCGAAGAACCTGAGGGTGCAGCTCTTTGACAAGGGCAAGTGCGTCTACCAGTGTCCGCCGATCGACGAGGTGCGGGATTACTGCAGGGATCAGATCGAGACCCTTTGGGGCGAGACCCTGCGCTTTGAAAATCCGCAGACCTATTACGTAGATCTTTCCCAGAAACTGTGGGATATGAAAAATCAGCTTATCGAAGAGCATACCATTCGGTAATTTATGTGAAAGGCCCCCCGCGGCGAAAATGCCGCGGGATACGGAGCGCCGCCTGAGCTGGGAGACCAGCCAGAGCGGCGCTTTCTTTTTTGATAAAGATCATTACATAAAATTGTGTAATGCACGAAAAATAGGAATGAGTATTGGCTTTTACACGGCTTTGTGATAAAATATCGTTACATAAAATTGTGCAATGCACGAAAAATAGGAGTGATAAGATGGAAATAAAGAGGGATGCTTACCTGCATCAGCTGATTGAACGTAAAGACAACGGCATGATAAAAGTCATCACGGGTATTCGAAGGTGCGGCAAATCCTTTTTACTGTTTACTATATTTAAGAGATATCTTTTGGAAGCCGGTGTTGATGCAGAGCACATCATAGAGATAGCCCTTGATGGTATTGAAAGTGAGGATTTGCGGGATCCTAAAGTATGCTATCAGTATATCAAGGATACCCTGAAAGATGATCAAAAGTATTATCTGCTGCTGGACGAAGTGCAGTTCATGCCGCGGTTTGAAGAGGTGCTGAATAGTTTGCTTCGTATGAGAAATCTGGATGTTTATGTGACGGGAAGCAATTCTAAATTCCTCTCCAGCGATATAGTAACGGAGTTCCGAGGAAGAGGCGATGAGGTCAGAATTTATCCGCTTTCCTTTGCGGAATTCTATTCAGCCTTTGACGGTGATTATGACGATGCATGGAATGAATATATGATTTACGGAGGATTGCCGCAGGCTGCGGTATTTCAAAGCGAGCGGCAGAAGGGGGAGTATCTGAAGAATATCTTCGCAAACGTATATCTGAAGGATGTTGTGGAAAGAAACAGGCTTCAAAGTGTCGATGAGATAGGCGTTCTGGTCGATGTTCTCGCTTCATCTATTGGTGCGCTGACCAATCCGACACGGATATCCAATACCTTTGCCAGTGAACGTCAGATGACTTATACCTCAAAGACAATTTCCAGTCATATCGATCATTTGGAAGAAGCTTTTCTGATTTCCAAGGCAAGCCGTTATGATGTTAAGGGAAGAAAATATATTGGGGCAAACCTGAAATACTATTTTACTGATATAGGTCTTAGAAATGCCAGATTGAATTTCAGACAGCAGGAGCCTACGCACATTATGGAGAACATCGTTTATAATGAATTGCTGATCCGTGGCTATCATGTCGATGTGGGCAAGGTAGATGTATTTGAAAGAGATAAGGAAGGAAAACGTATTCATAAGAGCTTGGAGGTTGACTTTGTGGTGAATCAGGGCAGTCAGCGTTACTATATTCAGGTCGCTTATGACATGGCTTCTGAAGAAAAACAGGCACAGGAGTTCCGATCTCTGCGAAATATTCCAGATTCTTTTAAAAAAATCGTTATCGTCAACGGAACAAAGAAACCGTGGCGCAATGACGAAGGCTTTGTCATCATGGGAATGAAATACTTCCTTTTGCATACGGATAGTTTGGAGTTTTAAATGATTCATGAAAGTGAACGGCAAGCTGGCCGCGATCGCATTTCTGAATACCTTTTCAGATCATGCGGCCGCGGCCAGCTTATTTCATAATATGAATGATGCTGTCTTGATGTTATGAAAATACCCCTGTCGGGCTGCAGGTCAGGGTGACGGTTTTTGTTTTGGTATCTATGACCGTACCGTCTAAATATTTTTTCCCAGTCGCAGTTGCATAGGCTTTGTTGCCGGATTTGCCTCCGGTGACGTTGGAAACCTTCCAATCCGAGTTTTGAGACGCGGCTGATGGGGTTGCGGAAATGCACTTAGAAGTACCGTCTCCATAGGTGAAGGTTCCAGTAACCTTGACATACCACATGACTTTACCTGCTGCGTTTTCGTAATATGCAGTTTTTGACTTTGTTTCTGTCTTCGTTGATAATGGTTGAATGTCAGAAGTCGGTACATCCTCTATGATGGTGACATAGCGACCACCATCTTCTAAATATTCTACTTCCATTGAGATAACGTTATCTGCAGCGAAGGCAGGCTGGAACGTAAAAGTTAATAACAAGGTGACGACTGCAAAAATTGTAGATAGTTTTTTCATAATTTTTCCTTTCGCGGTCATTCAATGACTACTCTCTCGTGTGTGATAATGGTTTCCTTTGAGGCTATATATGCCTTATAAACTAGCGCAGTTCGTATGCCGAAGGCGACAATAGCAGTAATTACAACGATGACAACCGCATTTCTGATCACCTTTTTTAAAGAAATCCGCTTGCACAGCTGATATTGGTCTAAAGACGAGATGTAGTTGTGCACGACATCAGCAGGTTCTTCAAAGCGATCTAAAATGTCTTCATAGGCGCATGATGGATGCTCGTCGATATAGTCCTGAACGGATTTTTGCAGATCTTTGATAAATATCTTCTCATCTTTAGAGTAAATCGGCAGCAGCAATTTGATCTGCTTGAAGTATTGCTTTATCTGTTCATTGTTGACTGGATTCATTTAGTATTCCTCCGGTAAATCTTCACATGCAAGTATCATATCCGTTCCGATTCTGTTGGTATGATAATCTTCTAACAAATCGGCTAATCTAGACTTTCCCGCAGCTTCCAAGTGGTAATATACGCGGATACGCCGCTTTCCTATAGGTTCTTCCTTGTCAGAAATGTAGCCGTTCTTCAACAGCTTATACAGCGTAGGGTACAGCGTACTTTCAGTAACGACAACTCTGCCGTCAGACAGTTTTTCAATCAGATTGGTAAGCTGATACCCGTATAAATCACGCTTTTCTAACAGGAATAGGACGATCAGTTCGACCGTTCCCATTTTAAAGTTGCTTCTACCTCTGGCCATAGTGTAGTTCTCCTTTATAAATTTATTATATATAAAAAGTTGCGATTCGTCAATGACAAGAAAAAAATATACTATGAAAAACAAAATATATGTTGACGGGTGTAAAAAGATGTGCTATGATAAAGAAAATTCAGAAATAAATAGTAATAAAAGAAAAAGGGGATTGGGAAAGGATTAACTTTTTAAGATTCAGCGGCTGCGAAGGGGTGCAGTCAAATGCGGGAAAGGATGATACTATGAGGGTAGTTGAAAGTGATATGACAGAATTTAAGAACAGAGCATTGAGCTTGTCTGGAGAAAAGTTGACTTCAACATAAACTTAAATGTTTGATGATCTGGGGCAAGATGTTAGATAAGTAAGGAGAATTGAACTATGAAAAAAAGGAAAGAAGTTAGGAGAAGCGGAACACTGATTTTTATTTCGGTTATATTAACCATTCTTGTTGCCAGCAGTAATTGTTTTGCATATGTGTTAAAATCAGGATGGGAATTTCCTTCTGGAAAAGATATTGGAGTATATATTGAGAGTAGTTTATCTGATGTCACAATCAAATCAAATGTGAATAAATGGGAAACATATACTGGAAGGGTATCATGCACTTTTAACGCAGTATCCGGTACAGTTAAATTTCTGGATAATCGGAGTACAGATAGCGAAGATTATGCAGTAACATTTTTGCAAAGTGGACGTAAAAAGAACATTGTTCTTTATAAACCATTTAAGTCTTTGAGCACAACACGAAAAAATGAAACGATTGTGCACGAGATGGGACATGCTTTTGGTTTAGGACATTGTCAATCAAGCAAAAATAGTATATCGGTAATGCGAGAGACAGGCTTTAACGACAAAGCGTATCCGTTGTCGGATGATATCGCAGGAATTAAGGCACTCTACTAAAGGGAGGGATAATAATGAAATATTGCAAGAAAGATAAGCCAATTCTTTTAGGAATTGTGATCGTACTACTGATTTCCTTGTGTATCTTTATCCTAATAGAAAGAACACATAGGGAGCCTGAACATATTTATGCAGAAGCAAAGATCGTTAGTTATACCGATACCGATGAACTAATTGCTAGAGCTGATGTTATTGCTGTTTGTGAAAAAATTTCAGAGGATAACAATATTGTCGAAAGAAATGAACAAGAGGACATAATTGCAGTGTACACGTTGTCTACTTTGGAGGTAATGAGTGTCGAAAAAGGGGAGTTGGAAAATGGAGAACAGCTAGTAGTTATGGAGAACGAAGGATATGTTGAAGCTGAAAATGCAGTGTATCACATAGCAGGGTACGAACGCATGCAAGTTGGAAAGAAGTATTTGCTATTATTGAGGAAGTCAGAAACAGATCCTTGGTATATAACACTTGGCGTGAATTATGGGAAAATTCCATTGGATGAAAACGAAAACATTTTGATGAAGGGTGCAAGTGCGGATCAAGTAAAAGAGGTGAAGTCCTATCAGAATGAAATTAAAGAAAGCTTGGCTAAAGAATCATAGGACCAAGTTATTTGCAGGATTTCTTCTTATCATCCTTCTCTTCGCTCTACTTTTGGCAGATATGCTGCAGAAGGAAGGAAAGGAACCCTTGGATTTCAGAGGTGTTGAGGTGAAGAACCTGATGCTTTACGCTCCGTATATCGAGGGGATGAAGGGATCAAAGTCGATAGATTACAGCCAAGTTGAAAAAGCAGTATTTTCCTCTTACACGGATTATCAGGAGTATGGCTTTATTACAGATGAACAGGTGAACGAATCGTCCTATGAGAATTATGAAGTTGCCGTAGTTGGCGATACTCATGGTTCTATGGGCGCAGCAAATTACGCAGTCCTTCTTGTTCATAAAGAAACGAGGATCCCCTGTGGATATGCAATGCTGAAATGATTTACAAGCCCCAAGAGCACTTTTGATACCAGCGGCAAGCCAGTGTCAAAGGCGCTCTTTTAGTTTGATGGGTAGAGGCAGTCGGAGCAGCTATCAGTTTTAAGTCGCTTTAAATTTTTATAGGAACGGGTTTAACTTGAAAGAGAGAAATAAAGAAACGGTCTCTGGTGGGATGGCCGAATCATTAAATAAGGTGTCAGTACATAAAATTGTGTATTGCACGAAAAAAGGGAATGACCATCGGCTGCTGCAGTATTCTATGGTAAGATATCGTTACGCAAAAGATGCGTTCGCAAATAGCAAGAAAAGATATACTATATAAAATGAAATATATATTGACGAGTATAGAAATACGTGCTACGATAAAGAAAATTCATGTTTTAGATATCGTTGGCGGAGAATATGTAAATGAAGAACAGAGATGTAGCGATTAAGATCTGCAACAGAAGTGGAAAAAACATTGTAGAGAAATCAGAGTCTCTGATGCGCTTTTGTGAAAAAAACAGCAGTTTCCTTGTTCTGACCCGCCGCCACACGGGAGGTATCCAAAGGGACGTACTAGATGAAGTCATACAGCTTAAACTATTGCAAAACGAAAAAGAGAAAGAGCGGAAACTCAGGTATGTCCAAAATATGAGTCTGAGCGACGTCAGGGAAATGGGATTCAGCAGCCGAAGCGGATTCATAAAGAAAATAGTGGAGCAGGCATGCGAGATCAGAGGCGAGGCTGAAGCTATGTATGAGGAATATAAAGACGGCGAAGATACACTGACAAGCGATTTGAAGCCCTACGGGCTGTATAAGAGACTCTTTTCGGCGGGATCGTTTTTTACATGGCCGGGGATTTGGGACATATGTTTCTTTGATTTGCGCTGCGCGGACTGTTCCCAGCTTGAGGCCGACTGCTTCAAAACTCCGATCTCTGTTGGCGATTATATGTTCGAAGATTATGGCTTTGCGGGAAAAGATGAAAGAATCTGGGCGAAGGCATGTCCTCATGAGGAGTATTTTCAATTTGATCTGACGGTGCGGCAGCTTGCGGGCTTTCGTCGGCTGAACATACCGTTTGACGAGTTGTCCCGCGGCAAAGAAGCTGAAGAAGGTGGCTGCGGCAAAATCTTAAAATAGCAAATCCGTTTTGCAGGTTGTTTTATTCTATGAGGGGGTAAATAGTATGCTTAGAAAAGTAATTATTCTTGGAACAATCGTCATTACTATAATCGCTTTCAGAGCGAATATTGATGTGATGCTCAACAATGGATCTATGTGGAATACGATGCTTTCTGTGATGGTCTGGATTTTATGGGCAGTCGTGATTGCGGGCATTTTGCTGCGCGCAAAGGAAAATAAGCGGCCATTTTTGTGGCTGCTGGCGATGATAGCGGTCATAATGATATCAAATTATCTCGTATTCGCGAAGGGCATAGGGTCTTCTCCATTTGTATCGGTGTTAACTATCATTGCATTTCCTTCTGCATTACCCTTCCTGGGCATCTGCGGAGGGCTTACGAAGATAGGAATGAGTGATCTTCCAGCGCTTGAAATACCATATCTTTTGTTTGCGGCGGAAATATTAATATGCTGTTACATAACGAAGAAGAAAATCTCCGCGGATATTCCGGACGGCGGAAACCGGGTGTCCGGTTAGATGGAAAACAAGTGGAGATGGGATTATGAACAAAAAGAGGGGTATCAGGGGATTCATCGCGGTCATGTTGTCGGTTTTACTGCTGGCAGGCTGCGGCAGGATACCGGAGGATGACAGCGGATCGCCGCGTCCAGCCGTGTATGTAAATGATACAATCTATATGGAGATCTATGAGGCGGAGCAGTCCCTGCCTGAGGGTTGGGAAGAACTGGGCGAGATCAAATATGTACTTACCAATCAACAGGAAATGGACGAATCGTGTAAAAACTATACCGCTAACTGGACTGACTGCGAAATAGGAACCAAACTGTACGCAAATGAAAAAGATGACGAGAAAATTTATGTCCAGGCCGGCAGAAATAACTATGTGGTGTTTGCCAAATATCATGAGCCGAAGATATATGCGCAGGACGTATTGTACGTCAGAGAAGGCGGCTATTTTGGAGACAGCTTTGAGAAAGAGCTTCCGGATGGGTGGCACAAAATAGGCACGCTCCAAAAGATCGTTTTCCAGGACGAACCTATGGTAAAGGAAAACTTCACCGGCAACGACGACATCTTTATGAATGAGGGCGGGGCAATCTACGGAAATGAAGACGTTCCAGACAAGATCTATTACGAGGAGACGAAAAGAAGATATATTCCATTTGTGAAATGAGCTTTTGCCCGGGCTGCACATGAGAAGCAGAGCTGGGAATCCGGAAAGGTTCTGAAAGCCTGTAGCATAGAGCCACTGGCTCAGCAACTTTTTTTGATTTTTTTGTCAAATGTTGCGCGTTTCCTTCCGAGTCAAACCTTCAAACACTGAAAACAGCTGATTTCTACAAAAAAACCGCGGAATGGTGCCGGTTTTCTGCATGTCTATGTAATTAAATCTCTTTTTTGTAATTTAAAGTCTGCTTTTGCCTGGAAAATCGCGAAAAGCGCGCAACATTGACCGGTTTTTTAACAAAAATCGGCCAGGCTGGAGAGCGCCATATCGAAGCTGTTTTGATCCCAAAAGCGGTGCGCTGTGCATGGCAGGCGCAGCTCGCCCCGTCTTTTGATCTCCATGGGTTAAAATCTTGTTTTTTCATGGGCAGGGCCTGAAACGGGTCTGAATGTGACGGACAGGACGCGAAAAGCGGGCCGCGTAAACCAAAGGTCTTAGGATTTCCCGCCCATTTCCCGAACGTTTAAGACTTGGGTTCAATTGCGGAAATTGTCGCCGGCCCATATAATAAGTCATGTGATCCGGACTCTGAGGACAACCGCTCGGACAACCAGACAGCCGTCCAGAAGCGATGGCAGGAGCGGGGAAAAGGGGAAGCAGAGAAAAGGATCGCATAGGAATTTCTCTTTCACATTTTTATTCTTAGAAAAGGGGGACTTATTTATGGGTAAAAAGATCCCAATGTGGCAGTGTCTGGTGACGATACTGTTTACCATCTGCGTACTGATGTACGTACTGGGCATTCTGGGGAAACTCTTTGGGGATGCCTTCGCGTGCGACTATGGGGAAGTACATATCGCCCTCATCGTTTCCGCGATCTTCGCAGCGGTAGTAGCCGTTGCCAACGGATATAAATGGGCGTATCTGGAGGCCGGGATCATCGCCTCTATCAACAGATCCATGCAGGCTATGCTGATCCTGTTGACGGTAGGCTCACTGATCGGCTCCTGGATCGCGTCCGGCGTAGTGCCGGCCATGATCTACTACGGGCTGATGATTTTGAAGCCGTCCGTGTTCCTGATGGCCAGCTGTATCCTCTGCTGTATCGTATCTCTGGCGACCGGTTCGTCCTGGACCACCGCCGGAACCATCGGAATCGCGCTGATCGGCGTTGGCACCGGTCTGGGTATTTCCGTACCGATGACAGCAGGAGCGATCGTATCCGGCGCGTACTTTGGCGATAAAATGTCACCGCTGTCGGATACCACAAATCTGGCGCCGGCCATGGCAGGCGCGACTCTGTTTGACCACGTCAAACACATGATCTGGACCGTAACGCCGTCGCTGATCATCTCTCTGGTTCTCTACGCCATTCTGGGGATGAAGGCGTCGGGGGACGCCAACATGAGCATCGTGGCCGATATGCAGGAAGCGCTGAAGATCAACTTTGTGATCAATCCGGCGATGCTGATTCCGCCGGTAGTGGTTATCATCATCGTGGCGCTGAAGCTGCCGGCCTTGCCGGGCCTCATGGGCGGCATCGTGCTGGGCTGCGTCATAGGCTCCATCTATCAGGGGATTCCACTGGCAGACTGGCCGGGCATCCTCCACTACGGATATAACGTGGGCAGCGTCAGCCCGGAATTCGCGGCGATCAAAGAGCAGTTCGACATCGCGTTCACCATGGACCAGGGCGAATTCGCGTCGCTGGCGGCCGCGGAAGGCTTCAGTGACGCCGTCATCGGCGAGTTCAACGTAGGAGCGCTGATCGACGCCAAGGGCGGCATGAATTCTATGATGTGGACCATCAATCTGATCATCTGCGCCATGTGCTATGGAGGCATCATGGATTCCTCCGGTATGCTGGGCACTCTTGCCAACAAGCTGCTGAAGCTGGCGAAGAATACCGGTATGCTGGTAACAGTAACCGTATTCAGTTGCATCTTCATGAACATCATCGCGGGCGACCAGTACCTGGCTTTGGTACTGCCGGGCAGAATGTTCAAGGAAGCCTACGAAGACAGAAAGCTGGCTCCGAAGAATCTGTCCAGATGTCTGGAAGACTCCGGAACGATTACCTCCAATCTGGTGCCGTGGAACACCTGCGGCGCTACCATGAGCACCTTCCTGGGCGCGCCGCAGTGGGGCGCCGGAGGATACGCGCCGTTCGCCTTCCTCTGCTGGATCAATCCGATCGTATCCATCTTCTACGGATTCACCGGTATCTCCATGGAGAAGATGACCGACGAAGAGTACGAGAAGGTCATGGAGCAGAGAGCAAAGGACAAAGCAGACGCCTTGAAGGCTCTGGAAGCATAGCAAAAAACCTCCTTAATATATTGAGTGAAATAAAATGTCAAAAGGTCGGGCGTTTTGCCTGAAAAAGTCAAGACTAAATTGCAAAAATTCATAAAAAAATTCAAGTAAGACA
>CALLDR010000189.1 GCA_937997955.1 uncultured Emergencia sp. | reverse complement strand
ACACGGAAGTTAAGCTCACAAACGCCGAAAGTACTTGGCCGGAAGCGGCCCGGGATGATAGGAAGCTGCTGATAAAGGGAAAGGACTTGCAGAGATGTGAGTCCTTTTTGCATGCATAAATTTGAAGGGAGTAGGATAAAGGTGCCCGGAAGAATCCGTGAGAGGAACAAGCTGCTGATAAAGGGAAAGGACTTGCAGAGATGTGAGTCCTTTTTGCATACATAAATTTGAAGGGAGTAGGACGTGTGAAGGATCTGTACCCGTAGTGAGGCAAGCGGTGAACTTTTTCTTTTACGATTTGAGTTATCTCGGCAAGCGAGCATCTTCTGTCCAGCTTTGCTGACTACCTCCTTATAAAGAAGAAGGCTTTCTGCTTACGCTTTTGCTTCATAAGGTATTTATTGCGAACCGGTTTTATAAAAGGTATGACGGAGGATAGAGGAAAGTATTGAATACTAAATTTTAACTCAAATTTTTATGGACACTGGGGAATGCGATAAAACCTATATGTTTGCAAAAGAAGATAAATTTGGGATAAAATAAAGAAAAAAGGATACGGCCAGACAGTATCGCAATATCTTTTTATTTTTTACAGTTATCTGCCGTATAGGCAGCTTAGAAAATGCGAATAAACGATAAATTCGTAAGCGGAACGTTATCTGCCGTATAGGCAGCTTAGAAATGGATGGATGCGGTATGATTTTTACAAATACTGTTATCTGCCGTATAGGCAGCTTAGAAAATGTTTGTGGCACGGTCTCTCATGAACGTTGAGTTATCTGCCGTATAGGCAGCTTAGAAATCCTCGTAAGTATAATCAAACTGCCGCAAAGCGTTATCTGCCGTATAGGCAGTTTAGAAATTATCGGCGGCAGCGGTCAGTAATAAACTGCTGTTATCTGCCGTATAGGCAGTCAGTTTAGAAATTTTCTAAAGTCATGGTCTACTTATCCTCCTTGTTATCTGCCGTATAGGCAGTTTAGAAAATTGGCTATTATTGAAATCTTATCCGCAGGAGGTTATCTGCCGTATAGGCAGGTTATATATTTCATAGTTCTTTTTTTATGGCTGACGTCTGATGGGGGTCGGCTTTTTGTGTTGCGCGGCTGACGCTGCAGGGCGTATGTGGCGAAGTGGGGGGGCTTTTTTGTCAGGGGCCGTTTTTCCTGTGCTATAATTTAGGCATACTTATGTAAAAGAGGTTTATCATATGGATATATATGGACAGTACAAGGATTCTTTAGAGGCGGTCATGCGGATGATGGCGGCTTCCATAGAGCGGTATGCGAAGGCACATAAGGATGATTCGGGGGAGTTGATTTATGAGCATCTGCGTTACCGGCTGAAATCGGAGAAGAGCATGCAGGCGAAGCTGGAGGCGCGGGGATTGCCGCTTACCCCTTATTCGGCGCTCTGCGAGGTGCGGGATGCCATCGGGTTCTGTGTTGTTTGCCGCTTTATCGACGATATTTACAAAAATATTTCACGAATTAAAGGCTTGCCGGGAATCACCGTGGTGAAAGAAAAGGATTATATATTGGATGTGAAATCAAATGGGTACCGCAGCTACCATATGATCCTGTCGGTTGAGGCGCCGTATGAGGACGTTCGCGGAGATAATCCGGGTCATTTTTTTGTGGAAATACAGCTCCGCACCATCGCTATGGATTCGTGGGCGAGTCTGGAGCATGAAATGAAATATAAGCACCATATCAGGAATGCGCCGCTCATTGAGCAGGAGCTGAAACGCTGTGCCGATGAACTGGCATCCTGCGATATTTCCATGCAGACGATTCGTAAACTTATCCGTGAAGAAGGTGGAACAGAATGAAAATATTGATAGCAGAAGACGAAAAGGCTATGTCAGATGCCCTTGCGGCGGTGCTGAAACATTTCGGCTACGAGGTGGACGCCGTCTATGACGGGCTCGCCGCTACGGAAAAGGCGAGGGAGAACTCCTACAGTTGTATGATTTTCGATATCATGATGCCGAAAATAGACGGTATTGAAGCGCTGAAACGTATCCGTGACAGCGGTGATATGACGCCGGTCATCATGCTGACCGCCAAATCGGAGGTAGAAGACCGCATCATGGGCCTTGACGCAGGCGCGGACGACTACCTCGCTAAACCGTTCGCCATGGGGGAACTGCTCGCCCGCATCCGTTCCATGACAAGGCGCATGGGTGAATTCACGCCGACTAAACTGAAAAAAGGCGATGTTGAGCTGGATGTGGCGGAGCAAGAACTTTCCTGCACCAGTTCCGTCCGCCTGTCGAGCAAGGAAACGAAGCTCCTTTCTTACCTTATGATGAACGAAGGGAAAACTATTTCTACCGACGAGCTTTTCCGCTATGTCTGGAGTGATGAAGCGGACATGGATATCGGCATCGTCTGGATGTATATTTCCTACCTCAGAGAAAAAATCGAGGCCGTTCATGGAAATATACGGATAGCAGGAGAGAAAAACAGCGACTTCCGCCTCCAGATCGTCTCCCGCTGATTGACATACAGAATTGACATACAGAAACAGAAGGTACTCCTATGGATATGATACGCAGGCTCCACCGCAAATTTATATGGATGGCCACCGCCTCCGTCGTGGCTATCATCGTCCTTGCCGTCGGACTGATCAATGGCTCCCTTTACGTCAGGGTACACCATGAAATATCGTCCATCACCGACATCATTTCTCAGAACGGCGGCACTATCCCATCCGACCTCGCACCGCAGGAGAAAGGACTCTTCGAATTCGGGAACTGGGCGGAAGAAACACCTGAATTCTCCTATCAGGCGAGATATTTCTCCATTCTCTTTGACGCGAACAAAAAGGAAGCGAAGGTCATTAACGTCAACCACATCGCCGCATTCAACGCCAAAGAAGCCTTCAACCTCGCTGTACGGGTTCTCCAGACAGGGAAATCGGAAGATTTCTTCCTTAAAGACAGGGCCTATTATAACTATAAAATCACACAGACCGCCAGCGGTGACACCCTCGTCGTCTTTTTCGACTGTACCCGGGACATCCTCGCCCTCTCCTCCATATTCAGCTACTCCGTGGCGCTCGGTCTCTTCTGCATCATCCTCTTCTTCCTCATCATCACCTTCCTCTCCAGCAAGGCCATCAAGCCCTTCGTGAGAAATATGGAAAACCAGAAACGGTTCATCACAAACGCCAGCCACGAGCTGAAAACACCGGTGGCGATCATTTCGGCGAATACGGAAGCGCTTGAACTCGTCAGCGGAAAGAGCGAATGGACAGGGAATATTATCAAACAGACGAAACGCCTGACGAACCTTATCAACGACCTTGTTGCCCTCGCCCGGGTCGGGGAAATAGAAAAAGAAAACCTGAAACTGGAAGATGTGGATATTTCCCAAGTCACGGAAACCATCGCAGGTGACTTCCGACAGGTGGCGGCTGAACGGGGGAAGACGCTCGAAACCCATATACCGCCCGGCGTCCACGTCCGGTCAGAAGAAAAACTCTTCGGACAGATCCTCGGCATCCTTCTGGATAACGCCGTGAAATACTGCGACGAAAAAGGACGCGTGCAAGTGGAAGTCACGACAGAGAAAAAAGAAAAAGGTTTTGCGATAATAATCTCCAACGATTTTGCAGAAGGAGAAGATATAGACTACACGAAATTCTTTGAACGCTTCTACCGCCACGACATCTCCCACAGCAGCCAGATCAAAGGATACGGCGTAGGCCTCTCTATGGCTGCCGACATCGTGAAGCTCCTCGACGGAACCATAGACGTATCATGGAAAGAAGGGCGCATTTCCTTCCGCCTTGACTTTTGAAACAGAAAACGGCACTGAAAGAAAAACAGTGCCGTTTTTTGAAAAAAGAAAACCCCTGGTTAGACCAGGGGTTCAGTTGAGCTTTAGCG
>CALLDR010000188.1 GCA_937997955.1 uncultured Emergencia sp. | reverse complement strand
GCGCAGACGCATAATGTTCTCGACCCGCCGACTGGCAAGCGGAAGCGCAGACAGAGGCGAGGTGCAAGCTAACCGGCAAACCGCTGCCGACATGGAAAAGGAGTGATTCAGACGTTGAAGGTTGAAATTTTAAAAGCAGAGGATATATCTGCTATCAGGCGCTGCATGGAGATACGAAGCAGTGTTTTTATCGTTGAAAAGGGAGTGCCTGAAGAAGTAGAAATTGATGAATATGACTGTGTAAACGATATGTGCGAGCATTTTCTCGTTCGGCATGAGGACAGGGATGTTGGGACTGTACGATGCTTGCATACGTCCGATGATACCGTCAGGATTCAGCGGTTCTGCTTCTTGAAATCTTGCAGAGGCATGGGACTTGGGAGGACGGTTATCGAATATATAGAAAATCATTGCAGAGACGAGGGAATAACGACAGTGGAAATGGACGCGAAGTACGAAGTCTTTCCCTTCTATGAAAAGTGCGGATATGAGAAGATTTCGGACGTTTTCATCGAAGCCGGCGTAGAGCATGTTAAAATGACAAAGGAAATCTGAATTTGAAGACACGATATCACTTGTGTTTATGCTTCCCTCGCCACCTCATAAGGGCAAAAACAAGGGAAGAAAAATCTGATAACGAGTAAAACAACGGGCTTTGCAAGAGAGAATGCTGAAACAGAAATCATATACCTATAACAGACTGATGACAGGGGTAATCCTCTGCCATCATATTTATTTTTTGACCACTTGTGTTTAGAAATACACCACCTATTGGAAACCTATTGAAAGCCCTATTTGCCTTTCATATAATGTTGTCACAGAGAGGAGGAATTGCAAATGCAACTCGAAGTAAAAATAGACAGCTCATATATTGAGCCTAAAGTAATTATATTGACTGCTTCTATGACGGAAGATGTTAATGTTATATTGAACAAATTATCAGGGCAGGCACCGCAAATTATTTCAGGAAGCAGGGATAATAAAATTGAAGTGATAGAACAATCAGATTTAATTCGGATATATGCAAGCTCCGGAAAAGTATTTGCCGTTACACATAAAGGCGAATACGCACTGCGCCTTCGCTTATATGAAATGGAGGAGCGATTGCCACCCCATCAGTTTGTCCGAATCTCCAATTCAGAAATCATCAATCTGAAAAATGTCAATAACTTTGACTTGAGCTTCACAGGCACAATTTGCGTTAAATTAGCAAACGGTACAATTACATATGTATCCAGACGATATGTTTCAAAACTTAAAAAAATATTAGGAATTTGAGGTGAGAAAAATGAAAAAGAAAATAGTCTTACGCAGCATTTTGGGATTTCCTATTGGAATCGCCATCGGATATTTAATCACGATATTCCTTTCTCTTATTTGGGCGAATGGATATTATTCCCCTTGTGTACCTGAACTAGCCGCCGCAATGGGAAACGAAATCAACGCGGTTGCCCTGCAGGCGCTTCTCTGCGGATTATTGGGCACTGGTTGCGCGGCAGGCTCAGTAATATGGAAAATAGAGAATTGGAGCCTTGTAAAGCAGACTGGAATTTACTTTATTATGATTTCTGTCATCATGCTGCCGATTGCATATTTTGCGTACTGGATGGATCATAGCATTGTCGGAGCCTTCAGCTATTTTGGAATTTTCGTTTTAATCTTTGCTTTTATTTGGATCATACAATTTGTGATTGGAAAGCATAATGTAAGAAGAATGAACGAAAGCCTGCATGACATAAAAGGCGGCGAAACGGCCTGATCTTCTCGATAAACAAGAAAAAAGGTCTAACCCGTTAGCACTATCTTGCCAAAAATAGTCTGACGGATTAGACCGATTGTGTCAGGGGGCAGATCGATCTGAATGAAACCCCTATTGATAGAAATGATATGCCGCCTTGGCGAAGCCCAGCTTGTTCTTGCTGTAGATGGAGGAAAACTCGCTGTGAGGCACCGGCACAGTGTTCTTCCCGTTTTCGATGCAGACATACGGGACCTTGTATTCATGCATGACGTAGTGCTCAAAATCGCCGTAGGTCGCCTTGGTATAGCTCTCATCGATGGTGCTGTAGCCGGTCATATCCTTGAACAGCTTGACAAAGGACCAGCAGTCGGCTTCATACTTTTTGCTGTGATAGCCCCAGTAGATGACCCTGCCCATGCTGTGATAATTGATGACAGCTTTGATATCGCTGCAGGAATCCATGGCTGCCAGGACGGCCCGCGTCTCAGCTTCGGAAAACCGCTTTGGCCCCGGATAGTACTGGCTGGCATAGGTTTTCGTCGACGGCCATCCGCTGTACATCTTATAATTTCGGTTCAAATCCACACCCCGCGCGTTGGCCTGCCAATTGGAATAAGCGCCGCTGCGGGGCATTTTTTTCACTTTCGCCCGCAGAGCCTTATCGCGGATGGCAGACGTCCCGAGGGCGCTGATGGCGATACCGTCGGGGTTGACCATAGGCATAACGCAGATGGACACCCGGTCGAACAGCCGTTCATAGGTCTGTCCTTTATATTTGTCCGTCGTGTAGTTCTGGCAGTAGTATTCCACCATCTTCATGGTTACCTGGCAGTTGATGTACTCGCGGGCGTGCATGCCAGCTGTGACGAAGATCTGCTTTTCTGCTTCGGGATTGCCCAGCACCAACGCGTACAAAAACCTGCCGTCCGCAGTGCTGCCCAGTTTCTGGACGGTAAGTCTGTCAGGATATCGTTTAGCCAGCTGCTGTATATCCGTTTTCAGATCAGAATAAGTATATTTCTTATCTGCCGTGCTGACTATGGCAGTGGCAGCTTCCGCCGTCTGCGGCGCCGCAAGCTGAGGCATCAGAACAAAGAGCAGAGCCAGCAGCAGGGCCAGCAAAGTCTTCAGGTGTTTACAGTTCTCCAACGTTCTCCTCCTTCTGCGTATCTTTTGTCAGCCGCGCCTCAGGCTCTGGCCTCGATGGCCCTTTTCACGAAATCAGCCGTCCCTTTCCCTCCGGCGCTGTCGATGGCTTCAGCAAAGCGGCTGTCACAGGCGTATATCCGGCCCAGATAGGATAAGATCTCCTGCGTGCACTCATAGAAATGCTTCGAAATGAAGGCCTGCAGCCGATCGATCTGCTGCTGCACCTGCGGGTCCGACGGTTCCAGCGCCTTCAAAGCTCCCAACTTTTTGAAGAAGGCCATCATCTCCGTATTCAGCATCTCCATATCCTCTTCGGAACGGTCTTCAGACGAGGCTTCAAACTGGCGGTAAGCGTCTGTCTCTCCCCAGGACGCCCTGGCCTGGCGGCTGAACTGTTCCAACTGGCTTTTATCAAAGGCCTTAAACTCTAACATAGTATCCACTCCTAACTCTTTGATTCCGCGAGCCAGGTCCATGAGCCCTTCGATGTGCTCCTTCTGCAGCTGCAGGAGCCGCATCTGCTGTTCGAGGGCTTTTGACTTGTCGAAGTCCGGCCTGTCCAAAAGATCTTTTATTTCCCTCAGAGGAAACTTCAGCTCACGAAACAGCAAGATGATCTGCAGCCGTTCCAGCGCCCCGTTGTCATAGAGACGATAGCCTGCTTCCGTGGTCCGCGCCGGCCGCAGCAGGCCGATATTATCGTAGTGATGCAGAGTACGGACACTGACGCCGGTCAGGCGGCTGACTTCCTTAACAGTTTTCATGGATTACCTCCTCGCGTGATCTCAGTATAGGGTCTGACGCCGCGTAAGAGTCAAGGCCTTTTTCTCATTTCCCCAAATATTTTTCCCGGATCTCCCGGTTGGCCTCCAAAATCCGCTGGCGCAGCTCCCGCACCGGCATCCGCAGAGCGCCCTGGCCGAAGATCATCATCTGCTCAAGCCCGTCGGAGGTGGCCACGGTGATCCGCTGTTTCTTCCCGTTTTCCAGCACGTACTTTTCAATATACTGGTCGGCGGTCTGGCCCTCTCTCGTGTAGACCACCGTCAGCTCTCCGTACTTCTCCGTCATGCCAGTGTTGCCCGGCTGTTTATACGCGTCGAAGACGACGATCATGGCCTCCCCTGTATACCCCTGGTAATTCCGCAGGGTCTCGATCAAAAGGCTTCTGGCCGCTTCCAGGTTCAGCGAAGACATTTCCTTCAGCTCGTCCCACGCGAAGATCACGTTATAGCCGTCGATCAAAAGCACGGGCAAAGCCTTGCTGTCGTTATAGCCGCTCTTTACCTTTGGATAGCGGTCCGAGTCAGAGGCCGACACCACCCTGGCGGCGCGCTTAAAACGGCTTTGCTCCCGCTTGCTGATGCCGTAGGTCTGGCGGAAGACGGCTTCCAGTTCCGCGTCGCTGTACTCTCTTCGTCCCGTCCGCCGGATGGTCTCTTCCACCGCCGCCTTAGTCTCGGCAAGATAAGCCGGCAGATGCATGTGGCTCTCCACCTCGTCCCACGGAACCATGACACCGCCTCCATGGCTGCAGAACACAGAGCCGCAGGGGTTGTCCAGATCCCTGTCAGGGTCGTAGCCCCGCTCGGAGATGACCGCCGCGGCGTCTCTGCACGGAAAGTACCCGGCATAGTTCAGCACCAGCTGGCCGAAGCCCTTCGTGTAGGACAACACTTCTTTCGCGTAATCCCCTACGGCGGCTACCGGAGCCCGGCCGGTCAGCACGGCCATGTCTCCCTCAACGGCGGGCTGGCCGCAAGTGCCGGCGATCTGCTGCATGTCGTTCATGGCGCGCCCGATGTGGGCGGACGGAACCTCCAGCCTGTAGTCATAATACGGCTCCAGCAAAAGGCTTTCAGCCCGGCGCAGTCCGTGACGCACGGCTCTGTAGGTCGCCTGGCGAAAATCCCCGCCCTCCGTGTGCTTCACATGGGCTTTCCCCGACACCAGGGTGATCTTTATGTCGGTGATCGGCGAGCCGGTCAGAACTCCCGGATGGTCCCGTTCCGCCAGGTGGGTCAGGACTAAGTTCTGCCAGTTTCGATCCAGCAGATCCTCGCTGCAGTCGGTGTCCAGCTGGATGCCGCTGCCCGCGGGAAGGGGCTCCAGAAGCAGGTGGACCTCCGCGTAGTGGCGCAGCGGTTCAAAGTGTCCGACCCCCTCCGCCCTGCGGGAGATGGTCTCCCTGTAGTTGACGGTCGGCTGTCCCAGGCCGATGGAAAGTCCGAAACGCTCCTGGACCAGGGTCGTCAGGATCTCCATCTGTACCTCTCCCATGAGCTGGATCTGGATCCGGTGAGAGGCCTCGTCCCACAGGACATGGAGCTCAGGGATCTCTTCTTCCAGCAGGCGGAATTTGCTGTAGGCGTCGTGAGGATCGCTGCCGTCGGGCAGCAGCACCTCGTAGGAGAGAATGGTGTCCAGCTTTGGCTTGGCTCCTGAGGCTGCCTCAAAGCCCAGTCCCTGGCCGGAAACCGTGGCGCTGAGCCCGCAGACGGCGCAGACCTGTCCTGCCGAAACCGTGTCCACAGCATCAAAACGAGCTCCGTTGTAGATGCGGAGCTGGGTAATCTTCTCTTCTCCTACGCTGTCTCTCACATGGAGCTCGCCGCCGGTCACCTTCAAATGGGTCAGCCGCTTTCCCTGGTCGTCCCGGCTGATCTTGTAGACTCTGGCGCCGAAGGCGTCAGGGTGGCCGCAGGCCCTCATATACCGGGCCATACCTGCCAGAAATGCCTCTATACCTTCCATCTTCAGCGCGCTGCCGCTGTATACGGGAAACATCTTGCGCTCCGCGATAAGGCCGCGCAGCATCTGGTCGCTGACGGCGCCTTCCGACAGGAGCATTTCCAGCGCCCTTTCGTCGCAGAGAGCAGCTTTTTCATAAAACTCCTCATCAAACGCACCGTCCTGGGCCTCAAAGGAGAGGGCGTCGAAGGAAACGAAACCGTCCCCCAGCTTATCCGTAAGCTGCCCCATGACGGCGTCCACGTCGACACCGGCCAGATCGGTTTTGTTGATGAAGACGAAGACCGGCACATCGTAGCTGTCCAGCAGGCTCCACAGGGTCTGCACGTGGCCAGTAACGCCGTCGGCGGCGCTGATGACCAGTATGGCGTAGTTCAGCACCTGCAGGGTTCGTTCCATTTCAGCGGAAAAGTCCGTGTGCCCCGGCGTGTCCAGCAGCGTTGCCGACATGCTGCCCAGGGGAAATACCGCCTGCTTGGAAAAGATGGTGATGCCCCTGCTCTTTTCCAGCGTGTGGGTATCAAGAAAAGAATCACCGTGGTCCACTCTTCCCATGGACCTGGTGATGCCGCTCAGATAAAGCAGGCTCTCTGACAACGTCGTCTTGCCGGCGTCAACGTGAGCAAGGATGCCGATGCAGATATGCTGTTTTGGTTCGTTTTTCGATGTGCTTCCCATCAAAATCCCCTTTCTGCAGAAGATGGCCGTGTCACTCTTCCTCCTCAGACTCCTCCGCCGTCTCTGGAAGGATCTGTACCTTCACCTTTTCGATCCGCCGCTCTTTGACAGACAGAATGGTGAATACGTAGTTCTCAAATTCGATGTCACGGTTTTCATCGCCTTCTTCTGGAATTTCGCCCAGAATGTCGATGATAAAGCCGCCGATGGTCTCGCTGTTCTCCGATTCCAGATTGATATCCGTCTCTTCGCAGAGATCGCTGAGGGAAACGTTTCCGTCGACCAGATAATGATTATCGTCAATCTTTTCTATGATATGCTCCTCCTGGTCGTATTCGTCGTCGATATCTCCCACGATCTCCTCGATGATGTCCTCCATGGTAACGATGCCGGAAAAACCGCCATATTCGTCGATGAGGACGGCGATATGCTGCTTCTCGATCTGAAGCTCGTAGAACAGAGAGTCGATGTTCTTCGTTTCCGGCACGAAATACGGCTTTCTCAGGATAGAACGGATGTCCACCTTGTCAAAGCCGGCTTCTCTGGCTTTGATCAGATAATCCTTGATGTGAAGGATACCGATGACGTTGTCCGTATCGTCCTCACAGACGGGGATTCTGGAATATCTCAGCTCCATCAGCTCATCTAGATACTCCTCCGCAGGGTCGTTGATATCGATCAAAAATACGTCCGTCCGCGGCGTCATGATCTCGTAGGCCAGCTCGTCGTCGAACTGGAAGATGCTGTTGATCATCTTCTTGCCCTCTTCTTTGATCTCGCCGCTCTGCTGGCCCGCTTCCAGTATGGACATGACCTTGTCCTCCGAGTATCCGCTGTTCTGAATATCGGTCTCCTGACGGAACAGCCTCAGAAACAGATTGGCGATCAGGGTCAGCAGCGCCACCAGCGGCTTCAGTACGATGAGGAAAAACCGCTCTATGGACGTCATGGCCATAGCCACCGCTTCACTGTGCTGCTGGGCGATCTTTCTGGTAAAGTATTCCCCGAAGATGACGGAGGCGGCGACAAAGGCGATCAGGGACAGAATATCGTCGTAAGGCAGCCTGATGGCAAAGAACAGCCCCACCGCCACGAAGATGTAGCTGAGCAGCCGGTTGGTAAAACGGTAGTCCGTAGGGCGTTCCAGGATCACGATCAGCCGCGCGGCCCTTTCGTCCGCCTCTGCCAGCTGCCGCACCTTGCTGCGGTTGGCTGTGTTCATGGCCGTATTGGTCAAGACCACCAGGCCGTTGACCGCTACCATGACCGCTATGATGATAAACTGCAATTGTAAA
>CALLDR010000187.1 GCA_937997955.1 uncultured Emergencia sp. | reverse complement strand
CAGAAGAGATGGAAAATCGGGAAGCATTTGCCAGAGAATGCGGCCTGAAAGAGGGTCGTAAACAAGGACACGACGCTGGGCTAAAAGAAGGACACGATGCTGGGCTAAGGGAAGGCAGCATACAGGCCAAGGAAGAGATCGCTTTGAAGCTGAAAGCCTCCGGTATGAGCGAGACTGACATCGCTGAGATCACAGGATTCAGCCTTGAAAGGATCTCCGCCCTATAGGATTCGCCCTTTTACATGGGGTAATAGTTCTGTAAGCATCGGAAAAGATCCTTAGAGAAATACAGGAAGGGCAAAATAAATCTCAGCATGTCTGTTTATCACAGGCAACTGAGATTTTTATGTTATGACGTGCTTTCCTCCTGTTAGCGCTTACGCCTGCCGGATACACTGCAGCCAGCAAAACCCCCGATTCCTTTTCACACAGGGATTGGGGGTTTTCTTACTTATGAATCTCCAATTCATACTTTGTTAAATGATTTTCCAGGGAGAGAAGCCGCTGTGCCATGCCCTCATCCACAGTCAATTGAAAAAGGCAGCCTCTGCAGTATTGTCTGTTTGTCATAGAATAAACGTGTGGAAGTTCTTAGTGGCTATAATTCCAAACTATTTTCTTTCAACAGGAAATCATAGATGCTCATGGTTGTAATTCCATATTCATCTCTTGTCACACTGACGACATCTTTAACGATAACGATCTTTTTGAAGGAATCCTTCACAGTCAGAAGAGAGGCCTTTTCCTGCCTGCACTTTTCTTCTGTTGGCATATGGAAAGCAGATTGAATATAATATCGTTTGCTTCCAAGGTTTGCGATAAAGTCTATTTCCAGCTGTTTTTTTATATCTTTGCCTTCTTCATTGATGCCTCGTTTTTCTACAATGCCTACATCTACAGAATATCCTCTGCTTCTCAACTCGTTATAAATAATATTTTCCATAAGATGTGTTTCTTCAATCTGTCTGAATCCAAGTCTGGCATTTCTCAGCCCGATATCTTCAAAATAGTATTTCAGGGGCGTGCCGATATATTTTCTTCCTTTTACGTTATAGCGGTTTGCTTTGCTGATAATAAATGCGTCTTCCAGACATTCAATGTACTGTCTGATTGTATTCATGCTGATGGACGATTGCATACTGCTTTTAAAAGTTGCCGCGATCTTCGGCGGGTTTGTCAGAGAGCCAACGGCAGAAGCCAGAATATTGATCAAGTCCTCCAGTTCCTGTGTTTTTTCTATATGATGTCTTTCTATGATATCCTTCAGATAGGTTTCTTCAAATAATCTTGTCAAATAGCCGATCTTCTGCTCCTCCGTCTTCATTATGACGGTAAGAGGAAGTCCCCCGTATACAACATATTCGGCCCACCCGTGATATATATCGCCTTCATACACCTGCATAAATTCCCCGAAAGTCAGCGGGTATATGTGGACTTCATCTCCTCTGCCGCGAAACTCGGTGATTACATCTTTTGAGAGGAATTTTGAATTGCTTCCGGTCACGTAGATATCTGCATTTCTAACATGAAGCAGAGTATTCAATACCTCTTCAAATTCCTGCAGCATCTGAACCTCGTCCAGCAGGATATAGTATTGCTCATCATCTGTAATCCGTGACTCAATATACTCTAATATCACATCAGGGTCTCGATACTTCCTGTTTTTCCGCTGGTCAAGCTCGATGGCAATTATATGTGATTCCGGTACTCCCTGTTCTCTGAGATAAGACATGAATATATTAAAAATAAGGTAGGATTTCCCACACCTTCTAATCCCCGTTACGACTTTTATCATGCCGTTATGCATACGGTTTATCAAATTGTTGAGGTACTTATCTCTCCTGATTTCCATGCCAGACTCCTTCCATTGAATATTTTTTCCGTTTTTGTCCTCTTTGTTCAATATCATTATACACCCAAAATGTGTATCGCGCAAATGATATTGAATATTCTAGCCGGTTTCGGAAAAAATATTCAATATTATAAGAGGGGCTAAAAGAAACGGATTAAAAGTCCATATCAGAAGTAAATGCGATGGCAATCTTGAATGGAATTAACTGCTGTAATTCATCCGGCAAGTCGCCATCCGCCTGTAACGCCAAATAGCATTGCTTCGCTGATGAGCTTTTTGACGACAAGGTAAACACAGCATCGATACGCTCACCTGCCGCAACCTTAAGCTCTTGGATATCGCTGATGATTTCATTTTTGTTGTCAATAAAAAATCCTCTATATGTAGTTGTGCTCTTCTGTCCTTCCTCTGCCTGCGCTGCCCTAAACTCCATTTTTACACTAAGGCTGGTTAACGTCCTGCCGCAGTTCAAACAATAGATTTCTGGCTCCTCAAGCCTTTTTTTCGCAATATAGTATCTCTGTTTCGTCTCTTCGGATTTTATATTCTTTACAATTGTAGAGGTAACGCTTGCCGGCCGTTCTACGGAGTCCTTTGGTTTATCGTTGGCCTCATCTGATCCATCAGGTTCAAGCATTGTATCAAAACGCTCTACAACTGTAGCCAGCTTATCCACCTGGCTCTTCAAATTTTCCTTTTCCAAATCGGTCAATTTTTCAAAGATCCTCGTATCCACATCCTTAAGCAGAGTAATACTCTTGGAAACAATTCTTGAAGGTTTGCTTCTTGTCTCATTCTTTTTTGCCTTTAACAGTGATTTATCCAGTGACAGCTGCAATTCTTCTGCAGCCTCCTCATGCATCGCTACAAACGTATCTAACTCCGGCTTACTCTTGGGCGCAATCCCATCTAACTCTGATTGCAACATATCTCCAATGCGATCTTGCTCCTTCATATAGACTCCGAAGAAGCCTGCATCCATCATAGAGCTGATATTTCTTGTAAATTTTCTGCTGTCACCCACTGTATGCATCATGATATTTGCAAAAACCGCCCGCTTTACTCTTTCTTTCAGCTCTTGTGTAGAGCACTTTCTAAGCAAACCCTGCAGATCTGAGATTACAGAAATCACCTGGTAATCCCTTGCCACGTGATACTGCTTAGGTAAATGAATGTACTCCAAAAATTCCACCAGAAGGAGTGCAGATTCAATTCTCTTCTTCACTTCAAATACGGATTCGTTGGTACTTTCAGCATATTCATCGATGGTAAGCAACTGTGTCTCAACGATATCTTGATAGACGCCCACGAGCCGGTCTATCGGGTTGTAGTCCACCTTCTTTTCTTCTCCGTGCTGGATTGCAAGTTCTAACATTTTAATCTGCTTTTTGCTGGTTTCAATGCTGGTATCTAAAATCACGGTTTCAAACCAATTATACTCTTTCTCGTTCTCGGCCAGCCTTCTGAGACAGGTGAACCTACGATTTCCATCAATGATCCTGCCATCCGACAACGTCACCCCTGGCTCTCTCTGCCCTACCAACGCGATATTCATCTGGGTCTTTTCGATTGCCATCGGGTTACTCTGCACAATAAAGCTTTCTATCACTTTATTGTACATTTCCCTGTTCATTCCAGATAAATCCGTTCCAGGATTTTCATTTTTGTATTGACTAATCCAGGTGGCTATACGATCGTTCTGATCGTTATAAAACAGCCGGTCCAGGCGCACCTTGTAAACCGGATAGGCGTTCGTGGCACCGTTAATGGTCAGTTTTTTTGTCAAATTGGCAGGTTGAACGGTATCTCCCATAACTTGATTCAGTAAATTGCTCATCGTCATATCTCCTCAAAATAGATCTCGTAATCAGCATACAGCTTTTCCATAATCCGGTCGTAATAAATGTCGCTGTCCTTTAGCTTCTCCAACACATTATACTTATCCGTATCCACGCCAAAGCGCTCCTTCAAAATTTGCACAAATTCGTCAATCTCCACAGTTCCTGCCTCCTCGACTAAATGAGCCAAAAAATCTCGAGTTTGAAACGGCGTTTCCCCAATCCTAAAGATCAGAGTTTTACCGATCTTTTGCCACGAGAATCTATCATCTTCCCTGAGAAGCGACCCATAAAACAGCTCACCGAATCCCAGATCATCTAACGCGGATGCAAATCCGTCCTGCCTAAGCGAGTGAATCGAGAAATAGTCACCATCCCCATCCAGGCAGCACCACACCTGATCACAATAGTTCTGGAGCTGTTCCAAACCGATTCCCATCCTCTCCAGGCGTCTCAGATTGATATACTGGTATGGTTCAAATTCGATGATTTTTCTTTCGTGTCTTGCCCTTGCCAAACACTGCGCGTACATCTGTATACCAGTGAATCTTCTGCTAATTCCCATTAGATCAGCCACATCTTTTTCCAAGAGCAACGCATTGAAGTAGGCTTCTGCGCTCGAATAATTTTGGATCACATAGGACGATTTTACTACAAACCCCATTCTGCAAAGATTAAATGAAGAAATGAGAGCCATATTCGGTCTTTCAACCAGTTTGGCGTATATTTGTTTCACTTCTGATAAGAGGTAGAAATCTTCTGTCAGGTGCGTCTTTAGAAGGTTCATTTCATTCTCTGGCATCTCTTCCCATTCAACAGAGTATATTCCCTGATGTGCATATTCCGCAATGCATGGAAGCCACGTTCCTAGCACAGTCTCTTTCCGCACACCATAAACTGACTCTACCTGCTCTGCAAAATCATATTGATTGATCGGCGCCAGTGCAAACAGCATTTCCTTTACCGCTGCATCCCTGTTAAATTCACCGAACCTCAACATCGGCATTCGCCCAAAGGTTAAGAACGGATTCTCGTGCTCTGCATGGATTTTTTTGAGTAGGTTATGCAGCTCATATTCATCGTGAATATCATACCGTTCCATTAATTCAGGATAATCCCGCATAAACTTCAATGTACTGATTTCTGTATTCGCATATTGACCCAAATTCAGCTCCTCAAACAGTTCAGAATAATCCCCGCCAGCTACATCGTAATACCGCAGCCTTTGATTTTGTTTCCATAACAAACAGGCCGACTCTGAAAGACGGTTGTAACGCGTTCTTTTCACTTCCTCTGTAAGCTGCACGCTTTCATCCTCAATCCCATGCTCTTCCAAAAAATCTTCATAAATTGAGAAAAACTGCTGCAGGTTTACTTCCTCTCTACAATACTGCCGCAGAACATAATCCTCTATAGCTGCCCGCTGCTTTGGAATATATTGTCCATTGATCTTTATACTGTCATGATAAATCCAGCTTTCGATCCGTCTCCTTAAGGAGACGGAAAGCTTCACATCATCAAGGGCCTCCAGGGGCGATCTATGACCTTGTATATATCGCAAAGAAAGATATGGCCCCAAAACTTTTGATTCGCTTAAATCTAAATAAAACCCTCTTTCAAGATTATAGGTTTCATATAGGTACTTATATCTATCCTCTTCAAAGATCTGCTTTGTGCCATTCAACAGCCGGAGTCCTTTGTTTTCAAGCTGTCGAACACGCTCACGTGTTATTCCCAGTCCCTCTCCAATCATTTCCAGGGTACTTCCTTTTAATCTGCCTGCCAGTATTTCCTTTGTGTTCGCAGAAAATCTAAGACTTAGTTTTTCGAGATCCCTTTCAAATCCGTTTTCCAAATATTCCATAACGCCGGGATATACCATGCAATATCGCCCATCTATACACTTCAGTTTTCCATCCTCAAGCAACTCTTCAATGGAAGACATCATGGAGGCATCATCGATATTTTCACCAAGTTGTCCATTGAGTTCTTCCAGGGTCAGGGCTGTAAAGGGATCATTCTTCCGGTAAGCATTACAAATCTTCTCAGGTGTACATTGCCACCTGATTTCACTTTCAGGATGTTGTACGCAATTCAATGCATTTCGTCTCTCTGTCTCCAGATAGCTCTCCAATTTCTCCTGAATCTCAAAGGCTGATTTTGCACCCATGTTTCTAATTTCCCGTATCTGAGAATAAGGGGTTCCAATCAGAGATCCAACACTTGTATACCCCGCTCTTTGCAAGCAATTAAATGCTCTTACACTCAATAGCAGTTCTTCAATTGGCTTATCTGGAATCTGCATCAGGCTTTCCCTATGTATCAGCACACCATCATACGCGACAAAACCGTATCCCAAAACATCCTCTCCTATGGATAAGGGTTGATCTAAAATCACCCCTGTCTTTACCACAAACTCGGGAATAATTTTTTCTTTTGTTTCCATTTCTCGGAAACCGCCCGACTCCAGATAACTTCGAACCTTCTCCACAATTTCAACCACGCTTTTTCGGCCCAAATTACGGAACTGAAATAGTTCTATTGCTGATAGTTCCACTAAATCCGAAATGCATTTTACTCCATTTTTCCTTAACCCGTTATAGGATCGAACACTTAGATTCAACTTTTCAATTTCAATATCTTCAATTCTTTCCCCATTTCCAAGATTTTTGATATTGCCTTCTTCCACCCGATATCCTGGTGCAACCAGTTGTGATTCAAAGTCCGATTTCCATTCCATCTCTATCTCTCCTCAAACTGCTTTTTCAGCGCATAAGCCTGCTCTACCTTCTCGGCATTCACTTCGAAGTCCTGGCCAGAAATCAGATGCAAAATTCGTTTCTCTTCTTCTTCGTCAATCCGTATCTGTAATTTCTCATATGCAACTGAAACATGGTTATCGATCATGCCGCACAACGCCTCCAGGCCATGCCAGAATGCGTCCACATGGGGAACAAAGTCCTCGTCCAGTAGTCCCATATATTTCTCTGCGTTATGCGAGGCCATATACTCCATAATCTCCTGATACGCACTCTCGGCGTTCTTTGGGTTCAAACTCTCTTCTTCATCCTCGCCAAAACGCCGTCTGTACTGTGAAAACGCAAGAGAGCGGAGGGATCCATAATCGGAGTCAGAAGCAAAGGCGGCGAACATATTGTTATCCTCCACGCACTTTTTGTACTTTTCATAGGCGGCAAGCACCAGCGCATACAAGGCGCGAAGCTGTCTCTTTGAATAAATCAGCTGCACTGAATTCTGAAGATCATCAAACGTGGCTTCCTCAGGCGGCGCATAGCCAAGTCCCACAAAACCATACAGTTTCCTGCACATTTCATTCGTTGCATCAACGGATTGTTTCAGCTTGTCCACCTTATCATCCGATATCTCATCCTGCAGACTATCCAGCACCCGATCCAGAGAGGCTATAAATTCATCTATCCTGTGAATCAAAACCTTTCTATTGCTGCTCTGTTTGATATGTTCATACGCTTCCTTGAATTTGGTAATGCTTCTTCTTGGCAAAACGCAAATGATGCCGAACTCACCATACCAGTTGACCTTGGAAATACAGTCCCTGATCACCCTTTCAAATTCGCTTCTCTGTTCCGCCTTCTCTCCCCAGACAAAATCAATCATGCCAGCTACACTCAAAGCACTATCGGAGCCAGCGTTCTTCTCGCCGTCCAACCAGCTCCCGCAGCAAGGGCAGAATCGAAAACCATCTTCCCGTTCAAAACCATTGCCGCAATTGATACATGTATATCGCATACCCATCTCCTATATTTAATAAATATCCAGTGCCTTCTTCGCCGCGTCAACAGGATCCGTGTAAAATATCGGCTGTACATAGTTGAGCAGTTCCCTTGGAACGCTTTGTAAATCCCGGATTGAATCCATCGGTAACAGAACCTTTTTCGCGCCGGCATTTTTGCAGACTCTGAGAATGTCCTCCAGATTGGTCAGTTCCTCCAGGGTTCCTGAAATTTTGATCTCACCTGCGATGGCCAGGGCATCGATAACGGAACGTTCCGCCAGCGCGGAACACAGGCCGATAAACTCCGCCAGAGACACTTCATCGCTCAAACCTTTTCCTTGGGTATCCGCATAGTAAAGTAAATAGTCCTTGTCTCCGATTCGAATTCCCGGAATGATATGCTTCGCGTTGTTCTCAAAATAGGTCCATGCCGCAACGACACATTCCTTTACCGGACGATTGTTGCCAATCCCCTGAGTTTCCATCCTGCCATTTCCTTTGACCATCTTGTTTTCCATCCGATAAACACACATCTCCCCAGTAGTTTTACTGGCGCCTACTGCGAAGACATGGCCGCAAGGCAGCTTGGCGTCCGGAATCAGGGAGTTAGATGTCTGCTCCGGCACTGAAACAACGATTTCCGTGTTCTCATCCAAATCAATATAACCCAGATTGACGTCGATGAACTCCACGCCAGCCATGATCTTCAGCTGTTCCTTGACCCTTCTGCGCCCTTCAATGGCGTAATCCAAAATCATAGAAGCATATTCTTTTGTAATCTGGCCATCCGGGAACAGCAGCTTGCACAACCCGGAATAGGTCTTGCGGACCGCTATTTCATCCCGCTTATTAAAATCTTTGTTCAGGCGAAAATACTCGTCAAACTGATGGGTAAAATCGTACTTTCGCATCTCTTTGCAAAACTCAGAAAGACAGTCGGTGATCAATCCGTATTTTTCAGTCAAAAGCTCCGACCGCATCTTCGGCGTCTCCCAGCCCGGCAAATAATAGTGAATCCGGTCAAAGAAAGCGCTGTCGTTATTGAACTCCGGCGGGAACGGATTGAACAGGTGCGTCACCTTGAGCAGGCTGTCCACGCTGTCGTTGATATTTCCGATATAGACCATAGACGCGTCGGCATTAATCATGTCTCTACCGCGGGCAAAAGATCCAGAAGCCATATAATCCTTCAAAATCTGAATGGCATCCATATCCCGAAAATGCATACCAGCCACTTCATCAAAGGCAACACAGTCCCAGTGGCCGACAAGTCCCACATGATGTGTTCGCAGGTTGTAGAACAGGTTGGCTGTAGAAGTCTGCCCGCCGCTCATCAAAATCGAATAAGGTGAGATTTCCTTATAAATATGAGATTTGCCGGTTCCCCTCGGCCCAAGTTCGCAGTAGTTATAGTTGCGTTCCACCAGCGGCACCATTCTCTCAATGAAGTGCATCTTTTCTTTGTCTGAAAGAGCATCTGGCTCATAACCGGCAGACCGCAGCAAAAGATCACGCCACTCCTCATAGGAGAAAGCTTCTCTCCTGGAAACCATCTCCTCCAAATCCAGATTCGGCATCTGAATCGGCTTCAGGCTGAGAATTTTAAACGGAGAATCCTCCGGGCCGCGTTTCTTGCGCTTCGGCTTCCTATCATCAAAATCATAGTCCTCGTTTTCATATTGATAGGCAATTCTTGTAATGCACCAGATACCGCCGGTCAGAATCTTCGTATACTCGCTGGCATATTCTGCAGGCAGCACAAAAGGCTCAATCTCCAGATTGGTAAAGCGGGCCACATAGATATCCTTGTATTCATCCAAGTAGGCAGAAACTTTGTCGATGACCGTATACTGTCCGTTCTCTCTGATCTTGGACTTGATCTTTTCACTTTCATCCGGCCTCACATAGTTTTCCGTCAGGATGCTCCTGATTTTAGAAATTCCTGCCTCGATTACTTCCTCATCGTCCGTCGCGCAGTACATTCCCAGCAAATATTCTAATACAAACGTAGGCACGTTGGCGCCCCGCTTCATCTGTGCTGTCAGATCCTTGCGCACGATCCTGCCCGGAAAGGCTTCTACAATTTTTTTATCCAAGTCGTCCATGGTTTCGTTCTTCCTCCTCACGTCTAAAAGTCAAAGTCGCTGACAAAAGCAATATCAATCGTGTATTTGGTCTTGCTAATCACATTGGTTCCTGCACCTCTTCGTCTTAGCACCACGAAGTAATCCTTCGTCTTGTCAAACTGCCCCTGAGCAGAAAGGGTCAAGGTAACCTTATGCATCAGTTCAGCTTCATCGGTACGATCGGCCAGAATGTTCTTTACATTACTGATTGCCTGTCCGTTTTCATCAACGACAAAGGTTTCAAACTCCTCCTCATGACCAGCATCCACCGCTGCCAGCTGCCTGAAAACCAGCGTAAAAATGTTATTGGTAATCCGCCGGTTGTCCTCGCACAGTTCCAGTCCAGTGCTGGATGCTTGCTGATCCACAGCGATATACTGAATTTTCTCCACAGCCTTTGGTTTTGCTTCCTCTTCCTTCTTCCTTGCCAGCTTCTCACGGCGCAGTTTCATGATAAGCTCATATTCCTCTTTTGAAAGGTCTGAAAGAGAATCGCCGCCGGCACGACCGGACGGTCTGGATCTGCCAGCCCCTGATGGCTGTCTCCTTTCGGCCGCTTTGGTTGTCCTATGCATATATTCACACAGAATCTTATTCTGCATGCGGAATGTTGAAGCCGCACTTCCTCTGTAGCAGCGAATCACCAGACGCGCATCGCCATCGAAAGCATTCTGGGCAATAGTTTGCACTGAATCCGGTATCTGTACCATACGAAGTTTTCTGCAATTTGCAAATGCGCTCTCACCAATTGTTAAAGTTCCTTCCGCGATAATCACTTCTTCAATAGATTCATTTCCAAAGAATGCACCCATACTGATCGAATCCACCTTCGGAAGCTGTATCTTTTGCTCAGAACCCGTATATGCTTCCAATGTTCCGTCAATTACAACAAAGCCGTTTTCAGCCTGGCCAGCAAGCCACGGCGTTCCGGTGAAGTTTCCTCTACCCTGCCATAGAATCTGATCTGCGCCGAATACCGTGTTCAGATTGGTGCACCCAGCGAAGACCTCTCTGCCAAACTCCGCAATGGAAGATGGCAGGCGCACTTCAGAAATTTCCTGGCAGCCTGAGAAGGCTCCATCGCCTAAAGCCGTCACATGCTCCAGTGATGGTATATTGGTAAGCGCCGTACATCCCATGAACGCCGCTGTGCCGATCCGCAGAAGTTTTCCTTCTGCTTCTATGGTGTTTAGCTTTTTTAATCCGGCAAAGCATTCCGCTGGGATTTCCGTTATACCAGCTCCCAGCTTCACGTATTCTAGGTTCTTGCAGCCCAGAAACGCATCCTTTCCCAGCTTCAAAACAGAATCCGGGATTACGATCTCCTTCAGTCCGATACAGTTGCTGAATGCATATTCGCCAATCGATGTAATCCCCTCCGGCAATATGATCTTTTCCAATTCCTTCTTATTGCTAAAAACGTAATCTCCAATCTCATATGCCAAATCACTTGGAATTTCCAATATGGTTTCTGAACCCGACCACTTAGTAATACTGCCATTCTTGACCCGAAAGCGCTTGCGAAATTCTTCCTCCTGCTTCCGTTCCAGTTCTGCAGCATCCAGAATTTTGCACTTCCGAAAGGCTGTCGCCCTATATCGTTCCAGATGACTTGGCAAGATGACTTCCCTCAAATTATCACACCCGGAAAATGCATCTTCCCCCAGTTCCTGCACGCTATCTGGGATCTGAATTCTCTCCAAATTGCTGCAGCCAGAAAACGCCCTTCGCCGTATTTCTTTCAGGGAACTTGGCAATGTAATCTGCTTCAAACTTGTGCAATTCTTAAATGCTTCCCGTGCTATGATCTCCACACTATCTGGAATTTGAATGTTCTCTAAACTTTTACAGTTAAGAAACATTCCTACTTCAATCCGCTGTTGCCCTTGCGGTAAAACGACATTCTCAAGATTGACACAATCTTTAAATATTTGGGGTTCCATATAACATCTAGGTAATTCTATACTCGACAATGAAATGCAGTGCGAAAAGGCTTCTTTGTCTATCCATATTACAGACGTTTGTAAATCAGCCGTTGGTAGATCAATTGTTTTAAGTCGAGCACAGGCAAAGAATGCTCTCTCACCAATTTCTTCAACATTGTCTGGTATTTTAATCTCTTCAATTCCTACAGCCTGAAATGCCATTTTCCCTATCTTATGTAGGTTGGATGGTAAAATGACTTCTCTTAAATCAAGACAGGCCAAAAATGCTGACTCGCCAATTTCTTCTATATACTCCGGTATCTTTACACTTACTTTCGAACCATCACTCCCCCACCTATCCCATTTAATCAATTTATTATCTCTAATTTCAAATGGTTTTTCTTCTTCCTCTATTTTCCTTAATAGTTCTGTTCCACCAAAGGCAGTTGTCATATATTTTTTCAGATGGTCTGGAAGCGAAACATCGGCCAAATTTTTACAACCAAAAAAGGCCTTTTCTCCGATGGTTTTCACATGATTCGGAATCTTAATTTCCTTAAGCATTTCGCAGGCTTGAAATGCGTTTTCTCCAATGGATTCCAAGGTTTCAGGCAGTATAACCTTCTTTAAGTTTGTACAGCCAAAGAAGGCAATATCTTTTATTGTCGTCACACCCTCTGGAATTCTAAGTTCTTCTAATGCCGTGCAGTTACAAAAAGTCCGATATCCGATTGCCTTAAGACTTTTAGGAAGGCTTAGCTCCTTCAGGGATTCACATTTTCTAAATGCGTCTGACCCTAGTTCTGTCACGCCTTCTGGGATTTTCACTTTTTCCAATCCTGTACACTCACAAAAGGTATCCGATTCAATCATCACTATACAATCAGGAATCTCAATTTCTGTCATCGCTGCACAAGACTGAAATGCGCCTTTTCCAATAGCCGTCACGCTTTTAGGTATGGTAATTGTCTTTAAACTCGTGCAATTTCTAAATGCCATGCTTCCTATCTCTGTTACGCCTTCTGCCATTTCTATTTTTTCCAGGCTTCCGCAATATGAAAAAGCCTCTTCTTTAATCTCCTTTATGTTTATTGGAAGAATCACTTTCCTTAGATTTACGCAGCGAGAGAAAGATTCTTTCTTTATGATGGATACACGATCTGGGACATGGATTTCTTCAAGGTTGCGACACCATTGAAACGCGCCAGTGCCGATTTCAGTTATACCGCTTGGCAGGGTGATTTGGGTCAGGTTCCCGCAGTTTTCAAATGCCCCGTCTTTTATTTCTGTCAAACTCTCCGGCAAAACAATCTTCTTAAACTGGCTGTCCGCAAATGTCTTCATACCGATGACTTTGAATCCCTCCGGAACCGTTATTTCTGCTGCCTGCCGATAAGATGAGACTATTTCCTTAGTCAAGGTCACAGTTCCCCATGGAAGCACCATTTTTTTTAATGGACATCCATAGAAAGCTTCGTACCCTATTTCTATCAAATTATCAGGAATCAGAAGATCCTCCAAGCTGGTGCAAGATTTAAATGCCTGCATATCTATTTTCTGCAAATTCCTCGGCAACTTCACTCGTTTCAGATTTTTACAATTTTCAAAGGCATTCATCCCTATGGTTGTTACATTATCAGGAATGCTAATTTCTTCTAAAGATAGGCATCTATAAAACGCACCTTTTTCAATTACCGTTACTCCCTCCGGCAGTGTAACTTGCTTCAAAGCTACACAGTTTTTAAAAGTCTCTGCTCTAATTGCCGTCACACCCTTCGGAAGCGTTATTTTTTCCAGCTTACAGCAGTTTTTAAATGCAGCCTTATCAATCTGCACTATATTCTCATGCAAGGCAATCTCCTTCATTTTGCAATCCATGAATGCGCCTTCACTGATATATTTTATCTTCTTTGGCACAGTAATTACACTTTCTTCCGTAATGGGATAAGCCTTGAGAAAATAACCCTTAATTTCTTTTTTCCGGGTAACTTGACGCTTCTCTGTTTTTGAGTTGCTTTGCTTTGGCCTTGATTTCTTATTAGTCGTATTCTCATTGTCGCGACTTAAACCTACTGCAACTCCAATCAACACCGCGATTACGATTATGATAAATAACATTTGCATAGGATAGGCTATTATAGCACCAATAAGCATAAACACAATCCAAACTGTAATCAAAATGCCCCAAAACATATGTTCCTCCTAAAAATGAACTTATTGTCAAATGCTATATATTCTACTATTTCGCGCTTAACAACTTGACCTTTTTATTATCCACAATTCACATTGCTGCTGCAAAGTGAGCTATATCGAACCAAAAGCCATCAGCCTTAATTTCATATTTTCCATCAAGGACAGACAATATTTCATTGATTTCGTTCAAAAAAAGATGTAATTTCATTCAGATCATTTACCACCCACTGTATATCCGGGGTGAATATTTTTACCGACCCATGCGGAAATTCTGCTTTATTTTTCTCTTCTTTGCTCTTCAGTAAATATTTATTGTCATTTCATTCCTGTACACATGAGTTCCTCACCTGTTATTTCTGCAGCCAGTTCATCAATAAACTGATCCAAGGCAAGCGTTAAGAATTCATGTAACAGCCAGCTTTCTTTGCTTCCCATCAAATGCTCCAATTGCTCTGGTTTATACCGAACAATCTCACTAATTCTATGCATGACTGCCATCGTAATCAGCATACTATTTAAATTTACTATGTTGGGATTTTTTGAGCTGCTTGCTTTTAAATACCAAAGTCTTCTATTTGACCGGATGTATTGAAATTCCTTTCGCAAAACATCGTTTAGAGTTTTCAACTCAGATGTCAGACTACCATTTGAATTTCTCTTCGCTCCTGCAACACTCAACAAGTGAAATTTTTCTTTTTCATCTATTCTAAATTGCTCGCTAATGTCTTTTTGCCACCGAGTCGGAATGGTGTTCGCTGAGACCGGAAAAAAATACTTGTCTATCTCTACCCTCAAATAAAGGCTATTATCATTTCCCTTACAATAATGGGGCGCCTGTCCTGCAATTACTGGCAGAAACAATTCTGGCAGTCTGTCTTGTCTGGATTGATTATATGTAGTGATATATGCCCGGTGGATGAAAGCCAGATTATACAGTAGCTTTTTCAATGAAATGCAATTAAATTTTCCGCTTTTCCATATTTCATCAAATTTAGGTTCAATCGTTCCGCCAAACAAAGGGAAAACACCTATATCTTTCCGATATACACTTATACTTGCCAGTCCCTCTTCATCCTCTACTGTCTTGCTTTCAAACAAACCATGTTGAGAAAAATCCACTACAAAATCTTCAATGTATTTACTTTTGTATGCCAAAAAAGCCTTCACTCCATTAAGCATACAATAATATGCCGTAAGTGGAACAGCCTCTAAAGGCAAACGCTTCGTTGCATCATAAAAGTTTTTTGCCTGCTTCCAATAAAATGAATAATGGTATTTCTGCTCTTTTCCGTATTTTGCTTTTGATACCGATCCGTCCCGATATTTCATCGCCTTTTTCTTGTTACTAAAGTAAAACTCCACATATGCAAACGGGTCATCTGTTAATATGGTATGACTTCCAAAAGCAGGCTCATTATAGCATTTTGAAATCTGCAATCTTTTACCTTTATACTGATAAGAGGTCTTCTCAACAATCAATTCACTTCCTTTAGGCATATTTTCCTCCTGTGCCAATAATATCCGCTTCTCGTAACCCTCATCACTTTATTTTTTTTCAGCTTCCAAAGCGTCGAACATAGCTTTCACTGTCGGAGCGCCTTTCGTCAGCTTTTTGATGGTCAGTTCCTCTGCTTTGTTGTTGGCAAGGCGCAGATTGTTTTCAGACGAAAGCAACGCTTTCTTTGTCTTTTCAAGGTGATCGATGGTTTTGTCGATTTCCTCAATTGCCGTAGTGAACTTCCTGCTGGCCAGATCATAATTTCTCGCAAAGCCCTCTTTGAACGCATTCATATTCTCTTCAAAATGCAGGATGTCCACCTGCTGATTTCTGACGATCTGCAGCTCCCGCTGGTACTGCAGGGAATTGAGCGCCGCGTTGCGAAGGAGCGTGATCATCGGGATAAAAAACTGAGGCCGGATCACGTACATCTTCGGATAGCGATAGGAAACATCTACGATGCCATTGTTGTACAGCTCATTATCAATTTCCAAAAGGGATACCAAGACCGCATACTCACATCCTTTTTCCTGTCGGTCTTTGTCCAGCTCTTTAAAAAAATCTTCGTTCTTATGCTTTGTGGCGGTTTCGTCCGCTTCATTTTTCATTTCAAACATGATGGAAATGAACTCTGTTCCGTCTTCTGACGCTTCCCGGAAGATAAAATCTCCTTTGCTGCCGGTCCTCGCGTCGTTGTCCTTTTCAAAATACGCCTTCGGAAAGGCTGTCATCCTGATGGAGTTAAACTGGGTGAGGCAGTGCTGCTCCAGGCTCTCGCCAACCATCTTTGTGGACTGCCGCGCCTTGAAATCCTTATAATATTCGATCTGCACATCCTTTTCCTTGAGCTTGTCCTCATACCGCTCTTTCAGGGACTTTTCCTTCAGCTGGCTCTCTGTCTCTACATTGGAAAGCTGCCCTCTCAGCTCCGTGATCTTATTGGCGCTTTCGTTCAGCGCTTTCTCTTTTTCCCGCACGGCCTCATTGACCGCCAGCTTTTTCTCCGTTTCCGCGCTGTCCAGCTGCGCTTTCAGCTGGGCGATCTGCCGTTCCTTTTCCGCCAGCTCTTCGTTTTTTCTGGTCAAAACGGATTCCCTCTCTTTTTCCTTCTTCTGCACGGCTTCATTGACCGCCAGCTTCTTCTCCGTCTCGCTTTTCTCAGTAAGCTCCCTTTGACGACGGTCCAGTTCCCTCTCAAATTCAGAATCACGGATCTGCTGCACGATCTGGGCGTATCCGGTTTCATCGACTTGGAACACCTGACCGCAATTCGGACATTTGATCTCTTTCATCGTTAATACCTCACTACATTTTATGACTTACACTTATTGCCTCTCTGCAGACAATGTTCTCTCTAGTGCAATAATTTTTTATTTCGAATACATATGTGCTCACCAGAAAGTATAACACATTTGTGCACAATTGACAACATATGTGTTCATTCGTGCTGTTCAAATTGTTTAAACTCTTTCTAAAAGGAAGGAGGATGAATCATCATGTTGGATCCAATTATTGTTGGAAAAGTTATTCAACGGGTTCGGGAAGAGAAAGGTCGATCACAGGAAGTGGTCAGCGGTCTCGCTGATATTGGACGTACACATCTCAGTGCCATTGAACGTGGAGTGAGAAAGCCTACGCTTGAAACCTTCTATCGTATAGCAGAGGCTTTGGAAATTCAGCCGAGCGCCCTGCTTGCGGAAATTGAAGCAGAAATAAAAAAAATGGAGCATCATGTTTAAAACAGCAGCACTGCTCTGATAACTCGCATTTTATTTATTGCACTAATCTACTATATGTAATTCATTTTTAATAATTTAAAACCAACCTCTATTTAGCTCACCTTATTAAAATTCTTTCATTCACAAATAACCGTATACATAATATTAAAACTCAAAGATAATATATAAATATATATGATGTTAAAATTGTAAAATGCGCGACAGCGATTAGCCGTCGTCCTCTCACATCATCATACGTGCAGTTCTCGCTGCGGCGGGTTTATAATATTAGTAAATACAACGAGAGAACCTGACACGTCAGGTTCTCTTCACATCTTAATCCTTCTGCAGATATTGTTCAGCTTCTCCTCCACTACGGACGCGTCGCCCTGGGAGCAGAGCAGGATCAGCTTGTCTCCGCCGGCCAGAACAGTGGCTCCGCTGGGTACGATCTCTTTCTGCTCACGCTGGACAGAGACCACCAGGCAGCCCGGCGGCAGCAGCATCTTTTCGATCTTTTCACCGTCCATGCGGCTTCCGATATAGACGTCGCTTTCCAGCAGGATCTTGTGGCTCCGGGTCTCTTCATCGGTGCCGTAATCCGCGCCGCCTGCCAGCATACGGTGCAGCAGCTGATCGTAGATCGGCTGACCGCCTAAAAGGTCGGCAGTCAGATAGGCAGCCAAGGCCACTACGGCCAGAGGCAGAAAGTTCTTAAAATCTCCGCTCATCTCTGTGATCAAGATGACGCCGGTAATCGGAGACCGGACGATGGCGGAGAAATAGCCTGCCATGCCGAGGATGACGAAATTGGTCAGATACAGCTCTTCATATCCCGCCAGGCCGCCGGCAGCCATGGCGAAAAGCCCTCCCGTAATAGCGCCCAGCACCAGCAGCGGCAGGAAAATACCGCCCGGCACGCCGCAGCCAAAGCTGATGATGGAAAACAGGAATTTCACCGCCAGCAGTATCAGCAGCGCTTTTATGGCAAAGGACCCTGCGGCGATCTGACCGACCAGATGATGACCGCTGCCCAGCACCAGAGGATAGCATACGGCCAGAGGAATCACCAGCAGAAACGGAACCAGCACCCGCATAGAGCGCCGGGGTATTTTTCCGTAAAGATCCTGGATCCGCGCGGTCATCCAGTTGTAAAAAACGCCGAACAGTCCCAGCACGATCCCAAGAAGCAGGACCATCCAGTATCTGGACAGAGGGAGTTTGCCGTCCACATACAGGCCAAATACCGGCGTCAGTCCAAAGATATAGGACGATACAAAGTCAGACGCCACGGAAGCGGCCATGGTCAGCACCAGAACATCGGTAGAAAAGTTTTTATGCAGCTCCTCCAGGGCGAAGACCACACCGGCCAGAGGCGCGCAAAAAGCGCCGGACAGACCGGCTCCCGCGCCGCAGGTCATCAGCAGCTTTTCCTCTGTCTTCAGGTTGCCGGACAGTCTTGAAAAGCCCTTTCCCACCATGGCTCCCAGCTGGATGCTGGGACCTTCGCGGCCTAAGGACAGGCCGCCTCCGATGGCGCATACGCCTCCGATAAACTTCGCCGCAATAATCTGCCACCAGTTCTGCTCCATCTGCCCCAGCAGCTCTCCCTTGACCTGAGGAATGCCGGAGCCGCCGCACAGCGGTACTCTGCGCAGAGCGTACCATGCCGCGAAGCAGGCGGCAAAGAGCATGGCCAGTGCCGCGGCCGCGCTGAGAGCGTCTTCCGAGGCAGCCAAAAGGACAGAGCTTCGTAAAAGCTCTGCCCGTTCCAGGGCCATGCGAAAGAGGGAGACCAGAAGTCCTGTCAGGACGCCTACGCCGATACCCTCCGCCACCAGCCGATATTGATTTTTCAGGTTTTTGACCCGTTCCAGGGTTGCACGCGTTTTGTTCTTCATCACGGTTTCAAATTACGGTTTCACCTATCACAGACCGCGCGTATTCAGCGCGTTTTTCATCAGTCATATCAGTTACATCGTTATATCAGCTACATCAGCTATATCAGTTACATTACATCATTAGTTCGTGTATAGATTTGTCGTCACGTATTCCGGATCGCAGGTTACGTCGATACCCAGCGCCCGCAGGGTCTGTTCATCGCGATCGCTGAGAATGGCTGTACAGTGGGCCTTGCAGCCCTTCAGCTGCGGCAGCTTGCCCACGGCGACGGACGCGAAAGGATTCTGCGTGCCGGAAATGGTCAGGGCCATGAGGACCTCCTCACAGTTCAGGCTTGTCCTGTCATAGTCCAGGATATCCGTCTTCAGCTTTTGGGTCGTCTCCAGCACCTGCGGCGTGATGATCAGCATGTCGTCAGCCAGACCGGACAGCTTTTTGATGGCGTTGAGCACGGCGGCGGCCGCTGCCACCATGCGGCGGGAGCTTCTGCCGGTGACGATGGAACCGTCCGGCATTTCTATGGCCATGACGACCACGTTCATGTACCGGTCGTCGCAGTCCCGCTTCTTATCGGCGTAATCTCTGGCAGGCTGCACCACCTTCCGGTCGCTGACGTCCCTGCCGACTTCCTTCATCAAAAGCTTCGCCCTCTCCAGGGAGCTTTCGGAGATCTTTCCTTTCTTGTAGTCACACTCCGCCAGCAGGTAGCGGCGGATAATCTCCTGGCAGGCCGCTTCCCGGCAGACTTCGTCGTCTGTAATCGCAAAGCCGGCCCGGTTGACGCCCATATCTGTCGGAGATTTGTATTCCGATTCCTCTCCGGTGATCTTCTCGATGATCCGCTTTACCACAGGGAATACTTCCAGATCCCGGTTGTAGTTGACGGCCATTTGGCCGTAGGCTTCCAGATGGAAGGAGTCGATCATATTGACGTCCTTCAGATCGGCAGTAGCCGATTCATAGGCGATGTTGACAGGATGCTTCAGCGACAGGTTCCAGATCGGGAAAGTCTCAAACTTGGCGTACCGCGCCTTTGTTCCCCGCTTGAAATCGTGATACAGCTGGGACAGGCTGGTCGCCAGCTTGCCGCTGCCGCCGCCCGGACCGGTGACCACCACCAGCGGCTTGGTGACTTCGATGTACGGATTCGCGCCGTAGCCCTCGTCGCTGACGATGGTATCCACGTCTGTCGGATAGCCCTTTGTATAATTATGCTTATAGGTTTTGATGCCGCGGCGCTGCAGCTTATTGATGAACATGTCCACTGCCGGAGCGTCCTGATATCTGGTCACCACCACGCTGTTGATGGAAAGGTCATATCTGCGGAAGGTATCGATGAGCCGCATGACCTCCAGATCGTATGTAATGCCGAAGTCCTGGCGCGTCTTGTTGGTCATGATATCCCCCGCGTAGATACAGATGATGATCTCCGCCTGATCCTTCATGTGCTGCAGCAGCTTGATCTTGGCGTTCTCATCAAAACCGGGCAGCACCCGCATGGCGTGCTTGTCGTGAACCAGCTTGCCTCCGAACTCCAGATACAGCCGCTCCGCGTTTCCCTGGTTGATCCTCTCCAGGATATACTTAGACTGCTCTTCGATATACTTTTCTGCATCAAAACCTTTTTTAAACATAGTTCCTCCTCAACAATCATATTTTTTCATCTATCGACAATTACACAGAAAGCTGCACTGCCCACAGCACGGTGGTCAGCACCAGGGCAGCGATAACCGCTACCACGACGATCTGCGCGATCAGTCTTTTCTTCTTATCCACAGCATTTCCCCCTTTTCTCTATTGCGTCACCTGGATCTTCAGGCGGTTTCTTCCTTCTGCCACGCCGCCTATGCTGACCTGATAATCGATATGGATATCTCCATATCCTTCATCTGACAGGTTATTGACCACATCGCTGGTCAGCACCTCCATATCCATACTGCCATACGGCGTCTGATACCGGCTGGAAAACCGCTTTCCCTTTTCAAAGACGAACTCCGCGCCAAATCCGGCGGCCTCACCGATCCGCTTCATGCGGACGGTGTTGCCAGTCAGCTTCAGTGTAGTCTTGCATCCGGGGAATCCGGAAAACTCGCTTTCATCGTAGATCAGATAGCGGGAGCCGCCTCTTTCGTACAGCTTTCCCTCTGTGATGAACTCCATCAGGTCTTCGTCGTCTTTATCTGCCATCTGTCTACCCGTTATTTTTAGCATGATATCTTTCATAACCCAAATCCACTATCCTTTCAACCAGCTCACCGAACGGCACGCCCACTGCCTTCCACATGGCAGGAAACATGCTGTACTTGGTAAAGCCGGGTATTGTATTGATCTCATTGATGTATACGGCGCCAGTGTCTCTGTCCACAAAGAAATCCACCCGGGCAAAGCCGCTGCAGTCCAGGGCCCGGTAGGCTTTGACCGCCAGGCTTCGGATCTCCTCGTAGGTCTCCGCCGGCAGGTCCGCGGGCACCGTGATCTCCGTTCCCGCGTCGTCGGTATACTTAGCCGTGTAATCGTAAAAATCCAGCTTGGCCGTGATCTCACCCACAGCCGCCGCCTCCAGCTGATGGTTGCCGATGACGCCTGTCTCCACCTCGCGGCAGTTGACAGCCTCTTCCACGATGATGCGCCGGTCGTACTTTGCCGCCAGCAGCAGGGCCTGCCTCAGTTCTTCCCGGTTTCTCACCTTGGAAATACCTACGCTGGAACCCATGTTGGATGGCTTGACGAATACGATGTACGGCAGAGCGGCTTCTACCGCGTCCAGCACCGACTCCATATCCTCTGCCACGTCCTCAGCGCAGACCAGTTCATAGCGGCTGGTCGGTATGCCCGCCTGATCAAAGAGCCTCTTGGCGCTGACCTTATCCATGCAGAGGGCCGACGACAAAACGCCGCATCCGGCATATGGCATATCCAGCATTTCAAAGAAGCCCTGAATGGTTCCGTCCTCGCCGTAAGGCCCGTGGAGGATTGGCAGGGCGAAATCTGCCAGCGTCTTGATGTCCACCGGGCTGATGTCCCTCGCGGAGGTCTCCCATGCGCCGGACGGTATGTCGCTGACGCAGCCATCAAAGTGTTTCCAGCGGCCGTCTCTGGTGATGCCCACCATGACCACCTCAAATTTTTCTCTGTCGATAGCCTCGATCACTGAAGCGGCGGACAACAGGGAAACCTCATGTTCTCCTGATCTTCCGCCAAAAATGACGCCGATTTTTTTCATAATAATCTACCCCCTAGCGTTAGCCGCGTTACAGTTGGCCGTAAATTCTTTCCAAATGTTCTTTATCAAAAAGATATTTCTTTTCGCAGAACTGACAGGTCAGCTCCGCCTGGCCGTCCTCGTCGATGATCTCCCGCAGGTCTTTTTTGCCGATAGTGGCAAGGGCCTGCTCCAACCGTTCCTCGCTGCAGTCGCACTGCCACTGCATCTGGCGGTATTCCAGGATCTCCGGCGCGAAGGCTTCCGGCATTTTCCCGAAGATCTCGTTCAGGATTTCCTGCAGCACCCCTTCCTCGCTCCTGCCTGCCGACCGGAGAATCACCCTCTCGATGATGGTGGTCAGAGGCTCCAGCTCTCCCAGCATGGCCTCCAGAGCGTCTACAGACGCCTCCTGAGCATCGGGCAGCATCTGTATGATCATGCCCCCTGAGCAGAGAACGGAGCAGTCGCGGGCGATCTTGACGCCCAGAGCCACGGAGCTGTTCTGCTGTTCCGATATATAATAGTATGCGGTCAGGTCGTCGGCGATCTCTCCGGACACCAGAGAAATTCTTCCGATATACGGCTCTTTCAGCCCCAGATCCTTGATGACGGTCAGCTGGCCGATGCCAAGAGCCCCGCCTACGTCCAGGTGTCCATCCTCCCGCAAAGGCAGATCCAGATTCGGATTGGAGATGTAGCCCTTTACCCTTCCGTCGCCGTAAGCGGTGGCCAATATCTCTCTGGCCGGACCGTCTCCTTTGAACTGAACCGTCAGCTTATCCTTTTCATCTTTCAGCATCAGGCCCATGAGACCCGCGCCGGTGAGAACTCTGCCCAGCGCCGCTGTCGCCAGAGGCGTGGTGCCGTGAATCTGGCGCGCGGTCTCAGTCATGTCCGTGGACACGGTCAGATAGACGCGGAAGGATCCACTTTTATCCATCGCTGTAAGTACTTTGCTCATATCTATATCAACCTTTCGTCTTTTGTCTGATTTTTTAAATTCACACATTCAATCATATATTTTATCACATTCTTTGCAGTTTGAACACGGGAAAATCACATTTCCCGTCTATAATTTGCTCATACTAAGAAATGAACTATGCGCAGAAAGAAAGGCAGGTAAACAATATGGATCATTGGGATAACGAACATGAAAATCAAACGCCGAATTTTATTATGGTAGGAGATCCGGTGGAAAGTCACGAACAGCCGCAGCCTTCGCCGGAGCGGGAAGAGCCCCGGCAGACACTCTTTGATGGACAGGCACAGCAGACAGACCAGCGGACATGGCACACCCCCGGCTACGAGAATCACTATGAGGACGCCCCGTCGGGCTATACGCAGGCGCCGAGACCGGAAAAGCGGGTCAAAAGGCCGAAGGAGCCAAAATACGTTACGCGGAAAGCCTTCGTCATCGCGCTGATCTGCTGTATGCTGGGCACGTCAGCTCTGACGGTAGGCGGATACACCCTGGCCACCCAAATGGGCGTCGGCAACACGACGAAAACGGTGTCGGCTACCAACTACACCCTGGCCAAGGCCACGGGCAGTGAAAAGTCCGTGGAGGAGATCATCGCCATGAATGAAAACGCGGTGGTGGAGATCCGGACGGAATCTGTGTCTCAGGACATGTGGATGCAGAACTACGTGACGGAGGGAGCGGGCAGCGGCGTCATCGTCGACACAGAGGGCTACATCCTCACCTGCAACCACGTCATCGAGGGGTCCAGCAAGGTTACAGTCAGACTGAAGGACGGCACGGAATGTGAGGCGTCGGTAGTAGGCACGGATTCTCAGAACGACGTGGCTGTCCTGAAGATCAACGCGCAGAACCTGACGGCCGCCACTTACGGTGACAGCGACGATCTGTCGGTGGGCGACCTGGTCGTAGCCATCGGCAATCCGCTGGGCGAGCTGGGCGGCACGGCTTCTCAGGGCATCATCAGCGCCCTGGACAGAGCGCTGACGGTAGACGGCAAGAACCTGACCCTGCTGCAGACAGACGCTTCCATCAATCCGGGCAATTCCGGCGGCGGACTCTTTGATCAGTACGGAAACCTGATCGGCATCGTAGTCGCGAAATCCACCGGCTCCGACGTCGAGGGACTGGGCTTCGCCATTCCGATCTCCAAGGCGGCAGAGATCGCCAAGGATCTGATCGAAAACGGCCACGTGACCGGACGCCCGGCCATCGGTATTCAAATCGTGGACGCTTCTGACGCGCAGACCGCGCAGCAGTACGGACTGCGGATGACCGGCGTATACATTCAGGCTGTTACCAGCGAGGAAGCGCAGAACGCCGGACTGAAGGCGGGCGACATGATCTACTATCTGGAAGATACCAAGATCGAATCTTCCGCGGATCTGACCAGCGCCCTCTCCGACTATGAGCCGGGAGACAAGGTAACGCTGACGGTGATCAGAGACAATAAGACGGTAGAGGTCAAGGTCAAGCTGACCGAAGCGACCTCCTAAAGAGTTTTAAATGGCCCACCTGAAAGACGGGAGCATAGACAGGAGCATAGAATAACCTTCCTAAAAACCAATCCGGCGAGGGACACCCGCCGGATTGGTTTTTTATCGTTTTTTGGTTTTATATTTTGGGGAGGTCACATCAAAAATTTCCGTTTACAGAAGCCTTCGCAGGGGTTTCCCAAGAGCCTCTGCCGGGCCCCTGAGAGAGCTGCCGCGAAGCGGCGCCGCTCTGGCTCTGTCCTATACCAGCTGCCCGTCGTCCTTGTCGCTGGAATAATCGTGATCCTGCTGGAAGGACCTGAGCCCTCCCTTTTCGGCCGCCACCTTGGCCGCCGTAGTGTACAGGCCGTACTGTTTTTCCTCCACCAGCTCCCGGTAGGACGGATCCTTCGCCTCAAACTTGGCGTTTCTCGGCAGAGGCACGTTTTGATCGACCAGGATATCCTGCACTTTTTTGATGTCCACGTGATGGGTGGTGGTTCCGTCCATGACGGCCACGGCCGCCGCGACCCCGGCCCCCTGGCCGGTTCCCACGCACTGCGGAATCAGGTTCAGCCAGTCTATAGCCCTGTCGTCTGTGGACAGATGTCTGCCCGGCGCCAGCAGGCCCTCCACCTTCTGCGGCAGAATCGCCCTGTAAGGGATCTCCACCGGGCCGCAGTCGTTGATCTGGCAGATGGTCGAATGCCACGCGATGACGTCGTCGTGTTTTTTAGCGAAAGCGAAGTCATCGGCAGTCATCACATACTCGCCCACCAGCCGTCTGCTGCATCTGCAGCCCAGCTGCGGCGCGATGTCGTAGAGATAAGCGTTCTGAAACGCCACCGGTACACACTCCCGCATGTAGTGGATCAGATCGTGTATGGTCAGACGGGTACGGATCTCCGTGTTCGTCTGATCGGCGATGACAGTGCAGTCCATGTTGGAATGCCAGTTGTCGATCCAGCAGATGCCGTCACGGCTGGACTGGAACGGCACGACCCGGTACCCCGCCGCCTTGGACAGGCCGGTCATAAAGGCCTGGGCCTCTGTCGGATGGGCCGCCTGCCACTCTCTGTAGACGTTCCAGTCCACGCCGCCGACGCGGTAAACCAGAGCAGTGGTAGAGGACCGGCAGGTTCCGTCCGCCAGACTGGCATACGGCGCACCGGATTTGCTGTACAGGTCGCCGTCGCCGGTGGCGTCGATGACCACCTTGGCAAAAATCGCTTTTCTTCCCTCTTTGCTCTCAAAGATAACGCCTTTCACCGTGTTGTCCTCTACGATAGGCTTGGTCACCCAGCTGTGGTAGCAGATCTTGATGGCGTCCCGCTCTTCGTACAGCATTTCGTCCATAGCGATCTTCAGCTCGTTGGGCTCAAAGTGGACCGCCCTGACCAGGCACTGAGGCTTTGCTCCCTCATAGCCGGTCCTGCTGGTGCAGTCCAAAAAACCGCCCCACGGATAGAGCTTTGCCGGATCTGTCGATCCGATCTCGCTGAGAGACGGCCCCTTGACCGCGCCTGGGATCGCTTCGATCCGGTCAAACCACTCTTCCTGAATGCCTCTGACAAAGGCTTTGTCGTACCAGCTCAGATTGGGAACCATGATGACGTATCCGCCGGTGGCGTCGCCGCCCATATATCCGTAGCGTTCCATGAGAATGATGTTTTTCGCCCCTGCTCTTGCCGCGGCCAGCGCCGCCGCGTGTCCGGCAGCGCCGCCGCCCACTACGAGAATGTCACATTCCGCGTAGACGGGAATGGAAGCGGCAGGCTCATCGTAATATTTTGTTGACTCAAGCATTTCAAATACCTCCTGATTTTCATCGGAAAAGTTAAAGCGGAAAAAGCGCATTCGCCAGCGGATATACCACTGCCAGGCACGCCAGAATGGACAGCGGGATCATGGCCACGCCATACTTCATGGCGTCCTTTGTAGACGCTCCGTTACCCAGTACCACGGCAGATGCAGCGGAAGCCGCAGGCGTCATGATACCGATGTTTGCCGCGATGCCAACGACCAGGGCCACCGCATAGACGTTGACCACCGGCGCCAGCGCCACAGCGATAGGCGCGACCAAGGAAAACGCTATGTTGGCGATGGCGTTGCAGGACATGAAGTTGGTCAAAATCGTCGCGAAAGCGGAAATGATGAGGACCAGCGGAATCCAGGAAGTCATATCGTTGGTGATCGGGCTGAGGAAGTTGGCGAACCATACGCTGATGCCCGTATTTTCCGCCGTCAGGCAAGGCGCTACGACGAACATACCCATGACCAGCAGAGCCGCGCCCCATGGGATCTCGTTGATGGATTTGCTGAAGTCCAGCAGTCTCTCGCCGTTTTCGTCCGTGACCAGATACATGATCAGGATGCCTGCCACAGCAGGCGCGTTGATGGTCAGACCGGATACAAACGCGGCAGCATTAGGGAATACGCCGCCAAAGAGATCCGGGAACAGGAACCCGATGACGATGAGGCAGAAAATAAATACCGCGGATTTTTCGCCTTTACCCATCTTGCGGCTCAGCTTTTCCGCCGTCGCGGCCGGGTCATAGGCCATGAATTTGCTGACGTCCGGGCGGACGATGAAACGGAATACCAGGAAGCTGAGAATGCCCAGCACGATGGTGCTCGGTACGCCCACCTTCATGTAATCCAGCATGCTGATGGCAACCCCGGTGTAGGACTCCACCAGACCCATGACGATGATGGCCACCGTATGGGCGATCGGCGTCGCCGCGTAGCCCCACATGCTGAACCAGATAATTCCCAGATATAAAGTGGAAGCGAATTTGGAATCGTTTTCATAGCCGATCTCTTTGCACAGCTCTTTTGCCACCGGCAAGGCGATCAGCGCGCAGGCCGCCACATCCAGGAAACAGCCTATGATGTAAATGGCGAAGAAATAGAAGGCGAAAAACAGCCACGGTCTGCCCTTCAGAACCTTTCGCGTTACAAACCAGTTGATGACTCTGGCGATAAAGCCGGTCCGGCTCAACGGAATGGTGACCGCGCTCATGGTGATGATCAGCAGCACCGGCGTTGCCCCTGTGGTCAGCAGCGTGCCGAAAGGCATGACGCCGGTGATGGCAAACAGCAGTACGCTGAGTATGCTGGTCCAGTCTGTGGCGACAAAAGTCCACAGATATACGGTAGCCACCGCAGCTCCAATGGTGCGCACGCCGATCTCGGTCAGGCCGTTGGATGCCGGCACGAGAAACGCGATCAAAGCATATAAAACTAATGCGATAATGACGTGTGTCGTTTTATTGACAGTCAACTTGTTCATAAATGTACCTCCTGTATTTATTTGACTCTCTGTCATTGACAAGCTCTGTTTCATTGACAATCCTTCATTATCAGGGTAGCATCTGGCCGATGAAAACTGAAATGCCAATTCATTTATAAATTTATAAATAAAAAGGCATGAAAACAAAAATATTGTTGCCCGTTTCAAGAGCTGGTATGATAAGGTGAAAGAAAACTTCATTTACGATCGGAGACAGAGAAGATGAACGATATAGAGTACGGTTACTTCCGCGCATTGGCACAGACGCTGAATTTCAGCCAGGCCGCAGAAAAGCTTTTCATATCCCAGCCGGCGCTGAGCCGGTGTATTTCCAAATTGGAGCAGGAATTTCACACGGCTTTGTTTATCAGGACAAAGCACGATGTAAGGCTGACCAACGCCGGCATGGCTCTGCTCAACAACTATCCCGCGGTCCAGCGTGCCAACCGGGCCGTCTACGACGCTGTGAAAAACGCCGCGCTGGGCGCTGACACGGTGATCCAGGTAGGGATACAGGAGGGCCAGATGATCACGCCGGGGCTGAAAAGCTCTTTCCGTCGTTTTAAAGAGACTCACCCTCACACAAATCTGAACTTTTCCAGCTACCTGTACTACGACCTGTTCGACCAGCTGATTTCTCACAATATCGATCTGGCCCTTTCCCTGGAGTTTCCTGACAACATCTATCCCAACCTGTCCAGGAAGACGATCGCCAGCCTGAACAGCTTCGCTCTGGTCAGCAGGGATCATCCAGCCGCAAAGCTCTCTTCGCCTTCCCAGCAGCTGCAGGCCCTCAACGGGCTGGATCTGATGATGGTAGACCGGCAGATCGTTCCCAATGTTACCAGCATGATCATGGACCAGTGCACCTCTAACGGCATTCTGCCCGCCAACGTAAGATACGCTCCCAGCTACCTGACCCTCTACGATTGGCTGCTCATGGACGTTGGCTTTGTCATCATGAACAAAAGCTCTGTATTCAGCGAGACCAACATCTGCTACATTCCGCTTAACGACAGGGTCCGCATGAACTTCTGCGTCTACTGGAACGGCGACCAGGCCAGCCCCGCTTTGATGGAGCTGATCGACGGACTGAACTACGGGGACTGACGTCCAGCCTCTGCAGCGGTCGTCGGAGCCTACGGCAATCGCCGGCCTCTGCGGCGGTCGTTGGAGCCTACGGCAATCGCCGGCCTCTGCGGCAAAGATCGGTTCCCGCGAAAAAAACGCATAACACCTTGACACCCTCTCTGTCATTGGATTATGATAAATTCAAAATATCATGAACAAAAAGGAGCGTTACCTATGGATCATACATTGTCGAAGGAGCTGCTGTCCTTCCTGGACGCCAGCCCGTCATGCTTTCACGCAGTAAAAAACCTTTCCAGCCTCTTGATCGAAGCCGGATTCACGCCGCTGGCCGAAAACCAGCGCTGGCAGATCACGCCGGGCGGAAAATACTTTGTTACGCGAAACGGCTCAGCCCTGGCTGCCTTCACCGTCCCGTCCCAGGGCATCAAAAGCTGGCGCATCGCCGCGAGCCACGGCGATTCCCCCTGCCTGAAGGTAAAGGAAAATCCGGAGATTATCTCGGAAAACCACTACGTACAGCTGAACGTCGAGCGCTATGGCGGCATGATCACCGGCTCCTGGCTGGACCGGCCTCTGGCCCTGGCCGGCCGGGTCGTCGTCAAGGAAAATGGCCGTCTTGTGAATAAGCTGGTCAACATCGACCGGGATCTGCTGCTGATTCCCAACGTGGCCCCGCACATCGACCGCGACGTCAATAAACGGGAATACAACATGCAGAAGGACATGCTGCCGATCTACGGCGATCTCTCCGCCAAAGGAACCTTTATGCGGACGATAGCCCAGGCCGCCGGGGTGGAAGAGGACGCGATTCTGGGACACGATCTCTATCTCTACGTCCATCAGAAGGGCGCCATATGGGGTCCTTCAGGGGAATACATCTCCAGCGGCAGACTGGACGATCTCCACTGTGCCTTTGCTTCCATCAAAGGCTTTCTGGCCGGAAAAAAACAGGAGCATGCCGCGGTCTACTGTCTCTTTGACAACGAGGAGGTGGGCAGCCAGACCAGACAGGGCGCCGCTTCCACTTTCCTGAAGGACACCATGGACCGTATCTGCGAGGGGCTTTCCATGAGCCGCGAGGACTGCCTGATTGCCCTTGCGGACAGCTTCATGATTTCCGGCGACAACGCCCACGCCGTCCATCCGGCCCATCTGGAAAAGGCTGATCCGGTCAACCGCCCGTTCATCAATGAGGGGATCGTGATCAAATATACCGCCGAGCAGACCTACTGCAGCGACGGCCTTTCCGGCGCCATGTTCAAAGACCTGTGCCGCCAGGCAGGCGTGCCGTATCAGATCTTCACCAACCGGTCTGATAAGCGGGGCGGCAGTACCCTGGGCAACATTTCAAACACCCAGGTGGCGGTCAGCACCGTGGACATCGGCCTGCCCCAGCTGGCCATGCACGCGCCGTACGAAATGGCGGGAACAAAGGATACCGCCTATCTGGCAAAGGCCGCGGAAGTTTTCTTCAAATAGCGGCGGCAGCGGCAGGCTTATGGCAGACTTATTGCCAACTTATTGCCGCTGAAGCATAAAAAATACTGGCACTTACCCGGGAAATCGTGGTATAATTTCATAATATAAGGCGAGATGGCTTTTGCGCGAAATATGCGTTTCCGGCATCCCGCCTTTTTTAGTACCACAACAGTTTTACTTTGTTTGAGAACGACAGATCTGCCGTTCTCTTTTTTTGTCTGAATTTAAGGAGGTATTTTTATGACAAAGAAAAAAACACACAGCAGCCTCTGCAATCCGGTCATGTTCAGCGTAGTCATGAAGGACGAAGATCTTTTTCGCGAGCTGCTTTCCCGCATCCTGCCTGACAGAAAAATCCGCAGCCTGCGTCTCCACGACTGCGGCGAAAACGAGATTTCCGGCAGATCGGAGGCTTTTCTGCAGACAGAGCAGACCATCGTAATTAACCCTTATGCCAAAGCCGTCCGTTTTGACGTACTGTTTGAAGAGGAAAACATATGGTATGACGTGGAGGTTCAGGCCTCGGATACCAGGTCACTGCCCCAGCGCAGCCGCTACTATCACGGGGCGGCCGCCGTGGATTCCCTTGCAAGGGGACAGGAGTATCGGGAGCTGAAGCCCGGCTACGTGATCTTCATCTGCCTCTTCGACCTGTTCGGCATGGACCAGCCCATATATTCCTTTGAAATGTACGACAGAAAAAACCGCTTGCTTTTGCAGGATGGTCAGTTTACAATATTTCTAAATACAGCGTGCAGAAAAGAGGATATCCCGGAGGGCCTGAAAAATCTATTTCTGTATCTGGAGGAGGACACCGTGGTGGAATCAGATCCATGGATCTCTCGCCTGCAAAACGTTGTAAGAAGCATGGAACAGGAAAAGGAGGTGCGAAACAAAATGACTCTGTATGAGGAATGGGTACGGACAGCCTGCACCATGGAAAAGATCAAAAAGAGCCTGGAAGCCGCTGAAACCCAATTGAAGTCCATAGAACAGAATTTGGAAGCGGCTGAAATCCAGCTGAAGTCCAAGGAGCAGGACCTGGAGACCGCCGAAACCCAGCTGAAGTCCAGGGAACAGGACCTGGAGACCACAAAGTCTCAGCTGAAGTCCAAGGAACAGGACTTGGAGACCACAAAAACCCAGCTGAAGTCCAGGGAGCAGGACCTGAAGACCACAAAGTCTCAGCTGAAGTCCAGGGAACAGGATCTGGAGACCACAAAAACCCAGCTGAAGTCCACAGAACAGGACCTGGAAGCCGCAAACGCGCGGATCAAAGAATTAGAGACTGAAACAGGACAGCCGCGTTTCGAGACAATGATGAGACTCCTTTTGGAACAGGGCCGCACCGAAGACATGCGAAAGGCGTTGGACGATGCCGATTATCGGGAGCTTCTGTTCAAGGAACTGTCTCTATAAGAAAAGGGCATGACGGAGGTAAAGCCTCCTATGCACACATGTCGCCCGCGAGGGGCGACGCTTCGCAAGGTGCTTTTCGTGAAATTCCGGAAATATCGAAAAATCGATATTTCCTGCATTATAAAAGAACCGCCTACGATGGCACCGCCTGCAACGCGGCCCGCAGTAAGGCCTTGCGGGTTCAATGAGCTTTTATCCGGCCGGCTTTTGCCGGCCATTTTACATTTCGATAGATATTGCTCTTCCCGCTTTTTTGTGCTAAAGTAAAGTTGACTGTATTTCAGTCTCATCAAAAGAAAAGGGGTACGTAACAATGAATGAAAAAATCCTTATCGTCGACGATGAAAAGGAAATCGCAGATCTGATCGAAGTTTACCTGAAAAACGACGGGTACGATGTATATAAGTTCTACAACGGGGCCGACGCCCTGGCCTGTATCGAAGCCATGCCGCTGGATATGGCAGTTTTGGACGTGATGCTGCCGGATATCGACGGGTTTCACATCCTGCAGAAGATCCGGGAAAAGCACTTTTTCCCCGTCATCATGCTGACCGCAAAGGTGGAAGACATGGACAAGATCATGGGGCTGACCCTGGGCGCCGACGACTATATCACCAAACCCTTCAACCCGTTGGAGCTGATCGCCCGGGTAAAAACGCAGCTGCGCCGCTATAAGAGCTATAACCACGCCGGTGAAACGCCTCAGGCTTTCCACGACATTCGCGGACTGACCATCAACAAAGACACCCACGCCTGCACGTTGTTCGGCGAGACCATAGCTCTGACACCGCTGGAATTTTCCATCCTTTGGTATCTCTGCGAAAACAAGGGCAAAGTGGTATCCTCCGAGGAGCTCTTTGAAAAAGTCTGGGGAGAAAAATACCTGGACAACAGCAACAACACGGTCATGGCTCACATCGGCCGTCTCCGCGAGAAACTGAAAGAACCTGCAAAGCATCCGAAATTCATCAAAACTGTATGGGGAGTGGGATACAAAATTGAAGCGTGAAAAAAATCTGAGCCGCAGTCTGTCCATCAGACTGTTTGTGCAGCTCATCAGTACTATTATATTGTTTACCATCGGCAGCGCGGCCTTGTACATGGTAGCTCTCCTGATGTTCGGCATGTTTACCTGGCAGGGAGATGAGCTCATCTATATCCTGGGCAGCTGGGTCCGCCTCCGTGAAGGCCCCCTGGCTCTCCTGTATCTTATCGTCGGCTACATCTTCATCATCCATCATTACTGGACCAAGCCGTTCCGTTATCTGCAGAACGTCATAGACGCGGCGAAGATCGTCTCCAGCCCTGATGACCATCTGGTGGAACTGCCGTCGGCCCTGTCCGATCTGGAGGGTCAGCTGAACCAGATCAAAGTCACCACTCTGACCAGTCAAAGGGCGGCAAAAGAAGCCGAGCAGCGCAAAAGCGATCTGGTCACTTATCTGGCCCACGACCTGAAAACGCCGATCACATCGGTCATAGGCTATCTGACACTGCTCCGGGACGAACAAAACATGTCTCCTGAAATGCGTCAGCGCTACCAGAATATCGCTTTGGATAAAGCGGAGCGGCTGGACGACCTGATCAACGAGTTCTTCGATATCACCAGATTCAATCTTTCCCATATAGAGCTGAACAAACAGCGGATCAACCTGACCCTGATGCTTCAGCAGTTGGCCAGCGAGTTTGCGCCCATGCTCCGGGACAAGAACCTGAAGATCTCACTGGACGCGCCGGAAGGCATCATGCTCCGCTGCGATCCCGACAAGCTGCAGAGGGTCTTCGACAATCTGCTGCGAAACGCGGTCAACTACAGCTACGAAAATTCCGTTATCCGCATCAAAGCCAGCCTGCCCGGTCAAGATGCCGCCGGTCAGGCTGCCTCTGGACAGAGCCCTTCCCGCCAGGAGGTGCTGCTGACCTTTGAAAATGACGGAGAGACCATCTCAGCCGATAAACTGGGCCGTCTCTTTGAACAGTTCTACCGGCTGGATACCTCCCGGGGCACTCGCCGAGGCGGCGCCGGTCTGGGCCTGGCGATCGCCAAGGAGATCGTGGAACTTCACGGCGGCTCCATCCTCGCCCTGAGCCAGGACGAAGTCATTCGGTTTGAAGTAGTTTTACCGCTGTAAAAGCTCCGCGCCAACAGAGCATATCATTCAAACATGTCATTTTACCGCTTTTTTCTGCTTTAGAATTTCGTAAGAAATCCCGCAGAAATTATTCAGAAGATGTATAGCTTTCCCATAAGACTCCAAGCCATCTTCCTGATATGATAGAGACATATCAGGAAGGTGGCTTTTTTCATGGGGCCGCGCAAAGGAGAGAGGAAAATGACGAGAAAAAGAATCACGGAGCGATTTCCCTGGCTGCTGCCGCTGCGGCAGGCGCAGCGCAAAGCCTTTTTCTACACCGGCATGAGATTTGACAGACATGTCTACGCCCGGACACAGCGAAAGGGCCTGCTGCCCAGCGAGATCTCCGCCAAAAGCGAGCCGATGATAAATCCGGACAGCGGCTACGATATAAAATACCAATATAACAAAGTCCACAACCTGAAGGTGGCGGCGGCTAAGCTGCACGGCCTAGTCATTAAACCGGGAGAGACATTTTCTTTCTGCCTGGCCATCAAAGACGCCGATAAGGAAACGCCGTACAAAGATGGACTCAGCCTTGTGGGCGGAGAGATCAAAGGGGAGTACGGCGGCGGGCTGTGCCAGCTGTCCAACCTGCTGTACTGGCTGTTTCTTCACAGCCAGCTGACCATCGTCGAGCGGCACGGTCACGGAACAGAGGCTGTCACGCCAGCCGATCCCAATATGCTTGCCGGCATCGACGCCACCATCGCGGAAGGCTGGCTGGATCTGAAGGTCAAAAATGAGACCAGTCATACCTACCAGCTGTCCATCACCTTTGACGGGGACCAGATCCGCGGCAGGATCCTGGCTGACACAGACCGCTGCTTCGATTATGAGCTGTACAATCCGTCAAAGCGCTATGTGCGCCGCGGCGGTCAGATCGTGGAAGAATCCACTCTGGCAAGGCGCCGGAGCAACCGGTTCAGCGGTCAGGTCACAGAAGAAGTCCTCTACACCAACAGCTGCATCATTGAGTATCCGCTGCCGCCCGGCACGGAGATCACAGAAGAGAAAGGGGTTTCAGATATATGAAAAAGAATTTAGCAGTTTTGTTCGGAGGATGCTCCAGCGAGTATCCCGTATCACTAAAATCCGCCTGCAGCGTGCTGGAAAGCATCGATTCGTCTAAATACGATGTGATTCCGGTCGGCATCACCCAGGACGGCCAGTGGTTTCGCTTTTACGGGGACTACGAAGAGATTGCGGAGGACACCTGGCATCGGGACCTTCTGCATCTGAAGAGAGCTTTCTTATCGCCGGACCGCTCTGTTCACGGGCTGGGAGAAATCACAGAAAAGGGGCTGCATTTCACCTGGCTCGACGCCGTCTTTCCGGTACTTCACGGCAAAAACGGCGAGGACGGAAGCGTCCAGGGCCTGGCAGAGCTGGCGGGCATCCCGGTTATCGGCTGCGGCGTGCTGGCTTCCGCCCTGTCCATGGACAAGCACCGCGCCCATCAGATCGTCAGCCTGGCCGGGATCAGAGTTCCGAAGTCGGTCTACTTTGACCACCGCCCGACGGAGCAGGAGCTGACGGCTTCCTGCAAAGACCTGCGCTGCCCTCTCTTTGTCAAGCCGCTGAGAGCCGGCTCTTCCTTCGGCATCACCAAGATCGCAGACCTGACCCAGCTAGCAGACGCTGCGGAAGAAGCTTTTCGACACGACACCCAGATTCTGATCGAAGAAAACGTGGAGGGTTTTGAGGTCGGCTGCGCCGTCTTAGGCAACGAGAACCTGACCCTGGGCCGGGTAGATGAAGTGGAGCTGGACACCTGGTTCTTCGACTACGAAGAAAAATATACCCAGCAGCACGCCAGAATCCACATGCCTGCCCGCATCGACGCAGACACGGAGGCACGCGTACAGGATGCGGCCGCGAAGATCTACCGGGCGCTGGACTGCAAGGGCTTCGCCCGCGTCGACATGTTCCTGACACCAGAAAACGACATCGTCTTCAACGAGGTCAACACCATTCCCGGCTGCACCAGCCTGAGCCGCTACCCAAAGATGCTGGCCGGCGCAGGACTTTCCTATTCCGACGTGATCAACACCCTGATTCAGCTGGAGATGCCAAAATGAAGACCGTTGAGCTGACAGAAAGAACAATGGAGCGGGGCAGCCTGATTTTGATCAACAGCGGGCACCCGTTGTCCGATGCTGCCCCGCCAAGATGCCTTCCCGCCAGTCCCGACGCGCCGGATATACTACTGGAGGCGCGCACGGCCACCTGCCTTGGCCAGCTCCTGGCTTCCGTAAACGGCCAGCGGGAGATTACTGCGGTCAGCGGCTATCGTTCGGCGCAAGAACAGCGTCAGATCTACGAAAACTCTCTCGCGGAAAACGGCCCGGACTTTACCCGCAAATACGTGGCCAAGCCCGGCTGCAGCGAGCATCAAAGCGGGCTGGCTATTGATCTGGCAAAGCGCGCGGATGACGTCGACTTCCTTTGCCCCGATTTCCCTGACAGCGGCGTTTGCAGGGATTTCCGCGGAGCGGCCAGCCGGTACGGCTTTGTTCAGCGTTACGCATCTGACAAAGAGACGCTGACCGGCATCGCCTGTGAACCCTGGCATTTCCGTTTTGTCGGCTACCCACATGCGGTCATTATGGAACGGCTGAATCTCTGCCTTGAGGAATACCTGTACTATCTGCGGCGCTTTCCATGGGGAGGGAATCCGCTTCAATTCACCTCCGGAGGCCGGGTCATCGAGATCTACTGGGCCAGCGGCTTCGGCCAGATCGGACTTCCTGATCATCGCCTGGCAGAGGTGTCCGGCACCAACACCGGCGGCCACGTGATCACACTGTGGCAGTAACTGCAGCAATAGCACTGCGGGGGGGATTATCGTCCCCTCGCAGCAGATACAATTCATACAATTGTGGCAGTATTTCAGAAAATGTGGTAGAATAGTTCTATCACTTTTTCATTTTTTGCGAAGGGAGTTTCATTCATGCATACATTTAAAGACTTAAAAATCGGTTTCATCGGATTCGGCAATATGGCACAGGCCATCGCTTTTGGCTTCCTGCGGGAAGGCGTTCTGGAAGGCGGCCAGATCTATGCCTGCGCCAGGAACTATGACAAGCTCCTTGCCAATACAGAGAGCAGGGGCATCAACCCTTGTGAAACAGCCGCCCAGGTGGCTGAAGCATCCGATATCGTATTCATCGCCGTCAAACCTTATATGGTGGCGGAGGTGGTCAGCCCTGTCGCCGGCATACTGAAAGACAAGATCGTCATCTCCGTGGCCGCCGGCGTTTCCTTTGACGATTACGAGGCCATTCTGGCGCCGGGAACCCGCCACATCACGACCCTGCCTAACACGCCGGTGTCCGTGGGCCGGGGCATCTTCATTCTGGAGGATAAGCACTCTCTCGGCGGCGATTTTGAGCTGGTCAGCGCGCTGCTTTCCACCATCAGCCTGGTTCAGACCGTGGATTCCGCCCATGTCAGCATCGCGGGCACCATCGCAGGCTGCGGACCTGCCTTTGTCAGCATGTTCATCGAAGCTCTTGGCGACGCCGGCGTCATGCACGGCCTTACCCGTCCTCTGGCTTATCAGCTGGCCGGACAGATGGTGGCGGGAACCGGCAGTCTTCTGGTCGAAACGGGCAGTCATCCGGGAGCCATGAAGGATGCCGTCTGCTCCCCTGGCGGTACCACCATCGTCGGCGTGACCACTCTGGAACGCAAAGGCCTGCGGTCCGCCGTCATCGACGCCATAGACGCCATAGAAAACAGATAGCAGACAAAAGGTTCGCACCGCATCAGCGCCGCCGGTTTCGTAAACTGCGCCGTCTTCCTGCAAAATACGAAACCGTTCAAAGGACAGAGCAGAGATATGGTCAGCCGCCGTACCTGGCCGGCGCGATTCCACGCCGGTCCAGAGCCTGCTGCCGCGGCTGACACAGCTGCTGCGGCCCGGCCAACGTTCCCAGAGAAAGGCAGGTAATACATGGGACTGAATTTGAATGAGTATTTAAAGGATCTGGAATATCTGATCAACATAGACAGCGGCACGTCCAACCTTGACGGCAATCGGCAGATGGCGGCTTTTTTCGCAAAGGGGTTCCGCCTGACGGGTTTTGATGTGTCGGAGGAAACGGCTGGCGAGGTGGGACGCCCGGTGGTCATCGCGAAGACGCCGGATGCGGCTTTCTTTGACAGTTATCTGGGCGGCCACATGGACACTGTATTTCCCGACGGCACAGCCGCCGCGCGGCCTTTTACCAGGGAGGGAGACATCGTCACCGGTCCCGGCACGGTAGATATGAAAGCCGGAGCCCTTTTGATTCTGTATATCGCCAAAGAGCTGCGGCAATCCGCCCCTGAAATTCCGCTGTGCATCGTTCTCAACAGCGATGAGGAGATCGGTTCCCCAGATTCCGCGGCGATGCTCAGGCGCGAAGCCGCAAACTGCAGGAGGATCTTCATCTTCGAGGGAGGCCGGAAGGAGGACCGGCTTGTCAACCAGAGAAAAGGCATCGCCAAATACCGAATTGACATCCAGGGCATCGCCTCCCACGCCGGCACAGCCCCGTGGAAAGGCGCCAGCGCCGTCACCGAGCTGGCCCACTGGATCACCCGCTTGGATAAACTGAAGAATTACGACCGCGGCACCTCCATCAACGTGGGACTGATGGAGGGCGGCACGGCGCTCAACGTGGTAGCCCCGTCCGCCTGGGCCATGATGGAAGTCCGGTATACTGATCAGAAAGAGCTTGCCCGCGTGCAGCGTGCACTGGAAAAGATGACCGCAAAGCCCTTCGTGGAAGGCACGCGCGCGGAAGTCACCCAGCTGAGCCACTATCCGCCCCTTCTGCCGACGGCAAAGACCCTCGCCCTGATAGAAGAGCTTGCGCCTTACGGTCTGGAATATGTAAAAGCCGGCGGCATCTCAGACGCCAACCGGCTTGCCGATCTGGATATCCCCATCATCGATGGATGCGGTCCCGGCGGCGGTTTTCCTCACAGCGAAAAAGAATTTCTCTCCATACAGACGGTCCAGCGCCGCTTCGACCTCTTCACCCGCATCATCAAAGAGACCGGGATTCCATCGAAATGATGGAACTCCGGTCTCTGCCGTTTCTTTTAGCTTATTCAGTTTTGCCCTAATACCAGATATCCGCCGCGAGAACCTTTTCCAAATCACTGTCCTCGTCGGAGCTGTACAGCTTTTCGCAGTTTTTCAGCAGCCTGTCCATGGTCTTATAGGCGTCGCTTTCTTTGTACTCCGCTGTTATGACCTCCTCATTGACCTTTTCGTCAGCTTTATGAGCCATATCCATGATGCAGAGCATGCGGTACTGGCGCTGCATGTAACGGTTGAAAACTTCAAAAGACACGCCGGCCTCTTTGCAGGCGTCCTCATAAAGCGCCTGATCATCAGGTACGCCAAATTCTTCCATCCATTTGTTCAGCATGTCATCAGAGACTTCGATATCATGCTCTTCCGCGTACCACAAGGCTGCAGGCTCCCTGATCCCTATAGATTCAGCCCATTCTAAGGCGTCTTTGTCCGCAGCTCCACCGGCTTTTTGATATGCCTCGATGACACGGTAAGCTGGATATGGTGTATTTTCATCGAAAAAATCCTCCATCTCCTGGATCAGAGCCGCCTGCCTCACAAAATACTCCACCTTCTCAGTTTCCGCCAGGTTCTTTCTCATCTCCGCTAAAGCATCTGTCTCGCTGACCAGCTGTTTCCACTCTGCCGCATCGCCCTCTGCCGCCGGTTCAGCCTTCTCTCCGCAGCCGGAGGCGAATACCATGGTCAAGACCAGCGCCGCGCATAAACCCAATGATAAAAATCTTTTTCCTCTCATCTTAATCCCTCACTTTCCGCCAATCGAATCAAATTATATCCTTTTTCTAAGTATATCCTGTCTCAATATATTGTGTCAAGCGCTTATTCAAAATCTTAAGAATAATTAAGAGTTGAGTTATATGGGTTATATGGATTTATACGGCCCGGCATTTTTAAAGCATGTATTGAAACGACTGTCAAAATACTGCCGCTCTTTCAATCCCCATTTCTTTTCTTACAGAGCCAAAAGAAGCGCCCTTACGACGCTTCTCTTTCAGATTTCATATTCCGCTTCGGTTCCGAGCCTTTTCCCGGGCTCTGGCCCAGGGGTTTCCTGTCCTCGCCTTCCAGATCCTTCTTCATCATTTCTTTGATCTTCGACTTGAGGACGATCTTAGTTCCCTCGATTTCGCCGTCAGAAGCTGTGTCATCTGTCTCACCGATGAGACACAGCTGCGGGAAAATGACACACCACCAGTTGTGGCCTTCCCCTCTGCCTAAAGTGACCCGCAGGGCTTCGTAGTTGCCCGCCGGCAGAGTCAGATCCTCATAGCTCTTCTCCGGAATAAAAGTCACTTTGTGTTTTGCCGACGCGGGATAATCAAATCCCTTCTCCCGGATCACCTTCTCCGCGGCGGTCTCGATATCGTCCAGGTGGCTGTCGATATAGCTGCGGGCGTCCTCCAGATTGTCCTGTCCTTCCATCATTTTGATGATCTCGTCCCGCACCGCCAGCTTCAGCTCCTGATCCTCCGGGCTGTCGCTGTTGGCGATTACATGGAGACGGATGATGCCCGGATGGTCGTTGGGCGTATGCTCTATGTAAAAGATGCCGATGGCCGCCACGACGGCAAAAAACACGATCCAAACGCAGAGTTCTTTCTGCAGTACTGTCAATCTCATAATCCTCATCCTTTCTGCAACGAGTATGGACAGGAAATCAGAGATTATACACACTTTTTTATTTCACGATCAAAAGCCTTCTGCCCGGCTCCGGCTCGGCCTCCAGACGGTTGGCCATGCGCAGCTGCTCCTCCGTGGTTCTGTAACGCTTTGCCAGATCCCACAGGCACTGTCCCTGCTTCATGGTCACGATCACCATAGGATACTCCTTCTCCCTGACCGCCTCTTCAAAACGCGGATTCTCCATCATGGTGATCTGCTCTTCCCTGCAGGTCTGCACACAGAGCAAAAGGACCACGTTCACTTCGATCTGCTTCTCATTGATGAATTCCACCCACGCGTTTTTGATCAAAGGGCGGCAAAAAGCTCTTTGATCGGCCGCAGCGCTTTCCATCTCCACCGTGCCCCGGAAATCCGGCGCCGCCTTCACCGCCGCGAAAGCGCCGTTTTGATCCTTCCACAAAGCGCAGCAGGATAATACGCCGCTGACCACGACACGGCCTTTTTCACAGTGGCACGCGTGATCCAGAACCTGCGCCGACGCGTAGACGGCCTCCGCCGCTTTTGCGCCCTCCGGCAGATTGATGATCTCCCGCACAGAGGTCTCCGCCATGGCGTCTCCCACAAAATTGGTAATGCGGCACTTGGAAAAATCACAGACAAAGTTCTTATCTCTGTGATAAGCGTCCGTCGTGATCTCGTGCTGGCGGTTTCCGTACAGCTCAATGCGGCTGCGCACGGAACCGCGGATGCGGAAGTGAATATCCTCCGGGTTCTCCTCGTCGCTGCCGATGACCACCGTCAGGTCCTGGCTGGAAAAGCTGGTCCGCACGGAATTCCAGTTCTTTCCCCGGTGCTCCTTTTCGATCGGCACGAACTGGGTGAATTCCACCCGGTGGCTCAGCTGATGAATGCTCTTCTCGTCCTGCGATTCTGCGTCCGCCGCGCTGTACAGGACGCTGCAGAATACAAAGCCGTTGATGACGACTTTCTCGGTCGTCACCTGGCGGTAATTCTCCGTGATGACAAAGTCCTGCTTCAGAATCGCTTCCGGCACCAGCTCCCCTTCCTTGCAGCGGAAGGTCTCGTCGATAAGCGTTTCATCTTTCTTCACCAGTTCCAGACAGGTCAGGCCGGCAGTCTGCCGCCTCATCTCCAGCTCTCCGCTCTTCAAGCCGTCAAAGAACTGGAACTGACGGCTGCACAAAAGCCGGGCGGAAAGTTCCAGCGTGACCTTGATGCGGAACTTTCTCTCGTTGACGATCATGGATTCCAAGCTGCGCACTTTGCAGTCAAAGACGCCCTCACCCTCGTCCTGCGGATTCAGGCTCCACTGATACTTGTACGGAACCTTTGACGTAATCGCCACCGGCTCCCGGCTGACCTCGGCACTGTAAAGGGTCTGAACGGTCAGATTCCCCGTAAAATTCAGCAGATCGTCCGTCTTAGGGACTACCTTCTTTTCCGCCGGCGTGATATCGCACGAGGCGTGCATCAGCAGAATGTCCTTCATATCCGGCTTGATATCCGGCACCAGGATATCCTCTTCAAATTCATAGGTAACCGTCTGCGCCTCGGCAGGATATACGATTTTCTCTGTATGATAGATCGCTTCCGCCGGTGTGACGACTGGCGCCCTGGCCGGCTGCAGAGCGTATTCTGGTATGTCGTTTTCGTGGGTCATAACATTCTTCCCCCTTCAAAATTGGTCTGCTATAGTCTATGCAGGGGCCTGCCCCAATAGAACGGAAACTGTATTTTATCCGGTTTCACCCTGATCAAACACCCTTTTTGCGCCCGCAAACCCACAAAATCAGCCGTTTTATCTTGGCACCTTTCTTGCATATGCATATTAGTACAGCGAGTATGGTGAGCGTAATGAATACGTGAAAACCATGAGCGCAAGAATCATGAGCGCAATAAATATAATCGATCATAATGAGCAGAATGAAAGTCAGGAGCTGAGCTCCGCTTTCAATAAACGAGAAAAGAGAGTAAACCATGTACGATATTGTCTTTAAAAATGTACGGGTCATCGACGGAACCTCCGCTCCGTGGTTCCGCGCTGACGTAGCTGTAAAAGACGGCCGTATCTGCAGGGTTGGCGCGATCAAAGAGCCTGCCGCCCGGCAGATCGTCGACGGCGGGGATCAGTATCTGGCGCCGGGCTTCATCGATATCCATTCCCACAGTGATACGACCCTTCCTGCTTATCCGCAGGCGGAGAGCCGCATCCTTCAGGGCATCACCACAGAGATCGGCGGAGACTGCGGACTTTCCGTCGCTCCTGTAAGCCCCGATCCCGAAAAGAAGAAACAGCTTCGGGACTACGTAGGAGACCTGGACTACACATGGAACACCTTGGGCCAGTATCTGGACACCTTGGAGATGCAAAAAACCAGCGTCAACTTCGGCACCGCCGTAGGCCACGGCTCGATCCGCATCGCTGCCATGGGCTTTGATGCCAGAAAGGCCACAGATGAAGAAATGGGCCATATGCGCGCCCTGCTGCGGGAAGCCCTGGCCGACGGCGCTTTCTGCATGTCCAGCGGCTTGATCTATCCGCCTGGCTGTTATGCCGACACCGACGAGCTGGCGCAGCTTTGTGAGGAGCTTGTGCCCTTCGGTTCCTTCTACGAGACCCACATGCGCGACGAGGGAGACCGCGTGGTGGAAGCTGTAGCCGAATCGCTGGAAATCGCGAGACGCTCCGGCGCGCCCCTGCAGATCGCCCATCACAAGGTGACCCGCAAGACCGGCTGGCAGTTGCACTGCAAAACTACCATCGCCATGATCGAGAAGGCCAGAAGAGAGGGGCTGGACGTGACATGCGACCAGTACCCGTACAACGCCTCCGCCACCTCTCTGGACAGCAATCTCTCCAACTGGGCCTTTGAAGGCGGCATGGAAGCCCTCTTTGCCCGTTTGAAAGACCCTGACACCAGAGCAAAGCTGCGAGATGAAGCCAACGCCAGCCACGTGGGACGTTGGGGAGATATCTACGTTTCCTATGTGGAGAGCGAAAAGAACGCCTGGACCGTAGGCAAGAGCATCGAGGAGATCGCCGCGGCAAGGGGCGTGGACCCGTCCGATGCCTGCTTTGATCTGGTCCTGGAGGAAAGAGGACACGTCAACGAAGTCAACTACGGCATGTGCGAAGAGGATATCGAATACATCATGCGGCGGCCTTACGTCATGATCGGTTCCGACGGCAACGCGGCTTCTATGGATTATCCTGGACAGCCTCACCCCCGCTGGTACGGAACCTTCCCCCGGGTTATCGCGAAGTACTGCCGTGAGCGCAAGCTGTTCCCGCTGGAAACTGCCGTGTTCAAGATGACCGGCCTTCCCGCCTCACGGCTGGGACTTTCTGACCGGGGACTGATCCGTGAAGGCATGCACGCGGATCTGGTGCTCTTTGATTTTGACGAGATACAGGACACGCCGGCCTACGACGACCCGAAGCAGCCGTGCGCGGGCATCAGACAGGTCTATGTCAACGGCGTATTGACTGCGGAGAACGGCCGCCACACCGGCGCGCGGGCCGGACACATTTTGAGAAAGGGTGTGAACGCATAATGGACAAAAGCAAGATTATTAAGGAACTGTCGGCGATGCCCGGCAAGGTAGGATTTTACTACAAGAACCTGGTGACGGGAGAAACGGCAGGCTATAATGAAACACTGCCGTTTCTGCCGGCCAGCATCGTGAAACTGCCGCTGATGGCGTCTATCCTCCTCCTTCGTTCCCGGGGCGAAACCAGCTTTCGCGACCTGGTAACCATGAAAGATGAGGAGAAGATTCCCGGCTGCGGCGCGATCCAGCATATCACCGGCGACGTAACCCTGGACGTGGAGTCCATGAGCAAGCTGATGATCACTATTAGCGACAGCGCGGCTACCAACGCTCTGCTTCGGTACTACACGGTTCCGGTGATCCGCGAATGTTTTCTGGAGCTGGGCATGATCGGAACCCAGTTCAACCGCTGTTACTGGGACGCGGAAAAAGAAGAGAGGGGCATCCAGAACTACTTCGTACCGAAGGAAATGGGAGACCTGCTGGAAAAGATGCATCACCGGACCCTGGTGGACGAGGAGTCCTCCCTGTGGCTGGAGGATATTCTGCGGCAGCAGCAGATCAACCACAAGCTGGGCGGTCATCTGCCGATGGACTATCCGATGGCCCACAAGACCGGCGAGGAAGAGGACCAGACCCACGACGTGGGCATTGTCTACGCGAAGCAGCCGTTCATCGTCTGCTACGCTTCCAACGACCAGACCGACCTCTCCATCTTTGAGGATTTCATCCGCAGAACCACCAAAGCCCTGGCCGACGAGGCCGACGCCGCGGGAGAACCTGCGGAAACCGCGGCAGCTGAGAACTCTTCTGAGAGCCCTGCACAAAAATAAGCAAACTATGACTTTAAATATAACTTCCTAATTGACCTACCTTGAAAAAGGCAGCCGGCACGGGCAGAAGGGTTCAATCCCTCTGCTCCGCGCCAGCCGCCTTTTTCTCTTCATAGGGTATCGTGCTGTCTGCCTTGTTACATATTACAGTACAGCGATACTGCCGTCACAGCGGCTCTCCGTGCCGCCGGCATAGACGCCGTTGTCCATACACCAAATGATCCCGCCGCGGCCCATGCCGGAAGCTCTGCAAATCTGCCGGGTTGAAATCCTAAAATCTATCGGGTTAAATATTGAAAATTTATCGGATTAGTTTTACAAAATTTATCGGTTTTGTATTGTAAAAGCTATCGGGTTGGCCTATAATATATCTACAGAGGTGATAAAATGGAACAGAAACATTATATGCCGCGTATCATCGATGAGAAAATCGACCAATACCTGAAAGGCTTCGGCGCGATCTGCATCGAAGGCCCCAAATGGTGCGGAAAAACCTGGACATCTTTGCATCATGCAAACAGCGCAATTTTCATCGGGGATCCCGCAGGCAACTTTCAAAACCGTCAGCTGGCAGAGCTGTCTCCAGATTTAGTGCTGGAGGGCGAGCCTCCCCGCCTCATCGACGAATGGCAGGAAGTCCCTCCCCTTTGGGACGCCGTGCGATATAAGGTTGACCAAACGCCGGAAAAAGGACAGTTCATCTTAACCGGTTCTGCCACGCCAAACCACAAAGGCATTCTCCACAGCGGCGCCGGCCGTATCGCCAGACTTCATATGCGGCCAATGACCCTGTACGAGTCGGGAGATTCCTCCGGGAAAGTCTCCTTAAAAGCCCTTTGCAGCGGCAATCTGACTCCAGCCATGACAGGCGAGGTCCAATTAAAAACACTCGTCCAGCTGATTCTGCGAGGCGGGTGGCCCGGCAGCCTCAACCTGCCGGAAGAGCAAGCGGCCTTAATCCCCGCCGAATATTTAAATGCGGTGATTGATGACGATGTCTACCGCATAGATGGAATCAAAAGAAATACGGCAAAAATGCGTCTGCTGCTGCGCTCACTGGCAAGAAACGAAAGCACAACCGTCACTAACAGAACATTAAAAAATGATATAAAAGAAATCGATGACGAAGATATAGATGTGGAAACAGTGAAAGAGTATCTGGATATTTTACGCCGCCTTTTCATCATAGACGACCAGCCGCCATTTTCCACCTGTATTCGGTCTTCTGTGCGGGTAAAACAGGCCGTAAAACGGCATTTAGCCGATCCTTCTCTCGCGTGTGCCCTGCTCAAAGCGACACCGGCCAGTCTGATCGGTGATCTGGAAACCTTGGGATTTCTGTTTGAGGCGCTGTGCGAACGCGACCTGGGAATATACGCTGAATCCTTCGGCGGCACGCTGTACCACTATCAGGACTATCAGGGACGCGAGATCGACGCTGTCGTTGAACTGGCAGACGGAAGCTGGTGCGCCTTTGAGATCAAACTGGGGGCAAACCAGATCGACGCCGCCGCGCAAAATCTGCGCCTCATCAAAGCCATGATAGAAAAAGATCCGAAAGGAAAACCTCCCGCCGTAATGTGTGTCCTCTGCGGCATGAGCAACGCCGCGTATCAAAGACCCGACGGCGTGTTCGTCGTTCCTATTACAGCACTGAAACACTAAAATGCTTTTTTATCAAAGAGCCCTTTCTTACCAAAAAACGACGCATGTGTCCACCATACGTCGTTTTTGATCTTTATGTAATTATATAATTCTGCCGCTTACTGTCCTGCTTCCTACTGCTTATTGAACACAGCTTCGCCTTCCTGGATAACGAACTCCTTCAGCCGCTTCACGTGGTTGTCAGCCGTCTGTCTGGCGGTATCGGCGTCGCCGCCTTTGATAGCGTCCAAAATCTGTCTGTGCTCTACCGGCATGTTTTCATATCTGGAAAAATCATCGTAGAAAAGATAGCGGAACCGCAGCGCCAGCTCCTGAACCGTCTCGCTGAGCTGGATCAGCGTCTTGTTTCCGCTGCAGGCCACGATATATTTGTGGAACTGCTCGTCATAGCTGATGATCTTTTCCGTGTCGCTGTTGCTGATGGCCTCGCTGTATTTCCGCGTGATCTGAATCAGCTCCTCCATCTGCTCGTCGGTCATGCGCTCCGCCGCCAGAGCTGCCGCCAAACCCTCCAGATCCTCTCTGACCTCCAGGGTATCCACCATGTCCTTTACCGAAATATCCGAAGCGTAGGCTCCCCTTCTCGGCTCAATGGTCACCAGGCCCTCTTTTTCCAGTTTCCGAATCGCTTCTCGGATCGGAGTTCTGCTTACGCCCATCTCGTCTGCCAGTTCAACCTCCATCATTCTGGTGCCCGGCGTGATCTTGCCGGTCAGGATCTGCAGCTTCAGCTGTTCATACACGATTTCTCGCAGCGGTCTGTGGTTCTGTAAATCAAAATTCAACATATCATCTTAACTCCTAATTCATTTTGTTGTTCTGGTCCAGTAAGCTTCATAGCCATTTCTGCGCAGGGCCGTACAGGCTGCTTTGGCGTCGGAAATACTGTTGTAAATCCCAAAGACCGTCGGTCCGCTACCGCTCATCAGCACCTTTTCCGCCCGGCCGCCCTGCAGCATCTGTTCCTTCAGCGCGGCTACCTGTGGATACGCATCCAGGGTATACGCCTCGAGAACGTTGATGCACTGGCCATATATCAGGCCGTAATTTCTTTCCTCTAATCCCTTTACCAGTAAATCATTATCCGGTCGTTGATCTATCTGACATCGGTCAATGCCGCGGTAGACTTCTTTCGTGGACACCCCCAGCGCCGGCTTGGCGATGACCACAGGTTTTTTGATCCCCGTCAAAGGCTTCAGCTCCGTGCCGGTGCCTGTAGCTCTGGCACAGCAGGCCGCCAGCGGATGCTTGCGGATCCTCCGGGGCAGATCAAAGTTGTACCCCGCCTGCCCCATGACACAGAAGGGCACGTCGGAGCCCAATTCCGCTCCCAGCTGGCACAGCTGGGGCAGACTGAGATTCAGCCTCCAGAGCTGGTTCAGGGCGTGGAGCACGGCCGCGCCGTTTCCGCTGCCGCCGGCAAGCCCCGCCGCCACGGGAATGCGCTTGAAGATGCCGATACGAATTCTGCCGCCGCGGACCCGCTTTCCATAGCGCTGGACCATGAGCAGGGCCGCCTTATAGGCCAGATTCCGTTCATCTGTCGGCAGATAATACCGGTTGGTCGTCACTTCGATCTCGAAAGCTTCCTGCGCCTTCTTCACGCCTTTGCCGCCTTCTTTTCCTCTGCCGTCCCGTCTGACGGCTCTGCTGTCAAAGCAGACGGTCACGTCATCGTGAAAGGACAGCTGGTGCATGACCATGTCTACCCTGTGCATGCCGTCGCCGGTGACGCCGGTCACGTCGATGGAAAGATTGATCTTGGCAAAGGATTGTATTCTGATCTCTTTCATCAGCTTACTCCAATGAGCAAAATGAGCGGATTCCCGCTCATTTTGACTTGTCTATTTTTTCTTTTTCTTCTTCGCATTCGCGGCTCTTCTTCTGGCAAGTCTTTCTTCTTCTGCTATTCTTGCTTCTGCAAGGGCTTTCCGTCCGGTAATATAGCTGCTGCCGCCGGCAGAGATCGGTCTCGGACCTTTTACCTTGTAGTTGCCATTGTCTTCTTCATATTCGTAATCGTCTTCGTCATCGTCGGCCTTGCGCTTCGCCTTTCTGGCCGCCTTTGCCTCCCTCTTGGCCACTTCCTTCTCGTGGGCCGCGATCACTTCATCTACAGACTTGCCCGTCTTCTTCGCTTCCTTATATGGATTGAACGGTTCCTCTTTTACACCGTTCTCGGCCTCCTGCTTCGCCATCTGCTTCTTGGCCTGACGAGAGGTGAAGAAGAACATTCCGCCCATCATGACAACCATCATGAGCATGTAGACCTTGGTGTTCTGGCTCTGATTCAGGGTCGTAAAGGAAATATCCATATCCTTCCCCAGCTCATTACCCGCGTTGTCCACAAAATCGCCGGAAATATGCAGCGTATACTCGGTATTGTCCTTGATCTTCAGATCCTTATCGTTGGCGATTTCCACCGCGTCGGCCAGTACCATCATCTTCTTGCTGTCCTTCGGATCATAGAAAACCCTGATCGGAATCTTGTTTCCCTCATTGTCCGTAATGGAAAAACAGCCAGCATTGGCCTTTACAGATTCCTTGTTTCCGATCTCACTGTTAAAGGTCAGCTTGACGCCCATATTTTCAATGCTGGTGCTCTTCTGGCCGTCCTTCGGATAAGAATCCACAACCTCCAGCGACTGGGCTCCGAAGCAGACTGATGCCGTCATTGTTACGATTAGTGCTGCAAGGCATACGATAGCGCCTATTCTTTTCATTTACTACTCCTCCGATTTGTTCTTTTTCTTTCTATCTCTAAGTTGGCGGAAAAACTGCCGCATGAGCTGCGCGCACTCTTCCTCCATGATCCCTGTTTCTATCTCCATTCGGTGGTTCAGCCGCTGGCTTGCGGCGATCTGAAACACCGATCCGCAGGCTCCGGCCTTAGGATCCATCGCGCCGATATACAGATTTTCGATTCGCGCCCAAACCATGGCTCCCGCGCACATAGAGCAGGGCTCCACCGTCACATAGAGGCTGCAACCAATGAGCCGCCAGCCGCCGAGAACGCGGGCCGCCTCCCGGATCGCCGTCATCTCCGCGTGGGCGGTAGGGTCCTTCAGGGTCTCCGTCATATTGTGCCCTCTGGCTATGATTTGTCCATCTTTTTCGATCACGGCTCCGATGGGAACCTCGCCCAGCCGAAAAGCGATCTCCGCTTCTCGCAGGGCCTCCTGCATAAACCTTTCCATATACCTTTCTATGTTACCACAATTCCATACAGTATTCAACTATTTTTTGTACTAAAAGCCGTGCATTATCCGTTAAATCGCCAGGATTTTACCCGAGGCCTCATCAACCGCGCCGATCCAGTAGCCGAACAGGCTCTCCGCCGCCTGGCCGCTCAGGTCCTCAAGCTTCCCAAAGAAAGCCTCGCCGCCCCGTATCGGCTGCCACAGCTGAAAACATCCGGCATCCGCCATGGGCTGTTCCGCCAGCAAAAACCGTCCCGGCACCGCGATAAACCACGACTGACACCCTTTGCCCACCAAAAAATGCCCGTACCTCTCCGTCAGCGCCCTGCATCCGTCCAGAGACTCCGGCAGGCCACACGCCGCCTCCATGCGCCACCACACAGCGTCCGTCTCGTCGATCTCCGCGGAGAAGACGTCGCGCTGTCCCTCTCCCCGGCATCGATCAAAGAGTGTCTGCCACGGATCCTCGTCACGGTCCGGGGCTTCGGTCTTTGATACCTCTTCCGGCTCCGTAAAGAAGGGCGTCTTCCCGGAGAGGACAGTCTCTGCCGTTCCGTCCGTTCCCGCCGCTGCCAGCAGACAGTGGGTGTAGGCGGAAAGGGGCGCGCCGCCGAACTTTTTGAAAAAGCTGCCTTCCCCGCTTTGATTGACGGTGAAGGTTCCGAAATCGCGATGTATGAGCTCCCCGTCGCTGGCGCCCAGCAGCATCAGATGATACTCCTTCTTCTGTTCTGAGAGAAGTCTGGACGGCAGCAGATTGCTGACAGCAAAATAAACGGACCGCTTTTCCCGATAAGTTTCCAGCACGCAGACCGCCCTGTCCACGCCGTGCTTCCATAATCGGAAGCCCTCGGCGGCATATTCCATCGGCACCGTATATTTCCTGTAATCTGACGACATAAACCCACTCCCTCGCTTGCTTTTTACGAATATTTTTAGTAATATAATATATGTAGAAAAACCCGGCCTATTCGGGGAATGCGAAAACGGAGAACAAAACATGGATTTCATCATCGTATTGATTCTGGCACTTTCGGCCATTCTCGGCGCCCGCAAGGGATTCGCCATGACGCTGGCCAGCTTTATGCAGTGGTTCATCTGCATCATCGCGGGCCTGCTGCTGTGCAATAAGACCAAAAGCTATCTCATAGATTATACGACTTTGGACGACACCGTCAACCGGATCGTGCTGAGCCACATCGAAACCACTATTGAAGAGAGCGCTCCATACAAGGCCATGCCCGACCTGTTCAGCTCCTGGATCAACCAGGGCGCAGAGGATTTCGCCTACGGCACTTCGGCTTCCATCACCAACGTGGTCATGACCGTCGTCGGATTTCTTACCGTGGTATTCGCCATCAAGATCATCGGTTTTCTGATCGTTCATCTGTTTTCAAAGAAATATAACGAGGGCGTCACCGGATTTTTTGACGGACTCATGGGATTCATCTTCGGCCTGGTCCGGGGCGTTCTGCTGGTTCTGCTGTTCTTCACCGTACTGGTGCCGGTTCTTGGCGTCATCTGGCCGGACATGTCCGAGACTATCGTCGGTCTCATGGACGGCACCCGCCTGGCGGAGCTCCTCTACGACGATAATATGATCCTGGTGCTGATAAGGGATCTGTTTTCGTAGCTGCGCTCCATATGCTTATTTAAGTAAAATGGCGAAAAGCGCACCCAAAAACTCAACCCAGAGGCAGGATTTGGGTACAAATCGTACTATTTTCAAGTTAAAACTTAAAAATTCTGTTCAAAAACCTAAAAAGCGAGTGTCTGAAACCGACGATTATTTGCCCGTGAATTCACATGTATATCTACTTGTGTTTTCATCATCATACCTGTATAATGTAGGTAACAAACAAAAGGAGATGTTTCATATGCCAAATATCAAGCCAATCTCAGATTTGAGAAATTACACAGAAGTTCTGAAAGAAGTTACCGAAAACTGTCCCGTATATCTCACCCGCAATGGCCGCGGCGAGTATGCCATAGTAAAAATGGCGGACTTTGACCGTATGAAAGCCTCCCTGCAGCTTTTGGCCAAGCTCTGGGAAGGCGAAAAGAGCGCGCAGGAAAAAGGCTGGCTCACTGCCGATGAAGTAGAAGCGGCTTTGGAGGTGTAATCCAAATGCCTCAGCTTGTCTATACGCCGCAGGCCCTTGAGGACTTGCAGCAAATACGAACAAACCTCCGCTCTCAATTCGGCGCCGAAACAGCGAAGAAAAGCATGAGACATTTAACCCAAACGCTCCGTAATCTTGAGAGTTTTCCCAAGATGGGCTTCCGCCTTGAAAAGGAGGTTCTGTTTCCCACTGATTACTTCTGTCTCTTCATACAGCCAAATTACGTTTTCTACCGTATTGATACAGATGCAATTTACATTATCCGTATACTAAACCAACGGCAAGATTTTATGCGCATCTTGTTCAGCGCTGATAAGGAATCTTTATCAGAGAATATACAGGGGGATATATAAGTTCTGCTTCAGGACATTTTCATTTGTGGTCTAATGAGACATTATCATTTTTGTCTCATACATTTCCTGTAAATCTCCCGCTTCCTCTTGACAGTCCCGAAATTCTATGCTAATATATTGAAGATTTGAGCAAAAATCAATTTTGAGCTGATTTCCAAGCCAACCTCCAAGCCGATCTCATAGAACGAAAGGAGCGATCCATCTATGACAACTTTATTTAAAAACGCCACTGTTTTTACGCCGGCAGGCTTTGAAAAACGAGATGTTTTTGTCTCTGGCGGCAGTGTTTTTGTCAACGCTATTCCAGACAGCTATGATCACCTCATTGACTGCTCAGGTATGGTAATCGTGCCGGGTTTCACCGATGTACATGTACATTTTCGTGAACCCGGCTTTTTTTATAAAGAAACCATCGCAACAGGCTCCGCGGCGGCAGCGGCAGGCGGCTATACCTGCGTCTGCCCTATGCCCAACCTGAAGCCGGCGCCGTCCGATCTGGCGTCCCTGCAGGCCCAGCTCTCCATCATAGAGAAAGACGCCTGCGTCAAAGTAGTCCCTTACGGGACCATCACCCGGAAACAGGACGGTCGCAGTGCCCTTTCCGACATGGAGGCCATGGCTCCTTACGTCTGCGCCTTCTCTGACGACGGCAAAGGGGTTCAGACCGGAGACCTTATGGAAGAAGCCATGGTCCGCGCCAAGGCGCTGGGTAAGCTGATCGTCGCCCACTGCGAGGACGAAAGCCTGCTCACCGGCGGTTACATCCACGACGGGGACTACGCCAAAGCCCACGGCCACAAGGGCATCTGCTCCGAAAGCGAGTGGAAGCAGGTAGAGCGGGACGTGGCGCTGGCAGAGAAGACCGGCGCGGCTTACCATGTCTGCCACGTGTCGACAAAGGAATCTGTGGACATCATCAGAAAGGCCAAGACAAGAGGCGTGGACGTGACCTGCGAGACAGGCCCCCATTACCTGGTTCTCTGCGATGAGGACCTGCAGGAAGACGGCTGGTTCAAGATGAACCCTCCTCTCCGCAGCGCCGCCGACAGAGCGGCTTTGATCGAAGGGTTGCGGGACGGAACCATAGACATGATCGCCACCGACCACGCGCCCCACAGCGAAGAGGAAAAAGCCAGAGGACTGGAAGGCAGCGCCTTCGGCATCGTTGGGCTGGAAACCGCCTTTCCGGTGCTGTACACCCACCTGGTCGAGAAGGGCGTCATCTCCCTGGAAAAGCTCATCGAAGTCATGAGCATCAGCCCGCAGAAACGGTTCGGTTTTGCCGGAGGCTCCCTCGAAGACGGACAGCCAGCCGATCTGACCGTACTGGACCTCGCCCGTCAGTGGACCGCAGATCCTGAAAAATTCCGGTCCAAGGGCCGCGCAACCCCGTTTAAGGGCTGGACGCTGAAGGGAAAAGTTATCATGACAGTAGTAAACGGAGAGATCGTATATGAAGAGACAGATACTGAAAGTAAATAACAGCAGAGAACTGCAGCCCGGCATCTTCATCATGACCCTGACCGGAGACTGCAGCGAGATCAGCGCTCCCGGCCAGTTCATCAACATCAGGCTGGACGGCTTCTACCTGCGCCGCCCCATTTCCATCTACAGCTATGACGCCGGGTTTGTGACCATCATCTTCAAAGTCGTCGGCCAGGGCACCAAGGCGCTGGCGGCGGCAAAGCGGGGAGATGTCTTCGACGTGCTGATGCCCCTGGGCAACGGCTTTGATATCACAAAGTGCGGCTCCCGCCCTCTTCTGACAGGCGGCGGCATCGGCGTGCCTCCGCTGTACGGACTGGCCGAGGCCATGGCGACAGCCGGCATCCGCCCTCAGGTTGTCACCGGCTTCAACGGAAAGAGCGACATCATCCTCACCGATGAATTCCGCGCACTGGGCATCGAACCGGTCATCACTACGGTGGACGGCAGCGCGGGCATCAAAGGCTTTGTCACCGACGCCATGAAAACCCTGGACTACGACTACGTATACACCTGCGGACCGGAGCCTATGCTGAAAGCCGTTTACGACGCGGCTCCGGACGGGCAGTTCAGCTTTGAGGCCAGAATGGCCTGCGGCTTCGGCGCCTGCATGGGCTGTACCTGCGAGACCAAATACGGATACAAGCGGATCTGCAAAGACGGCCCCGTATTATATAAGGAGGAGATCAAATGGTAGACCTGAGAGTAAATTTAAGCGGCGTGGCTCTGGACAATCCCGTGATCCCGGCCAGCGGCACCTTCGGGTACGGCAGAGAATTTGCCGAAATCTACGATATCAATATCCTGGGTTCCATCTCTTTCAAGGGAACCACGCGGGAAGCTCGGCTGGGCAACCCTCTGCCCCGCATCGCCGAATGTCCCGCCGGCATGATCAACTCCGTAGGCCTGCAGAACCCGGGGCTGGAGGCGGTATGCGCCGATGAGCTGCCGAATCTTGCGAAGATCTATAAAAAGCCGGTCATCGCCAATATCAGCGGATTCTCCCTGGAGGAATACGTGGACTGCGCCGCGGCCATGGACAAACAGCCCCAGGTAGGCATCATCGAGGTCAACGTCAGCTGCCCTAACGTCCACAACGGCGGCATGGCCTACGGCGTGTGTCCGGAAAGCGCCGCGGAAGTGACCGCCGCGGTCAAGGCCGTCACCGCCAAGCCAGTCTACATCAAGCTGAGCCCCAATGTGACCGATATCGCGGAGATCGCCTGCGCCTGTGAAGACGCCGGCGCCGACGGCATCAGCCTGATCAACACCCTGCTTGGGATGCGCATCGATATCGCCCGCAGAAAGCCGGTTATCGCCAACAAAATGGGCGGCTTTTCCGGCCCTGCCATCTTCCCTGTAGCCGTAAGAATGGTCTACCAGGTGTCGAAGGCTGTGAAGATCCCTGTCATCGGCATGGGCGGCGTAAGCTCCGCCAGAGACGTCATCGAAATGATGATGGCCGGCGCTACCGCCGTGCAGGTGGGCGCGGCCAATCTGGTCAACCCATACGCCTGCAAGGAGATCATCGAAGAGCTGCCTGCCGTATGCGAAGAACTGGGAATCGAAAGATTATCCGACATCATCGGAATTATAGAATAAGCGAAACGCGCGAAACGCGCGAAACGCGCCGGGCAACCATTATCACAATAAAACAACAGGAGGAATCCATCATGGGAAAAGACGTCATCATCGCCTGCGACTTTCCTTCCAAGGAAGCGACGCTGGCCTTTCTGGACAAATTTACCGGAAAGAAACCATATGTAAAGATTGGCATGGAGCTGTTCTACAGTGAAGGCCCTGCCATCGTCAGAGAGATCAAAGCCAGAGGCCACAAGATCTTTCTGGACCTGAAGCTTCACGATATCCCCAATACGGTAGAAAAGGCCATGGCCGCCCTGTCTAAGCTGGATGTAGATATGTGCAATCTCCACGCTGCCGGAACCAGGGATATGATGGAAGCCGCTCTCCGCGGCCTGACCCGCGAAGACGGCAGCCGGCCCCTTTTGATCGCCGTCACCCAGCTGACCTCCACCAGCCAGGAGAGAATGCAGCAGGAGCTGCTCATCGACGCGCCTCTGCCGGAAGTCGTGACAAAATACGCGCAGAACGCAAGGGAAGCCGGACTGGACGGCGTAGTCTGTTCACCGCTGGAGGCGGAAAAGATTCATCAGGCCTGCGGCGAAGGGTTCCTGACCGTGACGCCGGGCGTGCGCTTTGCTGACGCGGCAAAGGACGACCAGGTCCGCGTCACCACGCCGGAAGGGGCAAGAAAACTGGGCTCCGACTACATCGTAGTGGGCCGCCCGATTACCAAAGCCGAAGACCCTGTGGCCGCTTACGAGAGATGTTGTAAAGAATTTTTGGAGGTATAGATCATGAAGCAAGATATTGCAAAAGGACTGCTGTCCATCGAGGCGGTCTTTCTGAGACCGGAAGAGCCCTTCACCTGGGCAAGCGGCATCAAAAGCCCCATCTACTGCGACAACCGTCTGACGCTGACAGCGCCGGAGGTCAGAACTTTGGTGGAGGAAAGCCTGGTAAAGACCATCAAAGAACACTACCCTGACTGCCAGGTGGTCATGGGCACCAGCACCGCGGGCATCGCCCACGCCGCCATCGTAGGCCATCTGATGAACATTCCGATGGGTTATGTACGCGGCTCTGCCAAAGACCACGGCAGGACCAACCAGATCGAGGGCAAGCTGGAGCCTGGACAGAAGGTGGTCGTCGTGGAGGACCTGATCTCCACCGGAGGCTCCGCCATCGACACCGTAGAGGTTCTGCGGGCAGCAGGCGCCGAGGTTCTCGGCATCGCCAGCATCTTCACCTACGGCATGAAAAAGGGCCTGGACAGAATGGCAGAACACCAGGTCAAAAATATAAGCTTATGCGACCTTGACGCTTTGGTAGAAGTCGCCGCTGACACCGGCTATATCAAAGCTGAAGATAAAGAGAGAATTTTAAAGTTTAGGGACAATCCTTCTGACGAGGGATGGATGAAAGGAGAGAAATAAATGAGTGAGATCAAGAATTTAATCAACATTACCGACTTTACGGTGGAAGAAATCGACGAGCTGATCCGGGTCGCTGACGACATCGTGGAAAACCACGCGGCATACGAAGACATCTGCGCCCACAAGAAGCTGGCTACCCTGTTCTTCGAGCCAAGCACCAGAACCAGACTCAGCTTTGAAGCCGCCATGCTGGAACTGGGCGGCAGCGTTCTGGGATTCTCCGAAGCCAGTTCCAGCTCCGCGGCAAAGGGTGAAAGCGTCAGCGACACCATCAGAACCGTCGGCTGCTACGCGGACATCATCGCTATGAGACATCCGAAGGAAGGCGCGCCTATCGTCGCGTCACAGAGAACCACCGTGCCTATCATCAACGGCGGAGACGGCGGACACTTCCATCCGACCCAGACTCTGACCGACCTTCTGACCATCAAAAGAAAGAAGGGCAGACTGTCCGACATGACGATCGGTCTCTGCGGCGACCTGAAATTCGGCAGAACCGTTCACTCCCTCATCGAAGCGATGCTCAGATATGACAACATCAAATTCGTTTTGATCTCACCTCACGAGCTGCAGGTTCCTACATATGTAAAGGAAAAGATGGACGCCGCAGGCGCTGAGTGGAAGGAAGTCGAAAGACTGGAAGACGCCATGGAAGAGCTGGACATCCTGTACATGACCAGAGTACAGAGAGAACGTTTCTTCAACGAAGAGGACTACGTAAGACTGAAGGACAGCTACATCCTGGATCTGGAAAAATTACAGGCGGCAAAGGAAGACCTGACCATCATGCACCCGCTGCCTAGAGTTAACGAGATCTCTGTAGAGGTGGACGACGACCCTAGAGCCTGCTACTTCTTCCAGGCCCTCTGCGGCAAGCACATCAGAATGGCTCTGATCCTGTATCTGCTGGGCATCAAGAGAGAAGCGTAAACCGGCAACGGCTAACAAGAGGCCAACAAAAGGTCAACAAGAGGCCAACAAGGGCCAATCAGTTATTTACACCCATGAGCGCCCCGCCGGGCCGCGTTTTCCGCGGGACGCCGCAATACAAGCGAAATACAAGCAAATACAAGGAGGTAAACACATGAATATAGATGGAGTAAGCACCGGTATCGTTTTAGACCACATCAAAGCAGGCAAGAGCATGCAGATCTACGAGCTGCTCAGACTGGACAAGATCGACAACTGCGTTGCGATCATTCAGAACGCGGACAGCTCCAAATACGGCAAAAAGGACATCATCAAGATCGACCAGCTCATCGATCTGGACATGGATGTACTGGGCTACATCGACAGCAACGTCACCGTCAACATCGTAAAGGACGGCAAGCTGTATGAGAAAAAACACCTGGAGCTGCCTGAGACCCTGACCGGCGTCATCAAGTGCAAGAATCCGAGATGCATCACTTCCGTAGAACAGGAGATCGTACACAAGTTCAAGCTGGTAGACAAATACAAGAAGGTTTACAGATGCGCGTACTGCGACGCGGAGAGCAAATAAGAAAAGTGTGCATGACGGAGGCAAAGCCTCCTATGCACACATGTCGCCCGCAAGGGGCGACGCTTCGCAAGGTGCTTTTCTTGCCTTTTTGCCCCAGCTTTAGCTGGCTAGGCAAAACGGACAGCGGAGCGAACAAAGTGAGCGTAGGAGTATGCGAAGCATACGTTGAAATTCCGGAAATATCGAAAAATCGATATTTCCTACATTATAAAAACACAAAAATCGGGCGGAGCCTCTGCAAGGGGTTCCGCCTTTTTGATTTCAAATATATCAGATCCTCCGCTTCGCGAACACCGCCGCGGCCGCGGCCAGATCGAGGACACAGAGTCCCCCGGTCACCAGAAACGCCGCCAGATAATCGCCTGGCTCCTCCCGGCCGGCCAGCAGATTCTGAGCGCTCAACAAAGCTCCCGGCAGACACCCTTTGACGGCGGGCAGAAGGCCGATCACATACACCACGGCGAAAACGCAGACAGAGGCCGCCAGCGCCGCCGCGCCGGTATCAAAGGCCGTGGAAGCCAGCAGGATCAGCGTGACCAGCCACAGTCCCAGCAGATAGAAGCCTGCCGCCGCCGTCATGACGTGGACCGCGCTGTCATCGTTCCAGAAATACCTGGTATATCCCCAGGTGATGCCAAAGCAGAGCCAGTAGCCGACAGTCCACAGCAGGGCCAGGGCGGCCGCCTTTGCCGCGATGATCTTCCAGCGGGCCAGCCCCTTGGTCACCATGGCCGTCAGCGTCCCCTTCTCGTATTCCGCAGTCAGCACGCCGGAAAAGATCAGCAGGAAAACGATCATGGCGACGGGAACATTTTTGCAGAACTGAGTCCAGGATGTCAGGGCATTGACAGTGACGCCGGTCACGTCCAGGCCGCTTTCCGCGAAGCTGTCAGCCATAGTCTCCATGAGCCAGGGCGTCATCTTCGCCACAGCCGGGCTCATGATGCCGAAGATCACGAACAGGACAGCCAGGATCAGCGCCTTTCCAGAGCGGATCGCCGCCTGAAATTCTTTGACGGTAAATGCATACAGGGCGTTCATCTCCGCATCACCTCCATAAACAGTTCCTCCAGCGTCTCTTCCCGCAGCTCCACCCGCTGCACCGCGGCGCCGCTCTCCGACAGCGCCGCAAGGACCGCGCCCATCGTTTCGCTGTTTCCGCGGTCAAAGACCACCTTCTGCCTGCCGGCGCGCCGGGCCTCCGGATGCTTTTCGGCGAACAAAAGGGCGTCCGCCTCGCGTAAAAATTCGACCTCCAGGCCCCTTCCCCGGTGCAGCTTTCTCACTTCGTCCAGACTGCCCTCCAGGGCGATCCTGCCGTCTCTCAGGACGCCGATGCGGTCGCAGATCCGCTCTACATCGGACAAAATATGGGTAGAAAACAAAACGGTAGTCTGGGATCTCACGTCGCAGAGAATGTCCAGGATCTCCCGCCGTCCAGACGGATCCAAGGCGGACGTCGGCTCATCGCAGATCAAAAGCTTCGGCTCCCCCAGGAGAGCCTGGGCGATACCCAGACGCTGTTTCATGCCCCGTGAAAAACCGTGAATCCGCCGGTCTGTGCCGGCCAGTCCCACCAGCTTCAGCAGATCCTCGATCCTCTGACGGCGCCGGATCTTTTCCATGCCCGCGATCCTGCCGCAGAGCTCCAGATACTCCCTGGGCGTCAGAAAATCGTAGAACTCCGGCACGTCGGGCAGATAGCCGATCAGCCGGTTCGTGTGATTGATATGATTGGCTCGGTTGACGCGATCGTTCTGATTGCGCGGATTTGCCTGATTGAGCAGATCAGCCCGATTGCACGGATTTACCTGATTGAGCAGATCGGCCCGATTCCGCGGATCCGCCTGATCGGTCTGGCTGGGCCGATCGGACCAGTCGGCGCGGCCAGTACGGCCGCCTCCAAAGCAGACAGGCTCTCCCTCCACCAGGATCTGCCCTTTGTCAGGGCGCAGCAGCCCCAGGATCAGCTTCATGGTCGTCGTCTTTCCCGCTCCGTTTTCTCCGATGAATCCGTAGACGCAGTTCTGCGGCACACGAAAGCTCAGATCGTCCAGAACAGTACTTCTGCCAAAAGCCTTTGATACGTGTTCCAGGGTCAGCACATCCATTAGTTGTCCTCCTTTCCCAGAAGGAAGTAGAGGACCGGTCCGATAAACTCCATTCCCACCACCGTGACGATCACCCAAAGGGTGCGGCTGCCTCTCTTGTAGTTGTCATGGGTCAATATATGACGCAGGGTGACAACCAGCAGCACGATCTCCGCGATTCCAAGGGGAATGAGAAACGGCAGCATCTCATGCAGATTCATTTTAAATCACCTCCCTGCGCGGCCAGAAATTTTTTGATGCTCTGGAACCTTTCATCATCCTGCAGGGCCGCGAATGCCGGATGCGAAAAGCCCTGCATAGCGCCGGCAAAGATGACCTCTTTGCTCCGCGGCGCGCTTCCTCCCTGGTCCAGCCTGTCGATCCAGATCTCCAGCTTGTCGAAGTAGCGGTCGCCCTGCAGCGCGAAGTCCGCGTCCATGGCGGTTTTGATGCTTTCGGCGTACCGCTGCAGACGGTCGAGGGCTTCATCTTTCATACCGTGCTGCAAATAGGTCAAAGCCGCCTGAAAGTGATACCGCGCCATGTTCGGATGAGGCGCTTCTTTCTGCCATGTCTCGATCAGCAGATCCGTTCGATAGATGGTCTCTTCGCAGATGTCCAGATCATCGGCTCTCAGGATCAGTCTCCAAACCGCATCGTCCATCAGCGATAGAAGATGCAAGTACATATTGACCTGGGCGAAGCAATCCGCATCTTCTGACCTGCCTGCCATCTGGTATGCCTGGGGCAGCAGGCCGCAGCTCTGAAAGATCAGCCGGCGCGGATCCAGAGATTCCTCCAGCATTTCGATGACCTGTTCCGCCCGGCCCAGCTGCAGCAGGGTCGTGGCCTCCATGATCAAGGCGTCGCTGCAGAGTCCCATATCCCTGCAGTCCTCTGTCACATGTCTGAAGAGCTCCGCCGCCTGTTCCAGAATCTCGGTCTGACGCTCTTTGCTGCCGGCCAGCATAAAATGATTGAGCCACAAAGTCCCCAGGGAAAACAGCAGCGGATAGCAGTTATAGTACTGCTTCATCAGCTCCTGACTGCGGGACATGGTTTCCTCGAAGCTGTCCTCCTCGGCAAAGGTCGCCGTCAACTGACTGTAGACGCGCTGGACCTGCTCCCGGCTCAGCTGGGGCTCGTAACCCAGCAGCTGATCGATGGTCACGTCAAAGCATGCCGCCAGCTTGGGCAGCATCAAAATGTCCGGCAGAGACTGCTTTGTTTCCCACTTGGACACAGAAGCCTTGGTCACGCCGACAAAGTCCGCCAGCTGTTCCTGGGTCATCCCTCTGGCTCGCCGCAGACTGATTACATTTTCGGAAAAATGCAGTAGATTCATAAATCTCACCTCCTGCATTTATTATACAGTTGCGGCGGCGGAGACTCAATGGATCGCCGCGATACTTCAGGAAGAAAAATCAACCATCAGGAAACTCCGGCGTCCCGCGCCACTTTTTGTTGGTTTTCAAGGTCGCAGCGGCGCCTGCCCTGTCCAGCGCGCCACTTTTTGTTGCCTTTCGAGACTGTAGCGGCGCCTTCCCTGTCCAGCGCGCCACTTTTTGATTTAAAGAAGCTTTGATATGGCATGATACGTGATGAATGATAAGAATTACAGCTCAAAAATTTCTAAAAAATACTATAATTCCCTTATAATGTTTCTTTCTCGCAGGATACTGTAATCCTGCTTCACTTCTGCGCGCCGCACGAAGCTTAGAAATCAGGCAAAAGTGGCGTGCGGCACAGGTCGCGCGCCGTATGATACATAAAGAGCGGCAAAAAGTGGCGCGAGCCGCCAATCCAATGACCGCGTGACCGCGCGGGGCCGCGAAAAAAGTGGTCGGAAGGTTTCACGCGCGGGTCCTGTCCAGGCCTTCGCCATATTGTATCCGCCTTTGATTTGTGATAAAATGGGACTACAGACAACTCACAGGAAACAGGTAAATTACGGGACGGAGGCCACTATGGAATTTAAAAAAATCGCATCTCCTTCTTTGAAGGAGCTCTTCGTAGAACAATTGGAGCACATGATTCTTTCCGGCAACCTGGCCATCGGCGAGAAGCTGCCTTCCGAGCGTCAGCTGGCGGAGACCATGCAGGTGAGCCGCGGCGTCGTCAACAGCGGTCTGGCCGAACTGGAAAAGAAGGGCTTTCTGGAAGTCCATCCGAGAAGCGGGACCTACGTATCCGACTACCGCAACAAGGGCACGCTGGAAACTTTGATCTCCATTATGAATTACAACGGAGGCAAGCTGCGGGCTGATGAAGTGCGTTCGATTCTGGAGGTTCGCATCGCCCTGGATACCCTGGCGGTGGATCTGTGCATCGACAGGATCACCGACGAGGAGATCCAGTCCCTTCACGACCACGTGGAGAAGATCCGCACAGCCGCTTCCATCGAAGAGGCGGTCAAAGGCGCCTACGCCTTTCAAAACGCTCTGGCCTTTTTCTCCGGAAACACCCTCATTCCGCTGATTTTCCACTCCTTTGAAGCGCCTGTTTCCAACCTGTGGAACCGGTTCTGCATGCTCTACGGCATACAGGCGCTGTACAAAAACAACTACGGTCTCTGGGAATATATCAAAGACCGCGACAAAGCGGGCGCGATCGCGTGGATCAACGCTTCCATCGGAGAGAGCATCCACGGAAGCCGGGAGATTTATTTTGAATAATGAACTTTTAAAGCTTTTTCAGCTGATTGGTCTGCCGCTATGCGGACGCGATTTGGAAGAATAGCAGAAAAGGCTGCGGCTTAACCAACTATAGATTCGTTAAGTCGCAGCCTTTTATCAATCTCTCTTTTTTCGATACTCTGCGCGATACTGTCCCGGAGAAACACCCGCTTCACGTTTAAATGAACGGCAAAAATATGCTGTGTCCTGAAAGTTCATTCTTTCTGCAATTTCTGTAACATTTAATTCTGTATTTAGCAGCAGACGCTTTGCCTCCTGCTGCTGCGCTTCGTGAATTAAACTGCTTACCGAACGCCCAACAACCTTTTTTACCTGTTCATTAAGGTGACTGGAGCTGACCCCCAGACTCTCGGCATACTGCTGCACCGACAGATTCTCTCTGACTCGCTTTTGCAGCATATTCTGAAATTCCATGTATAAGGAAGTCTCCGTTCCCGTCGTTGTTGGCATTCCATCAGTTCCCATTGTCTGACGATGAAATTGAATCATCATGATATTAAGACAAGCTCGTAAAACCTCCGCATATTCACTGCGTTTTTCTCCATATTCGCGAATCATCATGCTTCCAACGGAACGCATAAGCCGCGCAAGCTCGCTGTCCATATAAATCGCCGGCGTTTTAGCGATCTCTTTAAACATAGAGATTTCCCAAATCGATGTAACGCTGATGCAGGATTTAAACAAAAAATCCTCATTGAAATATACCAGCATGCCTTTAGCGTACGTAACGTTTTTCCAATAGTGAGTCTGTCCGGGACTGATAAGGAAAACTACGTTTCTCAACTCCCCATACGATTTATTATCAACAATGTGCTCTCCATCAGCTTCATCAATAAAGATAATTTCATAGAAAGGATGACGATGGGGTATTTTGGCGGACTCAGCAAAAACACTTTCTCCTACATCATCGCCAACCGAAAAGCCAAAGTCTGCATCTCCCTCCGGTCTGAACTGATCCACATGAATTTCTGTACCATTGATAGGAATACTTTGTCCGCGCCCCATAATCATCCTCCTCTCATTGTTACTTTTTATATACGCCTGTCACATAACAGTTAAATTTGTGGAACAGCTTATCCTTAAATTCCTGACAGTTCAGCTTTTCCGGCTGGGTCGCTTTAATAACCCTGTAGTCCTCCAAAAGATCCATCAGAAACGTTTCGCCGCCGCAGTCATATACTTCAGCATCCTCCATAACTTCCATCGTATGGGCATGATATGGAGGAATATGTACCAAGCAATTTTCTGTAGCCATATAAACCTCTCCTTCGACCTCAAATTTCACTGTCCCTTTGACAATATAATAGAGTTCCCAATTCTTATGCGGATAATTAAATTCCACACATAAACCTTTGTCCAAGAAAGCCTGCCAGACCTCCTTGACTCCGCCGCATTCCCACCGGCCGATTTTCAGACGCAGCGAGAAACCGTCTCCTTGATATGTTTCATACGCAAACTCTGGCGTGCGAACCTCGTACATAGTATGTTTGTCCACATCTTCTGCAACAGCAGTGATTGCTTCTTCCCGGCTGTAAAGATATGTGCCGTCATCTCGGTACATCTGCAAAAAGTCTGCATCTTCCAGATACTGTGGATGTTTTTGATGGACAGAATTTTTTTCGTAGATTCCCTGTGCCATATCGATTTCCTGAAAGAGTTCTCTCCAGACTGTTCCTTCTTCCAAATGTCGAAACCCGTGAGGCGTGTATGGCTGAATATGCAAAATATCTCCCTTATTTACGACAAAGTGTTTTCCGCGGATAAAACATTCCACACTTCCCTCCGCTATAAAGAAAGTCTCGGTTCCCCGGCAGTGCTCATGATAGGGAACAGTTGCATCTTTATGATAAATCGTATCGCTCATCTCATCTTTCATATGAATGCCTCGAGGCAGAATAAAATCGTTAACCACCTGCGTGCCCTCATCCCAAGATCTGAGCCAATCCTCCGGTTCATTCATACGAATTAAAATTCGTTCTTTCATGGTTCGTTACCTCCTTTTATTATACTACTCTGCTTTTACCCTGACAACGCTGACATCTCCTGCCGCACATTCCGTCATACGCCCACATTGATAGCAAGGATCAGGAATGCACATTCAAGCAAGAAGAAAATACCAAACAGCGGTGTGAAGAATTTATACCATTTGTTCAGGCCAATTCCCATCAAACCGCACTCAATAGAAACCGCCGTCGGCCAGATTAGATTAGAAAAACCATCTCCAAACTGGAAAGCCAGTACTGCAATTTCTCTGGACTGCCCAACGATATCCGCTAACGGCGCCATAATCGGCATCATAACCACGGCCTGGCCGGAGCCGGATGGAATAAAGAAGTTTACAATGTTCTGTACTATCAGCATTCCGATGGCCGTTATCTGCGTTGGCAGCGAAGCCACAATATTAGCCAGAAAGTTTACGACAGTATCAATGATATATCCATCTTCCATAATGACGGAGACAGATCGCGCCAAGCCAATCAGCAGCGGAGCGAAGATACAGCTTTTGGCTCCTTCTATGACATGCTCAGCAATATCAGTAGGACGCATTTTGTTAACAATACAGGTGACTAACATCGCTCCAATGAATAGACCGGCGATTTCCTGCAGATACCAGCCCTTCAGGATTACGCCAGCCACAATACCTCCGATAACTGCGGCAAAAATCAGTAAGCTGATAATCTGTTCCTTGGTAAATTTCAGCTGCATCAACTCATCCTTTGGCGCTGTATTATCGATACCTGCCAGAGCATTAGGGTCACCATACATAATGCTTTTTTCCGGGACTTTACGAATTTTATTGGCATAACGCATAACCCACCAGATAGCAACAACCTCAAAGGCGATGAAGGCCGCTATCCTGATTGCCAAAAGCTTAGGTGTTACTAAATCGACCTCCGCAACGGCACTGGCAACTCCGATAGTAAATGGATTAAAGGTTGCCGCCGAAAAACCGACTCCTGTCCCAATGGCGATAATCGCACCACCCACGATTCGGTCATAGCCTAGTGCAATTGCCACAGCCATAAACACCGGAATCAAACCATACACTTCTTCTGTCATACCAAAGGTTGTCCCTCCGATGCCGCACAACAACATAAAGATTGGAATAATCAATATGTCCTTATTACCCAATTTCCTAAGGATCGCGCCAGTCAGCGCATTGATAGCTCCAATTTTGGACAGCACTCCCACGTAAGACACTGCGAAAATGATGAAAAAGATAATATCCGCCGCGTTAATATATCCAGAAAAGATCCGTAATACTGCACCCCATGGACCGATCGGATGGTTCTCATCCATGTGCGCATAAGTTCCCGGCGCGACGATCTCCCTCTGGGTTTCTTCGTCAACAACTCGTTCAAATTGTCCCGCCGGAAGAATCCAGGTCAGGATCACACAAACGACAACAATGGCAAACATCAGCACTAAAGGATGAGGATTTTTAATTTCTTCTTTTAATTTAACCCACATTTCATTTCTATCCTTCCTTAATTGTTTATCAAATTAAAATCATGATTTTACTGACAGCCTCATTATAGCAACGTTAAGAACGTTTGACGATGGACAAACCAACGAAAAAATAGTACTTTTCCCTCGCGCTTCTCAAAAAAAGACGAGGGCCTAACTTTTATATTAAGTCCTCATTTTTAAAGCTTTCTTTTGTTCCCCTCCTTACTCTGATTACACGGTAAAGCAGAGGTATATGCAACCATTTTGATTTTGTTTAACTGAGAAGTGGTTTTCCCTCAAGTCCTGCTTCTGAGTTAAACAGAATTGACATTATGTTTAGCTGTAAAAGGTGCCTCTTATCTGCCAAATTGTTTCGGACAAATCTCTGGAACAGCTTGATATTGTTCTACATTCTGAATATAATATAATCAAGGTCGATAACATATGGCTTATCCTGAAAGATGCCGAAAAGTCTGCCGACTTGGATGTTTGATAACACGGAGGATCCTTATGAAATATTCCATTAACGAATTGCAAACAAAAAAAGAAGACCAGATCTACGATAAGAAAAGCGCTCGTAAGGATCCCAAGGGGCTATCCAATCATTTTGTTGCCTTTGCCAACGCCGATGGCGGCACATTGGTAATCGGAATTGAAGATAACGGGGACATTACAGGCATTGACGCCTATACTCAACAGGTTAATGAAATCCTGCGCGTTCCTTTTGACTTCTGCAAACCATCTGTTCTGGTTGAAACAGAAACAATAGAGTGTGTCGATAAAAATGGTAACCCTAATCATCTTCTGATTATTTCGATTCCCCAAAGTTCTGAACTTCATGCGAACCAACAGGATGATGTGTATTACCGTATGGGTGATAAATCTCAGAAGCTCAGCTTTGATGATCGACTACGACTCATGTACTCCAAAGGTTCGCGCTACTATGAGGATGAACCGGTTGCAGATTCCTCTATCGAAGATATTGATATGGACTTTGTAGCATCCTATTGCCGAAAAATTGGATATACCAAAACACCTGAAGAATATATCAAGCAAAACAAATCCTATATTGTTACTAAGGGCGGGCGTCAAGAGATGAGCGGCGCCGCTATCCTTCTATTCGGGAAAGATCCGCAGCAATATTTCCAACGCGCAAGAATTCGTTTCATCCGCTATGATGGAATAGAAGCCAAAGTTGGAACTGAGATGAATGTTATAAAAGACAAAATATTCACTGGGCGCATTCTCGATATGGTTGACGGAACACTGTCCTTTGTTCGTGATCAGATCAAAGAACATACTTATCTCGGAAAGGACGGTAAGTTTGTAACAACTCCTGAATATCCGGAATTCGTATGGAAAGAAATTATCATTAATGCCACAGCACACCGGGATTATAGCATCAAAGGCACTGATATTCAGATAAAAATGTTTGATGATCGAATTGTGGTGGAAAGTCCCGGCAATCTTCCCAGCATTGTTCGTTTGAATAATATGCGCCAAGTACATTTTTCCCGTAACCCCAAAATTGCCGCATTTCTTCATGAATATGATTATGTACAAGAATTTGGAGAAGGCGTGGATCGAATGTATAGGGAAATGGAGCGCGCCGGGCTGCCTGAGCCAGAATATCGTGATACTGCGTTCATGCTCAATGCCACAATCCGCAATGGCGCCAATATTGGCACAAAAAATGGCGCGAATGGCACGAATAATGGCACGAATCCTGATGCGCACGACTTAGGGCTGTACATGAATCTCTCTGAACATGAACTATTGGTTCTTGATTATGTAAAAGTTCATCCAAATGCTTCTACTAAAAAAATGGCGCAAAGTCTTCCTATTTCGCTAAGAACAGTTCAGCGCTGCATAGCATCACTGGAAGGGAACGGAATAATCAAACGTGAGGGAAACAGAAAAAATACTAAATGGATTATCCTAGAATAACGAAGAAACCCAAATTCTTGAACTTCTTACTACAAATCCTGCCTATACCTACCAAGACTTGGCTGACAAAAGCGAATTAGAAGAAAGGCTATATACGGCGAAGCAAAAAGCTAAAAGAAAAAGGCATACTTGAAAGAATCGGTTCCGATGAAATCGGATATTGGACAATCCGAATTGGAAAGCAGAGGCGGTGGTTAGATGCCGAGAAAGTTCAAAGAAGCAAGACAAATCAATAAATTGAAAGCCATTGAGGCCGCCGCCAAGCTCGGCATCTCCCAGCCGACTCTGAGCGCTTGGTAAGGGGAGCGGAAATCTCCTGGTCTGGATAGCTTGGAGAATATGGCAGATCTGTATGTCGTTACCACGGATTATCTTCTCGGCCGCAGTGAGCTATGACCAAGTACCGAGAGATCCTGCGTCTGGCAAGCCTGGGTCTCAGCCAACAGAGCATCGCCGACAGTAGCGGTGTCTCCAAGAAAACGGTTAATCGTGTGCTCAAACGAGCCAAAGAACTTAACATCTTCTGGCCGTTAGAGCCTAATGAAACCGATGCTGTTCTTGCGGATAAGCTGTTTCCATCCGCACAAAGGCGGGTATCTTCAACAAAACGGATGCCTGACTTCGACTACATCCAGCAGGATGAAGCGAAACGCCGTGCAACCATGCACATTAACCGGAAACCCGGCGAACAGATCGAAGTTGACTGGACAGGAGACCCTGCTGAGTTGAGAAGATCCCTCCTTCATTGAAAAACGAGCTTACACCTGACGATGCGAGCTCGTTTTTTATATTCTTTCTATTTTTCCGTCCATGCGGCCACTTCGTCCCGCAGCCACTGGCACCAGGCGTTCACGCCCTCGCCTGTCTTCGCGGAGACAGGGAAGATCTTCAGCTTCGGATTTCGCATGTGGGCGTATTCTGCCACCTTTTCCATGTCGAAATCAAAATACGGCAGTACATCTGTCTTATTGATGATGAGCACGTCGCACACCTGGAAGATCAAAGGGTATTTCAGAGGTTTGTCGTGACCCTCCGGCACGGACAGGATCATGGCGTTCTTGACCGCGCCAGTATCGAACTCCGCCGGGCAGACCAGATTTCCCACGTTTTCCAGCGCCACCAAGTCCAGCTCCTCGGTCCCCAGCTGACGAATGCCCTGCCGGGTCATATCCGCATCCAGATGGCACATGCCTCCGGTATGCAGCTGAATGGACTTGACTCCGGTCTCCGCGATCGCGGCGGCGTCCACGTCGGAGTCGATGTCCGCCTCCATGACGCCAATCCTCATCTCATCTCGCAGCGCTCCGATAGTCTGCTTCAGCAGCGTCGTCTTTCCGGCTCCCGGCGAAGACATCAGGTTCAGCAGAAACGTCTTCTGCGCCTTCAGCTCTTCCCGCAAAACCCTCGCGTCCGCGTCATTACTGGCGAAGACGCTTTCCTTTACTTCGATTACCTTATACTTTTCCATACGAAGGCCGCCTGTCTATTTGATCACTGCTCTCGCAGCCGCATCCTTGTAGTACTTGAAATCTGTGAAGATTTCGCCTTTGTACGGATTGGTTTTGGTCTTAATGGACTTTCTCACGATGTAGATCAGAGCGATGGCGTTGGTGATCAGTGCCAGAGCGCTGACTACTGTCATGGCAGTCGGGTCCGCATTGACGGCGTTTCCTACTGCGATGCCGTTCATGGTTCCATCTGCGTACTGGGTGGTGATGGTCGCCCACGCGTACTTGGTGCTTCCGTCAGCAAAGGTTTCCTGGAACAGCGGGAACACCTGAGCGAACATGCACCACATGCACAGGGTGTTGGCCCGGTTCATGATCCAGCCGCCTTTGTTCCACAGAAGAGCCGCGATGGTCGGCGCCAGCAGCAGCGCCACGCCGCAGAACCAGGAATGGGTCGGCAGGCAGTTGTAGGTGTAAGCAAAATTCCAGATATCGTATACGATGATGTAAACCCAGATCATGTCCGGCCAGATCATATCCTTTCCGTCCTTGGAAGCGTAAACCGCCCACCAGCCGGTCATGCAGAAGATATTCAAAAGGCCCGCGATGCCGTTCATCACGTTGTGCCAGCCGCCGTAGAGCCATACGCCCTCGGAGGACAGCCACCAGGAGCCCCATCCGTTGATGGCGGACTCAAAGTCACTGGCGACAGCGATCAAAATGTTGATGGCTACGATAGCGAACGGGAAGGCTTTGAACCAGTGCTTTTTGCCGATGCCCCACTCGTATTTGATCATCATGAAGCCGATGCAACCCGCCAGGGACGCGTACAGCTTGGCATAGTGGAACCATCCGTTCATGTACAGGTGGGTCTGATTGCTCTCCACCCACTCCGCGCCTGAACCCGCGGCGATGGCGATGACAACAAAGTACACGGTCAGAGCTGCCGGAAGCACACCGAACATCAAAAGTCCGCCGGTCTTGGTCCTTCTGGCAAACTCGTTGAGCAAAATCAATCCTGCAAGGACCGCGATCATGGCGATCCATTTGGCTATTGCGCCGTCTCCATAAACATGAAATAACATATTACTTCATCTCCTCTTTCTTAATTTAACAAGCTTCTATTTCTTTGATCATGACCTGGTTTCCCTGCAGCAGGTACGTCTGTCCGCTGCCGCAGTGTGGACAGGTCTTTCCATACTCTACTGTACCGTAAGTCTTTCCGCACGCCTCACAGTAAGTTATGGCCGGGACTTCCTCGATCAAAAGCTCCGCGCCCCGCAGCAGATCGTTTTTGTCTGCCGCCCATCTCCAGCAGTCGGTCAGATAGCGGGGGATCACCGTGGAGACCTGGCCCAGCTCTACCGTGACGGAAGCGATCTCCGTCAGGTCGTTCTCTTCCGCCACCTTTTCCACACCTTTGATGATGTGAAAGACTACGCCCAGCTCATGCATCTTATCTCTTCTCCTTCTTTGAGAACTTCACTTTGATGGCCTGCTTCGCGCCGTACGGCAAAATGTACTTCAGCTTATCCTCGCTTGGAACCATTTTGCTGGCTTCCGGAAACTCCCGATACAGGTGGATCGCGTCAAATTCACACTTGGTCGTGCAGATGCCGCAGCCGATGCACTTGTTGTCGTCTACCACGGACGCGCCGCAGCTCAGGCATCTCGCCGTTTCGGTCTTAACCTGTTCCTCCGTAAAGGTCAGCGCCGCGTCGCGGAAGGACTTCCTGTGATCGATGGAAGGATCCCTGCCCGGAATCTGGCGGCTGGAATTGTCGTAGCTCTCTACGTGGATATTCTCCTTGTCCAGCTGGATGAACTGGCGGCGGTTTCTGCCGATGGTCAGGCTGGAATGAGGCTGCACGAACCGGTGGATGGAAATCGCGCCCTCTTTGCCCGCCGCGATGGCGTCGATGGCAAACTTCGGTCCCGTATAAACGTCTCCGCCGACGAAGATATCGGGCTCTGCCGTCTGGTAGGTCAGCCCGTCGGCCGCGGCGGTCTGGCCTCTGCTCAGCTCGACCTTCGTATCCGCCAGCAGTCCGCCCCACTGGACGCTCTGCCCGATGCTCAGGAAGACGTGGTCGCACGGCACTGTAAGGGTCTGTTCCTCGTCGTAAACCGGCGCGAAGCGCTTTTCCTCATCAAAGACGGACAGGCATTTTTTCAGCACGATGCCGGTCACTTTGCCGCCTTCGGTGAGGATCTCCTTTGGTCCCCAGCCGCAGTGGACGGTTACGCCCTCGTCCTCGGCTTCCGCGATCTCTTCGTCGGAGGCGGGCATGATATCCCGGCTTTCCAGACAGTACATGGAAACCTCCGAAGCGCCGCATCTGCCACTGGTCCTGGCCGCGTCGATGGCCACGTTGCCGCCGCCGATGACGACCGCTTTGCCCTGAATACGGTGGGATTCGTCTTCGCTGACAGCGCGGAGCAGTTCCACTGCCGTCATGACGCCTTCCGCGTCCTCACCGGGAACGCCCGCCAGTCTGCCGCCCTGACAGCCGATAGCGATATAGAAGGCTTTATATCCCTGCTCCCGCAGCTCCGCTATGGTTACGTCCCTGCCGACTTCTACGCCGGTTCTGATCCCAACGCCCATAGCTTCAATGATATCGATCTCCGCCTGGACCACGTCTTTTTCCAGCTTGAAAGAAGGAATCCCGTACACCAGCATGCCTCCGGCTCTCTGGTTTTTCTCAAAGATGGTCGGGCTGTAGCCCTTTTCCGCCAGATAAAAGGCGCAGGAAAGTCCCGCGGGGCCGCCGCCGATGATGGCGACTTTTTCAGGGAAAAATCCCTTCAAAGCCGGAATCACTTTCTTTGGAATGAATCTGGTCTCCGCTTTCAGATCCTGCTGCGCGATGAATTTCTTCACCTCGTCGATGGCGATGGCTTCGTCGATGCTGCCTCTGGTGCAGGCGTCCTCGCAGCGGCGGTTGCAGATGTGGCCGCAGACAGCCGGCAGAGGATTCTCCTTTTTGATCAAAGCCAAAGCGTCGGTGTATCTGCACTGGGCCGCCAGCTTCAGATATCCCTGGACGGCGATATGGGCTGGACAGGCAGTCTTGCAAGGGGCTGTGCCTGTGTCGTAGCAATTGATCCGGTTGTTGTCCCGGTAATTCTCATCCCACATGTGAGGGCCCCAAGGCTGCTGGCTTGGCAGCGGGATCTTCGGGTACTGCACCTGGCTGCCGTCTTTTTGACAGAGCTTCTGGCCCAGCTTTACGGCTCCGGCAGGACAGTATTCCACGCATCTGCCGCAGGCCACGCAGTTCTCTGTTTTCACCCTCGCCCGATACGCTGACGCCGACATGTTCGGCGTATTGAACAGCTGAGAGGTGCGCAGGGCGTAACAGACATTGACGTTGCAGTTGCAGATGGCAAAGATCTTATTTTCACCGTCGATATTGGTGATCTGGTGGACAAAGCCGTTTTCCTCGGCCTGCCGGAAGATCTCCAGAGCCTCTTCTTTGTCTATGTATCTGCCGCCTTTGTTGGTCTCCACCACGTAATCCGCCATATCGCCTACAGCTACGCACCAGCCTTCCGGGTCGTCGGCACAGCCTTCGTCGTAGGTCTGCCGGGAATGTCTGCAGGAGCAGGGGCTGGCCGCGTATTTCCCCTCGTATTTATCCAGCCAGTAGGAAATGTGCTCCAGGGAAATGGATTCGTTCTCCATTTCGATGGCTTTTTCTACGGGAATGACGTGCATGCCGATACCGGCGCCTCCCGGCGGTACCATCGGTGTGATCTTCTCCAGAGGCAGCCTGCTCATGCGCTCGAAAAACCGGCCTACCTCCGGATGCTCTCTCAGAAGCTGCAGGTTCATGTTGCTGAACTCCGCGTTGCCGGGTACGAACATGGGCAGTACGTACTGCTTCACATGCTCCGGGTTCTCCCAGTTATACTCCAGGACGCCGTTCCACGCCATCTGTTCCAGAAGCTCCTCCAGATGGCCGGGGTCCATCTTGGTGATCTGGACCATCTGTTCCAGAGTCTTCGGCTTGCGGACGCCCATTTTCAGGGCGACTTCCGCCATCTCATCGGTACACATCGCCGCGAGGCCCCAATATTCGGGATCGTACTTGGTAATCTTCTTGATGCCCAGCTTCTGCGGGACGCGGTCTGTGATCATCTTTGCCAGCTTGACGATGGGCTCCCGCTCAACTTCATTTTCTATGTACGCAGGTACATAGCCCGCTAAATGATCTGCCATAGGAATTCTCCTTTCTGTTCTTCACTTTTCTTAAATTCGCAAATGGGTAATCTGGTCATACCAGATTCCGGTATTTGTCTAATATTATAGATATGGTAGGCAAATTTGTCAAGTGAATTAGCGGATTTTTCATGTTTAATCGGTTTTGGTATCTGGTCGAACCAGTTCCACGTACAAGAAAAAACCTCCGGCGGAGCGCATACTGTGCGTTTATATCAAATTGCCGAGGGAGCTTTCCTTTATTATAAGATTTAGTTCTCAATAATAATTTGATCAGGCAGCCGTCTACTGCCTGAAATCATAGCACTGGTCGTTGACACAGGAAAAAATTCTTTGTATAATTTTGTTATATAAAAGGAGAATATTCTCAAAGGGAGTTCGCATATGACCTATGATCAATTGTATAACTTTACCGTTGTCGCAGAACTTCTGAACTTTACAAAGGCCGCGGAAATCCTCTTCGTCAGCCAGCCAACCTTAAGCAGGCAGATTGCCATGCTGGAGCAAGAATTAGATACACAACTTTTTACACGCGATAAGCAAAACGTGTCTTTGACCCCCATGGGGAAAGTCTTGCTGGAAGACAGCCTGGTACTGGTTCAGAACTTCATGAAAACGAAAAAACACATCCAGCAGCTAACCTCTGGTACTACAGGGAACTTATCCATCGCCTGCATGGATCTTTATTGCCCTGAGCTTTATCATGCAATCCAGCAGTATGTAATAGCTCATCCCAACATATTAGTAGAGATGGCAAGCCATGATATGGGACTTTTCGCCAATACCATCGGCACAAAGCAAATTGACGTTGGTATCGGATTCAGTTTGGAACTCAGAGATCACACCGCGGAATATAAGACCTTCTCTCTATTTCGGGAAAATTTTGTAGCAATGATGAATCAGGCTCATCCTCTGGCCGGACGAAAAAGCCTCACTTTGGACGAGGTTAAACGAGAGCAGCTATTCTTCCTGGGTCATACTAAATTCCCTATGGTACGAAGCATCTGGTCAAAAAATGGTTTTGATGAACTGATTAATGCCAGCGTTATTGCCCCCGAGAACATACACTCCATCTTGCTGCAGGTAAAAGTCACGCCTCACGCAATGGTTCTTTTGCCTAGATCCATCGCTTTGGAATATACCGCTGGATGCAGCGTTGCCGATGTAGAAGGGATGGACAGCGAATATGAGATTGTCATGGTATGGCATAAGGACAATAAATCCTCTGTTTTGCATCAGTTTATAGATCATATGAAAAATACCTTTGCTGACGGTCCCTTTGAACGACTGAGTCTAAAAGACTACAAATAGTTTTGTTGAATACCACTCGTTGATCAAAAGCAGCCCCAAATAACATAGGGGCTGCTTTTATTTCATAATACGTAATTCATCTAAGACTAGCAACTGCGGCTCTACCATCTGTTGAAACTGCTCTGGCGTAATACCTTCCACAATTTCTGTCAGCTGGAGACCTTTTTCGGTTACATCGATTACGCCATATTCGCATACGATATGATCCACACACTTCGTGCCTGTCAGGGGGTACGTGCACCGTTTTAATATCTTAGGACTTCCATCCCTGCTGCAAAGTTCCATGGCTACAATAACTTTTTTTGTGCCATTGACTAAATCCATAGCGCCGCCCATCCCAAATTGACTGCCAGGCAGAGCCCAATTCGCCAAGTTCCCTTCTTCGTCCACTTGCAAAGCTCCCAGAACTGTTGCATCTATTCTTCCGCTGCGAATCATGCCAAAAGACATGCAAGAGTCAAAACCTACGCCTCCAGGTACGGGAACGAATTCTCGAGCGCTGGCATCTGCGTAACTTTTGACCTTTTGCAGCCCAACGGCTTCTTCACCTACGCCCAGGAATCCGTTTTCAGTCTGAAACATCACTCCGTCTCTCACAAAGTCACTGCATATACCAGGTATACCGACACCTAAGTTTACAATATCCCCCTCTTCAAAGTATGCAGCCGCCCTTTTAGCAATCCGCTGCTTCTTCGTAAGTTCCTTTTTTTCCATGCTTCACCTCATATTTCTAGGATGTAATCAATAAAAGCAAATGGTGTCTTTACCGCATCGCTGTCCATCTCATCCACATCGCACAAATAGTCCGCCTCTACAATCGAGATGTCGGCAGCGGTGGCAAAAATAGGGTTGGAATTATGGCCCGTGCCGTGATAGATCAGATTCCCCAGCGGATCTGCTTTTCTTGCCAAGGTCAAAGAGATATCTGCCCGAAGGGCAGGCTCAAGCAAAAAAGTTTCTCCATTCACCGTAACTTTTTGTTTTCCCTCTTCAACAATCGTTCCCAGACCGGTTTTCGTCAAAACCCCGCCTAAACCCATGCCGCCGCAGCGCATTCGTTCTACCAGGGATCCCATGGGTATCAACTCGATCTCCAGCTGTCCACGGCGATACTGTGCGATACATTCTGGATTCACTCGAGCGTATGCCACAATCATCTTATCCACCATGTGATGATGGACCAATTTCCCTACACTTCTGTTTGTATCTCCTGTATCTAAGGAAATCGTAGTCAGGTGCTTTACACCGCTGTCTACCAGACAGTCCAAAAGACGATCCGGTGCCCCATGGTCCGCCTGTCCGCCAACGGCTATAATTTGCCCATCCTGAAAAAGAGAAATGACCTTCTCACGATCTACAATCTTACTCTTCATTCGTCAAACATCCCTTCAGTACCGTTCATAAATAGCCGCGCCTCCATGGCCAATGGCCGCACACATGGCTACCATGGCATATTTTCCGTTAATACGCTCCAACTCTGACAGAGCTTTGCACGCCAAAACTCCTCCTGTCGCACCCAATGGATGTCCCAGAGCCATAGCACTCCCGTTGGGATTTACCTTCGCCCAGTCCAGATCCAAAGTTTGTACAGCATCGATGACCACGGGCGCAAAGGCTTCGTTGATTTCAATAACGTCCATTTTTTTCAATCCGATGCCAGTTTGCTTTACGACCTTTTCCATAGCCTGGCGTAGACCCGGGAACAAATATGCTGGCGACGCGCAGCCCGGTGCATAGCCCACCATGCGCGCTATGGGTCGGATCCCCAGAGCTTCCGCTTTTTCCATAGCCATTAAAACCAAACATGATGTTCCATCAGAGACCTGAGAAGATGTCCCTGCTGTAACTATACCTTCCGGATTAAAGACTGGCTTCAGCGCTGCCAAGCTCTCCATGCTGATATTACTTCTCACGCCATCATCTTTGTTTACAATGATATCTTCTCCCTCTTCATTTTTTACCGTTACAGGGATGATTTCTTCATCGAATTTTCCCGCGGCCTGCGCCGCAGCTGCCCGAGTGTGGCTTATGAAGGCTAACCGATCCAAGTCCTTTCTGGTCATGCCTTTCGCCTTCGCATTATTCTCTGCACAAAGCCCTACGTGAAGATAAAAATCTTTATCCACATGTTCAGTCAACCAAGGAAACTCTATGCGGACTCCCGGCGCAGGCTGCTGTACCAAGGACATGCTCTCCACGCCTCCCGCAATAATCACATCAGCCATTCCGCTGCGAATTTTCGCAACGCCTATAGCTATAGCATCCGATCCAGAGGCACAGAAGCGGCTGACCGTGATCCCACACACCGTTTCTGGCAATCCCGCCCTGGCCGCAATCTGTTTTGATACATCGTAAGCCTGATGATCATATAAATTCGCGCAGCCATAGATCACATCATCGATTAAAGACGGGTCCAGCGCAGGCACCTTTTCCAAAACACCTTGCAAAACCTGTCCTCCATAATCCACTGGATGGATCTTCGCCAGAAGTCCCTTTCTACCCCGGGTAACTGCAGATCTGCCAAAGGCTACAATTACAGCTTCACGATTTCCGAATTCTATCATGTTTCTTTTCCTTTCAAAATCTACAAGTCTATTTTTTCATTCCGGCCTTCTGTAATTTCAAAGACCACGCCAAAGGATGTTTTGGGATGGGTAAAGATGACAGGGTCCTCTCCCTTTCCAAGAATCCGTGTTCCTGTCGATTCAAAACGTCTCTTATCACCTGACAAATCATCAGAATGCAGAGATACGTGATGAAGCCCTTCTCCATGTTTTCTTAAAAAGCTGGCAACAACCCCTTCTTCTCCCATAGGCTCCATCAACTCGACATAAGAGTCTCCTATTTGAATCATAGCAGAAATCTGTCCCAGCGCCGGATAGGCCGCCCTCCCGATTTCCTCAGCCCCCATTTCCTGTTTCCATACGTCCAGCACCGTATCGATGCTGTTTACACAAATCCCCACGTGATTTATCCCAGTGATCATTGTTTTCTCCTTCCATTCATTTTATTGACGACAAATCGTCAATCCGCTTAAAATATAGGGACCGCCTATATAAACACCCATATAGGCGGTCCCTCTTATCAGTCGATATAATGTCCTGCCGCATAGCCAGACGCAGTCGCTTCCATAATGCGTCCTACTTTAAAACAATCGCCTACTGGTTTGAAGTCCAAACAGACGCTGCGCAGTGCCTCCCGCTCCTCTTCCAGAGGGCGCATGCCTGCCGCAATTACCACTGTATCTGCCGTAAAAGTGTATGCCTCGCCTGTAGTATCTGTAGCATAGACTGTTTTCCCATCAATCTTGTCCACACAAATATTGAAATGCTGCTTTACATTGGCTTTTCTCAGGTTAATATCTATATACTCACGAAGCTCCGTAATATCGCCTTCATCCACGATAGCCTTCTCCGTCGGTATAATCCTTTCTCCCAGCTCCAGCAAAGTAACATTGGATCCTTGCATAGACAGCCAAATACCGCTCTCACAGCCCACCAATCCAGCACCTATGACTACAACGTTCTTTCCAATAACCACGTCCTTCTCATGGATTTCTGTCGCCAGAAGCACATTCTTGCTTTCTATGCCGGGAATTTTCGGAACTGCCGGTTCTGCCCCTATCGCACAGATAACGGTATCTGGATCAAGACTTGCCACCATTTCCGGTGTTACTGCCGTATTCAGACGTACCTCTACGGGAGCCTTTCCTACCATACGAATCAACCATTGACGGTACCGCTCCATATCGTCTTTAAATGGAACATTTTTATTGTACTTCAGGGCGCCGCCCAGTTCACCGCTCTTTTCACAGAGCATAACCTGATGACCCTGCTTTGATGCGGTCAGCGCTGCCTGCATGCCAGCGGGACCACCGCCGATGATCAGCACCCGTCTGCGTTCTTCCGAAACCTTCTGGCGATAGCAGTATTCTATTTCCCGTCCAGCCTCTGGGTTCACAGCACAGCGCATAACCTGCGGCTTCATAATCGTCGCATCTAGACAACCCAGGCAACGAAGACAAGGTCGTATTTCATCGTCTTTACCTCTCAGCGCTTTTTTCGCAAAATCAGGGTCAGCGATAAAGGTTCTGGCCGCTGCTACCATATCTGCTTTGCCGGTAGCGAGAATATCTTCCATCATGTCTGGATCTACCAAACTGCCAAGAGTCACAATCGGAGTCTGTGTCACATGTTTTTTGATTTCCTCCGCCAGATAGACATTTCTGCCTCTCTTTTCATATGGGGACGGTGTCGTAATCGTAGAGCCCCCATCTGGATTGTAACCATTGATGGAGCCGATGGAAATATGCAGAAGATCTGCAATGCCATCCAGCCGTTTACAGAGTTCTATACCATCTTCGAGGGTATAGCCTCCTTCACAGTTTTCTGTTCCAGAAATACGAACTTCCACAGGAAAATTCTTTCCGCACTTTTTCTTGATATCTTTGATAATCTCTATTACAATACGTACACGATTGTCATAAGATCCACCCCACTGGTCAGTCCGTCGATTGGTCAGTTGTGACAGAAACTGCCCTAAAAGCCATCCATGTCCGGCATGAATCATACACATATCAAAGCCACAGACCTGCAATGTATGTGCAGCATTACCAAACGCTTCGATAACCTCCCAGATCATCTCCTCTGTCATTTCCTCCGACTCTTCGCCATCGAATTTACAGATGCACTTTGACGGTGCAATGGATTTATGACCGTGGAGAAACATGCGCATGGATCCCGCGCCACCATGAGATAGCTCAATAGAGGCATAAGCTCCATGCTGGTGAATAGCATCAGCCACCTTTGCCAGATGAGGCATGATATCAGGGTCGTCTATAGCCAGCATGTGATGCTGGGTAGGCCCCGTAGTGGAGAGAACAGGAGTCTCTCCTACTGTAACAATAGCCGCGCCGCCAGCAGCTCTTCTCTCGTAATATTCAATCCAGCCTCTCGGAGTATATTCTCTCTCAGTAAAGTCTTCCAGAGAATGTGGAGCTACTTCCATTCTGTTTTTCAATATCAAGCCGCCAATTTTCAGCGGCTTGAATAGATTCGGATATTTTAATTTCATAAATTAGGTCCTTTCTATTCAGTGATCCTTTTCGCATTACGGCGTTCCTTCAACTCTGCATTCACTTTAGCCAATCTCTCTGGTGTCAAGTCATACGGCATAATACAGATAATTGCAATGACTCCGAGGATGATCGGCACAATGCCGACAGACCAGTAAATTGCATTGCCAGTAGCTGCACTCTGTATCTCAAGGGAAGCATCATAACCAGACATGGTCAAAACCAAGGACGCACCCCACTGTGCAATGGCAGAACCAATTTTTGTTGCTAACACAGCCAGCGATGTTATAACACCCGGGCAGTAAACACCTGTCTTCCATTCTCCAAAGTCAGCAGCGTCCGGCATAGTTCCCCAGATGGTTGCAAAAACACCTGTTACTACAAGACCGCAACACAGAGATGCAATACAAACCATGACGACGTTCTGCTGTGCAATAAGCAGAAGCAGTCCACTAAGAATTGCGCAAATTCCGCTGGCGATGAACATTTTCTTCTTGCCTAGAATTGATACAACTTTTGGAACGAAAACCAATCCTATAACCGGAGTAGTAAACTGTAAAGTCATGATCGGCATCATCAGTTCATAATTTCCCAGATAATCAATGCAGTAATAGGTGGACAGAGTTCCCTTGAACGAGAGAAAAGCATTGATGCAGGTTACCATTAGGATCAAGCAGATGGCCGGCTTGTTTTTAAAGATGGATGCCAAAGACTTTCCGAGACTTACCGGTTCATCAGCTGGCTTGATTTTTTCCTTACAGCCAAGACCACAGATAAGCAGGCATCCGGCCACCCAGCAGCCTACCAGAAATGCCACAGTTCTAAGACCGCCTTCTGTCGGTACGGAATCTCTGCTGAAGTGAAGAACCAGAGAAACGCAAACCAGATTCATTACAAAACCGCCCAGATTTGCGCCAAAATCACGGCAAGTACCCAGTACGACTCTTTCCTGTGGATCGTCTGTCATAACTGCAGGCAATGCCCCAAAGCCAGTTCCAGTAAAGGTTCCCACTACAGTAAACAGCGTATACGCCAAATACGCGTATGCCAGCTTACCTCCGCCTGAGAAGTCAGGCGCTACAAAGCACAAGAAGGTCATCAGTCCCATCGGGATTGCAAATGCAATGATATGCGGCCGGTAAGAACCCCACCTTGTCCTTGTTCTGTCACAAATCCAACCGATAAACGGATCATTGACTCCGTCGAAGATGTTGACCACCAGGAGCAATACGCCCGCTGCTGCCGGTGTGATTCCTAAAATATCGGTAAAGAAGAACATGATGTATGTGTTCACGAAATTCCACATCACACCCTGGTGTCCAAAATCACTGAAAAAGTACGCTATTTTTGATTTAATTGGTACTTTGATTGTAGGTGAATTGTCATTCATTATTTTTCCTCCTAACAATTTCAATTTTTACGAATGATGAAGTTATCATCCCATTGACGCGGTGCTCCTAATCCCAACATTTCTCTGGCCTCGGCCGGTGTAGCGATACGACGGCCAAGAAGCTTTGCAATCTGCACAATCTTCTCGACCAACTCCCCATTGCTTCCAGCCAGCCGTCCTTTTTCTAAATAGATATTATCTTCCATGCCTACACGAACATGCATTCCCTGGCAGATTGCCATGGCCAGAACAGGGAACTGCTGTGCGCCAGCTGCAATGATCCCCAGATGACAACCCTTTGGTACTGCATTTTTCAAGGCTACCATATAGTCTAAGGTCGGCCAGTTGCTTCCCCCTGGTGTGTAGACAAACTGTACCATATTCGGTCCGCCCAGCTTATCTCTGTAGCCCTCGTCCATCACCCTTTTCACATACAGCAAATCGGTCATAGCAAAGCATTCAAACTCTGGCTTTACGTTGTGCTCTTGCATCAGCTTCAAGGTACGCATCGCTTCCGACTGTGTAATACTATAGCCCCATTCACGGATGATATCATGATCCCGTCCAAATAATGGCGGTTCACGCTTCGGCAATTTCACCAGAGAACAATAGTTGGACAAATCTATACTGGCTACTTCCGGTTCGGCATAAATCGAAGTCCAGTTCTGCTCAGATAATTCTGTATCAGAAACCTTAAATCGTCCTCCAATGGCAGTATTGTTGATAATCAAATCCGGGCAGTGCTTTCTGATTTCCCGGTTGACTTCCAGATAATGTTCTGGATGAATCGTAGCCTCAGCAGGGTTTTCCGGATCCCTGCGATGGATATGAACCATGCTGGCTCCAGCTTCATATGCCTCTCTGGTCTGTTCAACTTGCTCTTCCAAAGATTCAGGAAGATTCGGATTTACTTCTTTTCCCGCATTCTGACCAGTAATAGCACAGGTAATGATCAGCGGAGGAAACTTATCGAGTCCTCCTCTCCACATGCGAGCGGCATAGTCATAGGTCTCTTTAAAATTTTCAGGTAATGCTTCCTTCCAATTCATGTGTTTTCACCTCTATTTAAAATCTGCTTCTGCTACAGAATTCAATACCTTCTGCGACTCACCAGATTCGGCTGCACTCACCTTGTCTTCAAAGAACTTATTATCATGTTCAGAAAATCCCTCGAGGCAAGCGTTGACGGTGGCGAACATTTCTGAGCCGAAAGCATCCCAACCATGGCTCGCATATGCCTCCATCCATGGCCGCCGCAGCACTTTTACTGCTACATGTCTGGTCACCCGGTTAGCACATTTCACCATCAGTTCCGCCAGTTCATGTGCTCTTTCATATAGTTTTTCCGCCGGCATAATCTCATTGACCAGGCCATAATCTAAACATGTCTTGGCATCTGGAGTCTGTCCTGTCAGCATCATATAGTTAGCCCTCTTTACACCCATGGCTCCCTGCAGAGCAATCTGCACGCCATCACCAGGCACAATGTTGATCGGATAGTGAAGATCCATTAAGAAGGCATCCTGCGCCATCAGTGTTACGTCACAGAGCAGAGCCATCTCAGAGTGATTGGCTGGTCCATTAATTACACCAATAGTGGGGATTCCCAGATTGACCAGTGCCTGGTTAATTCGATTTCCATCGTGATACATATGCTCATAGTGCACCCATCCCTTATATTCTTTTTCATCAAATTCCAGGTTGATACCATCCATCCAAAACTTTCCGCCGCCTCCCAGAATCAAGCACTCTACGCTTTCGTCCTGTTCGATATACTGCAGCAGCTGCCAGATCGCTCTGTGATGGGTCAGATTCCAGATCATAGAGTCATCTTCACTCTTCGGGTCTGGAGTATACCACTGTGCCGTAAGAATTCCGTATTCATCCTTGTCTAAATGGAATAAGTGCTCAAACTTTGGCGCATATTCTTCAAAATCAATCTGGTGAACCATAGTCGGGCCGCATTTATAGCCACCCCTGTCTTCTGGCTCCATATTTTTACGTACAAATAATTCAGGGTCATGCAGAGATACTGCCATAATATTTTCCTCCTCTTATTTCACAGCCCGATAGAAAGGCCGCATCATAGTACAACGTTCATTTAGAAAATTCCGAATCCTCTATACTTAGAATATCATGTCCTTCACTTTTTGTGAAATTCATAACACGTATTCTGTAATTCACTTTTTTGATAAACCTCCCAACAGGCGTGCCGGATTATCTATCAATAACTTCCGCAGCTGCAGCTTTGTTACGCCCCTCTCTTCCAGCATCGGTATCACTCTTTCGCCAATATTCCCAATATGCGCATTTTTCATGGATGGATGCGGCGGTCTCCAGCGTCCCAGTTCTACATTGACAGAGTCATGGCTAATTAACAGTTGATCTTCCCAGCCACGATCTATGAGTTCTGTCAACAAGTCTGCGCGCGTTTCATCTGTTGGTGTATGGAAAAGTTCACCTTCCAAGCCAAATCGATCAAAGGCGTCAAAGACACCTAAACGCAAAACCTGTTCATGATATGCCACATCCGTATTTCCGCACATATGCCCAATAGCAATGTGATGCGGTTCTGCTCCCAGGCCGACCAAAAGTTCGGCCTGTCTCGGCCCCTGTTGACCCATCTGAGTATGGGTGATAATTGGTGTACCAAACGCTTGGCTTACTTTGGCAGCAGCGCAAAAAAAACGCTCCTCCATAGGCGAAATATTCTGGCTGGACGCCACTTTAATTACCCCCGCACGAATTCCAGTTTCCCCAATCCCTTCTGTCACCTCAGTCTGCATCATCTGAAATATTTCCTCATCGATATCCACAAAATTGCTGCGAAACCGCCAATAAGAGAAGGCACTTTCGCTCTCATAATAGTACCCTGTGGAACAGAGGATATTGACTCCGGTCTTCTCCGACAGTCTTTTCAAAAACATAGGATTACGTCCACATTCATTGGTCGTAGCGTCAACAAAGGTATGAATACCGTATGCTTTTGCCCGATTCACTGCCGCAATACAGGTATCCATATAGCTTCTTTCTTGAAAGGGGCCTAGCGTACAGTCCCCTTGGAAACCACAGAATCCGAACAGGAAATGCTCATGCATCAAAACAGCTCCCAGCATGTCCTCCGTCACAGCACCCGTAACCGTCATAATTTCTCTCATATTCAACAACTCCTGTCTTCAAATTATAAGAAAATTATACCAGCAGCGGCTTCCTGCCAGTCATGCAATTCGCGTATTGCGTTATAGAGAATCATAAAATGGAATTTTTATGGTTTATTTGAAAATTTATATTGTTTTTTGGAATTGATTATGATATAATAATGGAAACAATTCACTTGGGAGGTCTCCACACATGACGATTGAAGAAATGAAAAAGAAAAAAAGAGAGCTTGGCTACACCAATGAGAAAGTGGCCCAATTATCCGGGGTACCCCTGGGAACCGTTCAGAAGGTCTTCGCCGGCATCACCCGCGCTCCGCGTTACGCGACACTGCAGGCGTTGGAAAAGGCCTTTCGTCCTGCGCCCACAATGGACCGCAGCGCAGATGATCGTACCGCGGATCACTGCACGTACCCTGCCTTCGAAGAGGCGGACAGCGCTTTTCATGAGTCCGCCGCGCCATACCATGTAAAAAAGCAGGGAGAATACACCCTTGAGGACTATTACGCCCTTCCCGACGATCAGAGAGCGGAGCTCATAGACGGCGTTCTCTACGATATGTCCGCGCCGACCTATCCGCACCAGATCATCCAGCTGGAAATCGGCAGACAGCTCTCAGATTATATCGACGCCAACCACGGCTCCTGCATGCCGTTTATCGCTCCGGCAGACGTGCAGCTGGACTGTGACAACAGAACTATGGTTCAGCCCGACGTTTTCGTCATCTGCGACCGCGAGAAAATCACCAGGACCCGTGCCGCCGGAGCCCCGGACTTTGTCGTTGAGATCCTGTCCCCATCCACCCGGAAAAAGGACCTCTATCTGAAGCTTCACAAGTACGCCGCCGCAGGCGTCAGAGAATACTGGCTCGTCGATCCGGACAAGCTGAAGATCATGGTCTATGACCTGCAGGAGGATACGACCACGCTCTATACCTTCAACGATCAGGTTCCTGTCGGCATCTTTGACGGCGGCTGCAGGATCGACTTCGCCAGAATCTACGAAAAAATACGCTTTCTATATGAATAGAGCTGGCCCTAAAGCCAGCTCTGTCTCCATATACTCGCCGGGAACCGTTTCCTGCGCTTTCCCGCGTTGTTCCGTATTATCATTATCCCGTATTATCCCGCGTTGTCCCCAGTTCTAAACTGCCCGCGTACGGCAGCATACGCAGTTACAGCTTTTTCACCGTATACATTTCATTTAAGATCTCGGAATTTGCCGGGAAGTAGTCCATGATATTCCAGTATCCGACGCCCGCCAGATCGTATTCCTCCACCAGCGCCAGTTTTGCCCGTATGCTCCGTACATCTTCGTGCCAGACCACGTGGCCCCGTCCCGCCTGGTCGACATAGGAATAATACGGCGCCTGGGACAGCTGGTCATAGGTAGTCGGCACGCCATAGTATTCCGACCGCCAATAGGCTTCCTCGCTGGACAGCTTTTGGGCGCGGGACTCTCCCTGGACAAAGGGCAGCGTCCAATCGTAACCGTAATTTGGCATGCCCATCAAAAGCTTTTCACGCGGTATCTCCGTCACCGCGTAGTCCAGCACCCGCCGCACCTGGTTGATGGGCGACACCGCCATAGGCGGACCGTATGTGTACCCCCATTCATAGGTCATCACCAACACATAGTCCGCCGCCTGGCCCATGCCCGCATAGTCGTGGCCTTCGTACAGCGTTCCCGCCTGGCTGGCGGAAGTCTTCGGCGCCAGGGCCACCGTGACAAAATACCCCTCTGGCCCCAGGGTCTCCCTCGCCTCACGCACCAGCTCCACATAATTCTGAGCAAAGGCGGCCGGGATGTACTCGAAGTCAAAATCCACCCCCGACAGACCTTTTCGCCGCAGGGTCTCCCCAATATTGCCGATCAAAGTAGTTCTGGCCTGTGGGTTCTCCAGCAGGCGGCCGGCTACCACGTCGTTAAACCGTCCCTCGCTGTCAAGAGGCGTCAGCACCATCAAAGGCCGCACTCCGCTGGCATTGGCCGCATCTGTCAGCCTCTGATCCTCCAGATCAATAACGCCTCCTTCAGCCGTGATGCCGTAGCTGAAATTACACAAAAACGTCAGGTCCGGCAGCCACGCGTCCAGCACCCACGGTTCAATACTCGGATACGCATATCCGCTCACCACGATATCCTTCATCTCATCCCTCCAAAACTCTACATATTAATATAGTATGAAGAGATGGGCCGCATAGAACTTCCGCGGCCGAAACACCCGCCAAATCTCCCCGAAAGCCCTGCAGGCGCCCGCTAAATCTCACCGAGCTCCGCGGATATCCGGTAAACCACAGCGCCACCGCAAGCGCCCGCTAGAACTCCCGCAGCTCCGCGAACACCATGTGGTCTTCCTGGGTGCTGCCGCTGTACAGTCTGTCGTCAAAACGTCCCTCAGTCATATAGTGGGTCAGCATCTGCTTTGCCGTCAAAGGCATTTCCTTCTCCAACAGCTGATCAAAAGGGATCCAGCGGACACGACCCTCGTCAGACTCCATCTTCAGCTGAACGCCGTCCCGAAGCTCCGCGAAATAGTAATAGTTCTGCCGGATCTCCCCCTTCTTCAGCCGAAGGGTCACATACCGCAGCCGCAGATGCTCCAGATCCTCACTGGTCAACCCGATTTCCTCTTCAAGTTCACGAAGCATACAGGCCTTGGGATCGTTCAGCTCCTCCGGCTCAAAATGGCCGCCGATACCCACCCAGGACGGCTCTACCACACGAGATCCGATCCTGTACAGCATCAGCATTTCCTCACCCCGGCTGATGTAGACAGCCGTCATATTTCTCAATCTTGTATCCGCGTCCATAGACTTCCTCCCGCAGTTTCTTCTCCATTCTCGCTCAAGCGCTTCCCGGCTTCCCAGCCTTTCAGCTTTTCAGCTTTTTCAGCTTTCCAGCTTTCCAGCTTTCCAGCTTCTTTTCCTCTATCATATATCCCTCAGGCAGAAATCGCAAGAAAAAATCTCAGGCGGAAGGCAATAAGAGAGCCCGTTTTGCTCCCTTTGATCCCTTCTGCTCCTACTTTGCTCTTCTCCCCGACAGCAGTACATATACGGCGACAAGTGCCGCTACGGATACCGCCATAACACCATACATTCCGCCGATGGAGACCTCCTTGTCAAAGAAATACAGGTCGCTGTCAAAGGCTTCCCGAAGGCTGTCCATGGCCTGCTGGGGCAGCAGTTCTTCCAGTTCGCCATAGGCGCCCCGCATCAGATGGTTGTGGAGAAGGGCCGTGCCATAGGTTCCCGGCAGAAAGGAGATGCACCTCTGAATACCGTCGGAAAACTGCGAAATCGGCATGTACGCGCCGCAGATAAATCCGTATCCGGCGCTGACGATCGTCCCTACTGCGGACATTTGTCCCTGGGTGGACAGGAAGTGATTGACCACAGAAGAAAGAGCCGTTCCGAACATGGTCAGCAGAAACACGTCCAGACAGGTCAGCAGAAGGTCCTGCCAGGACAGATACCAGCCCACCTTCCCCAGATAAATACAGCAGGCCGCCAGAGCGACCAGACAGATCAGCAGGGTGGACAGCGCCGTAGAGATATAGTATCCCATGGCCAGCGTGCCGCTTCTGACCGGCGCCATAGTCAGATCCATCCGCGCGCCCGTCACCTTGTCCTGCACCATCAGCATATTGGAGCAGAAGGCCACCGTCACACAGCACACGGCCAGCAGAGAAGAAAAGAGCCAGCCGCCGACAAAGCCCTCCATCAGGCTGTTATCCACGGCGATGCCGCAGGCGTCCAGCAGCGACGAAAAGCTTTCCCGATATACGTTGCCCAGAAACGTGACGAACAGCAGCAGCAGGATCAGCGGCGTTACCATCGAAGTGAAGAACATGCCCTTATCCTTGAAGAACAGCTTAGTGTCGCGCCATATCAATGTTCCAAGACCTCTCATTTTTCCTCACCTCCCGTCAAAGCCTTTCCCGTCACGGACAGGAATACGTCGTCCATCTTTCCCTTGACGATCTCATAATCAGCAAAGAGCTCCGGATGGGCCACGATCAAAGCCGTAGCCGCCGCCGTGTCAGGCACCGCGATCCGATAGGCGTCCGGCACCTTCTCATACGGCAGGCCCAGCGCTTCCGCCTGCTCCTCCGAAACGCCGTACAGGGTGATGAAATCCCCCGTGTATGCGTTTTTCAGCTCCAGGGGCGTTCCCTCCGCCGCGATTTTTCCGCTGTCCAGGATCACGACATAGTCAGCGTCTGCCGCTTCCTCCATGTAATGGGTGGTCAAAAATACGGTCATTCCTTCCCGCTTCCGCAGATCCGTCACCACATCCCACAGCAGCCTTCTCGTCTGGGGATCCAGCCCCGTAGTAGGCTCGTCCAGGATCAGGATCCTCGGCTCATGGAGCAGAGCGCGGGCGATATCGATGCGCCGCCTTTGACCGCCGGAAAGCTTTCCCACCGTCCGCTTCAGAAGTCCGGAGAAATCCAGCATTTCAGCCAGCTCTGAAAGCCGCTGGTCAAAGGCCCTTCCTGTAATGCCGTAGAGGGCAGCCCTGCTCTTCAGATTATCCCGGACCGACAGCCCTTTGTCCAAAACAGAGCCCTGGAATACCACGCCCAGCTCCTCTCTCACGCCGTCCATATGGCTGTCGATGTCCTTCCCATCGATGACGACCGTTCCCTGATCCTTGGACTGCTGGCCGCACATGATGGAGATGGTCGTGCTCTTTCCCGCGCCGTTGATGCCGAGAAAGGCGAAGAGCTGTCCCTCTTTCACGTGAAAACTCAGATCCTGTACCGCCTTTACCTCGCCGAAGCTTTTGCTCAGATGTTCAATTTCAATGGCGTGTTTCAATTCCGCCCATTTCGTTTCCGCCTGTTTCATTTTTTCTGTCCTTTCCGCCTTTCCTCAAGCTGCTGGTTGATGGCCACAGCCGTGGTCCTGTCTCCCAGATAGGTGAACAGCCGCACCAAAAGGTCCACCACCAGGATAGTCACAGCAAAGAGAAGGAAACCGGCAATTCCCTGGTACATGCCTATGATCCTGCCCGCTGTCAGCAAAACGATCTCCAGCAAAACCGTATGCGCGGCAGTGCGCATCCACAGCTGCCGCCGTGTCAGCCTTTCACGGCTTAAATACACGACGCCCGGCAGCACCGCGCACAGAGAAAAGATGACGGCCTGCCACAGAAAATCCACCGGCAGCCTTTCTATAGGCGGCGTATTCAGCCTGCAGAAAAAGATCGCGGCTATCATGGTACAGGTATAGCAGATAAAAAACTGCATCAGCAGCATCTGTACTAACTCTCGAATATTCAATGTCATCGCCCTCCTATAACCCCATTTTTTTCTTTAGAACACTTACATACTGCCTGGAAACCATCACCTTTTCCTGGTTCAAAAGCGTCGCCTCAAAGCGCCCGGAAAAGGCCGGCGATACATAGTCGATTTTGTCCGCGTTGAGCACCATGGATTTTGAGGCCCGGAAAAAACCGCTTCCCCGGCTCAATTCCTCAAATTCATATAATTTCAGGCGGCTTTCAAACACCTCGTCCCGGCAGTAGAAAAAGGACTTTCCGTCCACGACCTCAAAGTAATAGATTTCATCAAAAGCAAGACGATGGATCTCATCGTCCCGAAAGCCTGTCAGCCCCGTCTGCAGGGTTCTGATCTGCGTCAACAGCCTGAGGAGTTCCGGACTTGCCTCGTGACAGCGCAGGATCACTTCTTCCTCCTGCTCTCTGCTGATTTCTTCAATGGTAATCCGCACAATTCCACCTCCTTGGCTTATCATAGCACGGCGGCTGTTCAAAGTAAACGCCTCCGCCGGCAAGCTGCGAAAAAAGGCAGGTAAGTGGTACAATACCCCCTTTCGCGCTTCTTCTGAAAGCACCGCCCCTCTAGGATATGCTGATCTGAATGAGCTGTTTGCAGACCTGGAAGAAGGAAAACAAAATATACTGTCAAGTCCACCACACAGTTCGGAAAATGAAAACACAGGCCGCCGTATTGACATCGTACAGCAGGGAAGATAATATGTTATTGTAAGCAGAATTAACACCTTTTTAGAGGAGGGCTCTTATGAAATTCATTGATTTAGCCACATGGGACAGGGCTATGCACTATCAGATATTTAAGGACAGTGTGCAGCCGCAATATTGTGTTACTTTTGATTTAGACGTTACAAATTTCCTCGAAAAGATAAAAGCGCGGGGCTATTCGTTCACGTTCTCTTTCGTTTATGCAGTCACCAAATGCGCTAACCAAATTGAGGCGTTTCGGTATCGGTTTGTAGATGGAAAACCAGCAGTTTTCGATATAATCAACACTTCATTTACTTACTTGCGGGAAGATACAGAACTGTTCAAAGTTGTGAATGTTCCCATGCAGGACAGCATTGAAAAATATGTTGCTTTAGCAAAGGAAACAGAACAAAATCAAACATCATACTTCACAGCCCCAATGGGTAATGACATTTACCAGTTTTCTCCGTTTCCGTGGGTATCGTACACGCACATCTCACATACCGAATCTGGGAAAAAGGATAATGCCACCCCATTATTTGATTGGGGGAAATTTTATGAAAAAGACGGGAAAATACTCATGCCATTTTCGGTGCAGGTGCACCACTCATTTGTCGACGGCGTACATATCGGAAAATTGGCTAATGCCTTACAGGATTATCTTTCTGATTTTGCGTAATAATCCGGCACTCGTAATCGCAAATCCGGACGAGCCAGCCGGCGGTCAAGAGGAACGTGACTGCACCCGCCGCTGATACTTTGATAATGCCTGTCCTCAAGACCGCAAGATATATGAAACGCGGAACAGGATTTCCTGCTATAATGCAGAGAGCAGGAGGAGAGGGGCCCCAAAAGGATAAGGATAAGGACAAGGGCAACGACAAAGAAGAAGGGAGGAAGCTGTAATGCCAGGAAATGTCCAAAGCGTCATGGCGGCAATCGACTACATCGAAAGCCATCTGCACGAAAAGCTGGATTTGGAAACAGTAGCGGGAGCTGTACACTATTCAAAATACCATTTACACCGAATGTTCACGGATACGGTGGGAATGACCCTTCATGATTATGTGCAGCGCCGCCAGCTGACCGAAGCCGCGAAGCTGCTCGTGCTTTCTGACAGACCGATCCTGGAAATCGCCCTTTCTGCCGGATATGAAAGCCAACAGTCCTTTACAGACGTTTTCAAAGCCATGTACAAAAAAACTCCTAACCAATACAGGATAGAGGGGTCGTTTTATCCATTACAGCTAAGATATGTTTTGAAGGAGAACCCTGCATATTTAAACGGATCAGCCAGATTGGACGGACTGAACGAAGAAAGCCTGCGGGATAAAATCGTTTTCGCGGAGGAAGAAGACATACCCCAGTGGATGGAGCTGGTCCGCCTTGTGATTGACGGCTTTCCCTGTCTGGACGAGAAGCAGTATTCCGCGCAGTTACGGGAGTATATCAAAAATAAGCGCGCGTTGATTTTGAAAGACGCTGATACGGCAATCGGGATCATGGCGTTTCATGAAGTGACGGGAAGCATTGATTTCTTCGGGCTGCACCCGCAGTACCGGAAAAAAGGCATAGCGAAGGCGTTTTGCGACAAGGCGCTGTATGAACTTGCACGTTCGGCGCAGATCAGCGTCACAACTTTCAGGGAGGGCGACAAAGCAGATACCGGTTATCGGGAAATATGGAAAAGCCTTGGCTTCTCAGAAGGGGAACTGCTGGTCGAGTTCGGCTACCCGACACAGCGGTTTATACTGCAGAGAGAAAGGGCGGAGATCAGGGAAAATGAGTGACTTAAATCCGCTCTCACAAAGCTTTACCATAGGATCGTTGTTGAGGTTTGCTTTTCCAACGATTTTAACGATGGTATTCATGGGCTTATATACTGTCGCTGACACGATTTTTGCGGCGCGATTTGTGGATACCAACGCGCTTTCAGCGTTGAATATCGTCTGCCCCGTCATCAATCTGACGGTCGGTCTCGGAACTATGCTCGCGGCAGGAGGAAGCGCCATTGTGGCCCGCAAGATGGGAGAAGGAGAGCACGTGAGAGCCGCCCAGGACTTTACGCTGATCATCGCCGCGGGATTTTTGTTGGGAATGTTGACTGCGGTCTTGGGAATTGTTTTTATCGATAAAATCGTCTGGGGCCTTGGGGCAGGCAGTCTTCTGTTTCCCTACTGCAGGGAATATCTTTCTGTCCTGCTGTTATTTACGCCTGCGAGCATACTGCAGGTGCTCTTTCAGAATCTCATCGTAACGGCGGGACGCCCCGAAATTGGCATGGCCCTTGGCGCGGGCGCGGGAATGGCAAACCTTCTGCTGGATTACATCTTCATGGCCCGATTGCAAATGGGTATTAGCGGGGCGGCCCTTGGGACAGGTATCGGTTATATGATCCCTGCGGTGATAGGATTATGGTTCTTTTCCCGAAAGGACAGCCCTCTGCGCTTCAGAAAGCCGGTCATAGACTTTTCCGTATTGACAGATAGCTGCGCAAATGGCTTTTCGGAAATGGTAAGCCAGACGGCGTCAGCGGTCACAACATTCCTTTTTAACCGGATTATGATGAGACTTCTTGGAGAAAACGGGGTTGCGGCAGTCACCATCATGCTCTACACCCAGTTTTTACTGAATTCCCTTTACATAGGATTTTCTATGGGAACAGCCCCTGTCATCAGCTATAACTATGGGAAACGGGACGCAAAACAGCTAAAGCAGGTGTTTTCCATTTGCATGAGGTTCATCATCTTTGTTTCCGTTTCGGTTTTTTTGACGGCCTTTCTTTTGGGAACGCCGTTGGTCTGTCTTTTCTCACAAAAGGGAACTCCCGTCTATGAAATCGCAAGAAACGGATTTTTGATCTTCCCCTTCAGTTTCCTGTTCTGCGGTCTGAATATTTTTACCTCCGCCGCGTTTACAGCCTTGTCAAACGGGAGGCTGTCGGCAATTTTGTCATTTCTGCGGACGTTCGGACTGATCACGGCGCTGCTGCTTACGCTGCCCCGCCTTTGGGGCGTAACCGGCGTATGGCTGGCCGTACCGGCCGCGGAGCTGCTCACAATGATAACAGCGCTGGTTTTTCTTAAGCGGAACAAAGGAAAGTATCTCTGCCCCTGAAACAAATCCCCTGCTGTCCGGCCGCTCATCGTCTGGTTTCTCATCGTTCGGCTGTTCATCGTCCGGTTTCTCATCGTTCGGCCGCTCACAAAAAGACGCCGCGCGGCCGCAAAAACGGGGAGGAAAATGCAGTGGAAACACAGTGAAAATGCGGCAAAATTGCAGGAAAAAAGTGGGGAAAATATGGCAAAAGTTAAAATCACAACTGGATTTTAAGCAGAGAAAAACCCTGTGACCGT
>CALLDR010000186.1 GCA_937997955.1 uncultured Emergencia sp. | reverse complement strand
CAGAAGAGATGGAAAATCGGGAAGCATTTGCCAGAGAATGCGGCCTGAAAGAGGGACACGACGCTGGGCTAAAAGAAGGCAGCATACAGGCCAAGGAAGAGATCGCCCTGAAGCTGAAAGCCGCCGGTATGAGCGACTCCCAGATTTCGGACATTACAGGCCTCAGCCCAGAAGCAGTCGCCGCACTTTAATAGACGGTCAGCCTTTCAGGATGTCTCAGTCTCACTTGGAGCGTCCGTTGAAAATGACCCCGTATTCTGACAGCAAGGAGCTGCCGCCCTAACGGAAAAATCACCGTTAGGGCGGCAGCTCCCTTTGATATAGCCCGCATTACATTCATTCACTTCTTCCGTCCCGCCAGGAATCGGTTCAGATAATTGTTCAGCACCGCCACTACCACGAACCCCAGGGAGATCGCCAGAGCGATCATCAGGCAGGAGGTGCCGCTGTCCACAAACAGCTGCTCATCTTTGCTGACCAGGCCGTACATGGTATAATACAGCTTCCCGCCGGGGATCAGCGGCACCGCGGCCGCCGTCAGAAAGATGGTGGCAGGCGCCTTATTGACCCTGGCCATAACCTCCGCATAGACCGCCACAAAGACAGAAGCGATCAGGTTGCTCTGAAAGTCGCTGCCCAGTTCATGAAAAGCAATCAGATAGATGCCCCACGTGACCAGGCCGCCTAAGCCGGCATAGAAGATCTGCTTGCCCCGGATCTTCAGCATCAGGGCAAATCCGATAGAACCGATAAAAGCCGCGATAAGCTGTACGATCATAAGACACCTCCCAGCACGATGATAGAAAAGGCGAAGCCGCACGCGATGGCAGCCGCCATGAGCAGAGAATTGACCAGCCGCAGCATACCCGACGCGATGTCACCGATCAGCATATCGCGGACCGCGTTGGTCATGGCGATGCCCGGTATCAGCAGCATGATGCCGCCGATCATGATCTTGTCAGAATTGTCTCCCAGTCCCAGCTGAACCAAAAGCAGAGCGGCCACTCCTGCCGCCACGGAGATGACGAAGTGATATACGATCTGGTTCTTCTCCCTCCCTGCGAGAAACATCTGCAGCAGGACGATGAGAACAGCTACGATGGCCGCGCTCAGACAGTCCAGATATGTACCTCCGAAGAATACCGTGAACCCGGATGCCCCCATGATGGAACCCAGGAAATTGACGATTTTCGGCTGCTGAGGACGGTCCAGCACCAGCTGCAGCCGCCGCCCCAGTTCATCAGCGTCCGGATGCGCCCGGCAGACATACCGGCTCAGATCGTTGAGATAGTCCAGCCGGTCAAAGTTGGCGTCATAGCGGACCAGTCTCCTGATATGGGTCAGGATCCTGCCGTCCGGCGCCTCCATGGTCACCTGAATATTGGACGTGATGATAAATACGTTGATCCGATCCGCGCCATAGCTTTCGCACATGCGGTAGATGCTGTCCTCCACCCTGCTGACCTCAGCGCCGCAGCAGACCATCTCCTCCCCCACGTCCAGGATACCCTGCAAAATCCGGTCGTAATCATAAACCCGATCCATTATTTGATCTCCAGTTTCATGACCTCAGGATGACAGCTGACCTGATACTGGTCACAGTATTTGCACTCGAAGAAATTCGGCGCGCCGTCAGGGTCTATGGCCGTAAAACCGTTGGCCCTGAAGAAGCCGGGCGCTCTCGCCACCAGGAACAAAGCGTCTCCGCCCAGGGCCTTCACCTCGTCCACAGCCTTCTTCAGCAATACGTTTCCCACCTTCATCTTTCGATAAATCGGATCCACCGCGATGCCGTCGATGATGTAGCGGCCCTCCCTTTTGGCAAGGACCACGGCTCCGACCAGCGCCTCTTCACTGCCGTGAACCACTTCAAAACACTTGACGATATCCGTGTCCACCTCTTCATCGCCGTCGAATTCCAGCTCATTCTTCACGAAAAACTGCACCAGCTTCTCGTATTCCTCTGTCTCTCTCAAAATCAAACGAAGCATGTTACTCCTCCCCCATGTTGTCTTCCAAAGTATAGATTTTCAGCCTGTTGTGCAGCACGCTGAACACCAGCGGGAATTTCTCCCCGTGCTCACCGTCGATATCCGTAGGCAGATCCACATCTGTTTCGATGGTCAGCTGGCTGGTCTGAAAATGCAGCACCTTCTTGCTGGATGAGTGGCTTCCCTGCAGAATCTTCATGAAAACCCCGGGCATTTCCAGCAGTGACATGCTGCGGAACAGCATCACGTCCAGCAGTCCGTCGTTGATCTCCGAATCCGGCGATATCTTCTTGAATCCCCCCGCCGACTTGCCGTTCATGACGACCATAAAATACATCTTTTCCCGGTAGACCTTCTCCGGCGTGGTCAGCGTGACCCTGATCGGCTTCAGATTCGGCACCTCAGACAGCCCTTTCAGGTAATACGCCAATACGCCGATGGTGTTCTTCAGCGTCGGGTCCGTCTTCTGGCTCACATCTACCACCTGTCCGATGGCAGCCACATTGATAAAATACCGGTCGTTGACCTGCCCCACATCGGCATAGGTGTAGTTGTTCCCCAGCGCGATATCCAGCATCTGATCGATTTCACCCGGAATATTGAAATAGTAGGCGAAGTCGTTGGCTGTGCCGGCCGGCAGGATCGCCAGCGGCAGATCGACATGATTTCTGATCATGGCGTTGACGCAGACATTGATCGTTCCGTCGCCGCCGGCCGCGATGATCTGACGATACTCCTCACGGTACGTCTCCTGGTCCAGCTCCGCCAGATAGTCAAAGATAACGTGGCCGTGGGCCGCGCGGATAGGCACCACCAGGCAGCCTTCCTTCTGATATCTTCCGATGATGTAGTCCAGATTATTCTTGAACATCCCGCTTCCGGAATTTGGATTATAGAACAGGATAACCTTCTTCACTTTACTCATGCAGCAACCCCCTGATGGCTCCGATCAGATATAACGAACCGGCAAAGAGTACCACGTCGTAGTCCCCGTACCTCAGCTTGGCCTGACTTACCGCTTCCGCCGGGTCCGCAAACGCCTGACATCTGCCGCCCTTTTCCGCGATCAGCGCGGCCAGGTCCCCCGCCGCCAGCTTCCTCGGGTTGTCCGGCTCCGTCGCGATAAAGTCCCCGGTGATCTCAAGGAAATTGTCCAGTACCTCCGAAACCTCTTTGTCTGCCAGGATGCCTGCCACCATGAGGATGCGCCTGCCCGCGAAGCGGGACGACACGGCCTGCCGGAGCGCTTTTGATCCGTCCGGGTTGTGCGCCCCGTCTATGACAACAAAGGGGTTCCGCCGGAGTATTTCAAAACGCCCGATCTGTTTCGCATTTTTGAAACCGCGGCAAAGGGCATCGCCGCTGACCTGGATCTTTCCGTCTCTGTTCAGCAGCGCCACGGCCGTCAGGGCTTCCATGGCGTTGCGCACCTGATGTTCGCCTGCCATAGAGATTTCCAGCTCATAGTCTTTTCCCATGACACTGGCGCGGAACACACAGCCGCAGTCCGTTTCCCTTACGATTTCATAGGGCATCTTGCGGCTGTCGTACAGATCGCAGCCCAGCTCCCTCGCCTTTGATCGGAACACCGCCATGGCGTCAGCCTCGTCGGTGCCTGTGACCACCGGACAGCCGGCTTTGATGATGCCCGCCTTTTCACCGGCGATGGCAGCGATGGTGTCCCCGAGCCGGTCTGTATGGTCCAGAGAAATGGAGGCGATAATGCTGCACAGGGGCTGTTCCACCACGTTGGTAGAATCGCCACGGCCGCCGAGACCCACCTCCAGCACCACGTAGTCGGCCTGCTTCTCCCTGAAATACAGGAAAGCGATGGCTGTCACCACCTCAAACTCCGTAGGAGATTCCAGGCCCTCTTCCACCATCTCCCGCGCCTTCTCCAGAACCTTCGCCGTATAGAGCTCCAGCTCCTGGTCGGTGATATAGCTGCCGTCAAACTCGATGCGCTCGTTGAACACTTCCAGATAGGGAGAAGTGTACAGGCCGGTTTGATATCCCCCGGCCTGCAACACTTCGTACACATATCTGCAAATCGAACCTTTTCCGTTGGTGCCGGCCACGTGAATGACCGCCAGATCCCGATGGGGATTTCCCAGCTTTTCCAGAAGGACGTTCATCCGTTCCAGGCCCAGCACGCTGCCGAATCGTAAAAATTCATGAATTTTGCTGATTGCGTCCATATGATTTATCTACCTTTATTTCTCTATCTTTTTGGCTACCATGGCCAGTCTCGCCTCGACCTTGGCCAGCATATCCTCATACTTTTCCTTTTTTTCCTTTTCTTCGTTGACCACCTTTTCCGGCGCTTTAGCCAGGAAGCCTTCGTTGGACAGCTTTCCAACGACGCGCTTGACTTCGCCTTCCAGCTTTTTCTTCTCCTTGGTCAGGCGGTCAAACTCCGCGTTGAAGTCTACCAGATCGTCCAGCGGAATGAAGATCTCCACGCCGTCGATCACTGCCGACATGACCTCTTCCGGAACGTCCTGTTTCTCTTCAACAAAGTGGATTTCTGTAATATTGGCCAGATCCTTGATATATCTCTCGCCTGCCTTCATGACCTCCAGCTTTTCTCCCTGGGCCAGAATGACGGCGGTCAGCTTCTTGCTCGGCGCGGCCTCCGCCTCGGCGCGGATATTTCTGATGGCGCGGATGGCGTCCATAGCCAGTTCCAGTCTCTCTTCCTCTGCCGGGAAGCTTCTCTTCTCGTCCGCTTCCGGCCACTTGGCTTTGATCAGGAAGCAATCAGGATTTTCTTCTCTCTCGCAGTCGGAGTGAGGCAGGAAGGACCAGATCTCCTCCGTGATAAACGGCATGAACGGATGCAGCATCTCCAGCATGTTCTTCAGGACCATGACCAAGACAAATCTGACCACCTTCTTGTCCTCTTCATCGTCTCCCCACAGTCTCTTCTTGACCAGCTCGATATACCAGTCGCAGTATTCGTTCCAGATCAGCTCGTAGACTCTCTGGCCAGCCAGCGCCAGGTCGTATTTCTCCAGGGCGCTGGTCACATACTCTACCGCGTCGTTAACTCTGCTGATGATCCACTTGTCCTCGTCTCTCAGCGCGATGCTGCTGAAATCCGTGGTATCTCCGCAGGCCATGCCGCAGCAGTCGTCACAGCACTTGGCCAGCTCTTTGAAGCTGCCGTCCTCGTCCTGCAGGTTCATGATGACGAACCGGGACGCGTTCCACAGTTTATTGGCAAAGTTTCTGGCCGATTCCAGCTTATCCGTCTTGAAGCGCATGTCGTTGCCCGGCGTAATGCCTGTGGTCAGCATAAACCGCAGCGCGTCGGCGCCGTACTGATCGATGACCTCCAGAGGATCGATGCCGTTTCCGAGGGATTTGCTCATCTTGCGGCCTTCGGCGTCTCTCACCAGACCGTGTACATATACGTGGTGGAACGGCGGCAGATCCATGGCTTCACAGCCGGAGAACACCATTCTGACAACCCAGAAGAAGATGATGTCATAGCCTGTTACCAGCACGTCTGTCGGATAGAAGTATTCCAGATCTTCCGTCTTGTCCGGCCAGCCTAAAGTAGAGAAAGGCCACAGCGCGGAGGAGAACCAGGTATCGAGCACGTCTTCATCCTGCTTTAGGTTGGAAGAGCCGCACTTTGAGCACTTTGCCGGATCCTCTTCGGATACGATCAGCTCACCGCAGTCCTGGCAGTACCAGGCTGGAATGCGGTGTCCCCACCACAGCTGACGGGAGATACACCAGTCTCTGATCTCCTCCAGCCAGTGAAGATAAGTCTTCTCAAATCTCTCAGGCACGTGCTGCAGCTTGCCGGATTTGGCCGCCTCGATGGCCGGCTTGGCCAGCTCTTCCATTTTGACAAACCACTGATCGGACAGCATCGGCTCGATAACCGTGTGGCATCTGTAGCATTCGCCGACCGGAATGACCTTTTCTTCCGTCTTTACCAGATAGCCTCCTTCGTCCAGATCCTTGACCCAGGCTTTCCGGCACTCATAACGGTCCATGCCCTCATACTTTCCGGCCAGGCTGTTCATCGTAGCGTCCAGGTTGATGCAGGAAAGGGTTTCCAGACCTGCCCTCTGTCCTACCTCAAAGTCGTTAGGGTCGTGGGCCGGTGTGATCTTTACCGCGCCGGTTCCCTTTTCCGGATCTGGATACGGGTCAGCGATGACTGGGATCTCTCTTCCTACCAGCGGCAGGATCACCTTCTTGCCTACCATATCCTTATATCTCTCATCGCTTGGATGTACCGCGATAGCCACATCTCCGAACATGGTTTCCGGTCTGGATGTGGCGACGATCATTTCCCTTCCGCCCTCTTCAGCGGCAGGATATCTGAAATACCAGTACATGCCGTTCTTGTCTTCGTGTTCTACTTCCGCGTCGGACAGCGATGTTCCGCACTGCGGACACCAGTTGATCAGGCGGTTTCCTCTGTAGATCAGCCCCTTCTTATAGAGCTGTACGAAGAAGTGTCTTACGGCTTTGTTGCAGCCTTCGTCCATGGTGAACCGCTCTCTGCTCCAGTCGCAGGAATCGCCCAGCTTACGGCACTGGCGGGTGATTCTGCCGCCGTATTCTTCCTTCCAGGCCCAGGCTCTCTTCAGGAATTCCTCTCTTCCCAGATCTTCCTTTTCCTTGCCTTCTTCCTCTCTGATCTTGTTCACCACCTTAACTTCCGTAGCGATGCTGGCGTGATCAGAGCCCGGCAGCCAAAGGGCGCTGTATCCCTGCATTCTCTTCCATCTTGTTAAAACGTCCTGCAGGGTCTGGTCCAGCGCATGTCCCATATGCAGCTGGCCTGTAATATTCGGCGGCGGCATGACGATGGTGAAAGGCTTCTTGTCTTCCCTCACCTCAGCGCGGAACGCGCCTTTCTCTTCCCACATCTCATAGATGCGGTCTTCAAAATCCTTTGGATTATAAGTTTTTGCTAAGTTCTTCTCCATCTTGGTTTCTTCCGTTTCCTTTCTGTCTATTTTTATATGTTTGAATGATCCATTGAACAGCGGCATCGGTACACCGCGGGCACAGCCCGTTCACCGGTCAATGTGCCAAAACTAAAACATCCTCTGCCGGCTTCTGCCAGCAAAGGACGAAAAATTTCCGCGGTACCACCTTTGTTTCATCCATGCAGCCGCGCAGACCCTGCACACAGATCTGACAATATCAGCTCTGTCAGCTTTGCCCATGCAGTCAGCTTTGCCGCTGGATGACCCTCATTTTAAATCAGGCTCCGAAGCAACCTTCAGCGGATACGATTTCTCTAAGGTCTCTCAGCCCGTGAACCTTATTCTCTGTAGAGTGTTTTCTCGCCTACTCCTCTTCTTCAACGCCGTATATGCATTTTTGGTTTATCTATAATAGTATATCCAAAATACGGGTGATTTTCAAGAGGAAATTGGCATATTTTTATGCAAAATCTTATTTCTTCCACACCATCTCTACATAGGCTATGCCACCCTCCAGGAATTCCTCTGAGGTCTGGGCGAAACTGAGCTATCCTTATTCTAGTTGCTTTCTTTATTCAAGATCTCAACACAGTACTGTTCCAGCCGTGGAATATCATGCTGCAGTATTTCCCATAATACTTCCGGATCTACCGTTCCATACTTATGCGCGACAATATTCCGTAAAGCTTTGATTTGACGCCACGGCATTCCCGTGTGTTTTGCCTTAAAATCATCTGTCAGTATTCCCGCAAGCTCACCAATTTGCAAAACACAAAGCGCAATAGCATCCAGAAAAACATGATTTTCTTTGAATACGGCAAAATCCTCCTTAAAATAAGACGCTGTATCTTTTGCTCTGACACAGTAATCCACGATATGCTGCAGTATCCTCATATCTTTATTCTGCTTCATAGATCAATCTCTCCTCGCTTTTGATCGCGCGCAAAAAACGCTCATCAAGTCCGCCGGTTGTTACCAGGTCTATTGATTTTCCAAGGTCGTCTTCAAGATCAAGGCATAAGCCAGCAAGGGCAATCCCTCCGACGATACTTCCTTTATCAATCCGCAGATCTATGTCGCTTTGCTCAGTCGCTTCACCTCTGGCATAAGATCCAAACAGATAAACTCTCTCAGCACCGTATTTCTTTGCCAGTTTTGTTACGGATCTTTTAATATCTTCAATTTGGAGCAACACCCTCACCACCTTCCTCGTTATATTATAGCATGCTTTCTGGTTTTGCCCAATCAATTTTCATCTCTCTCAGGGCTTCCACACCATTTCCACGTGGGGAATCCCGTCCTCCAGAAATTCTTCTGAAGTCTGAACGAAGCCGATCTTCTCATACAGCTCCTTGGCATAGACCTGCGCTTCGATTTTGATTTCCCTGGCGTCCAGCAGTTCTCTGGCCGCTTTGATGCCCTCCAGCACGATCCGCGTGCCGAGGCCGCGGCGCCGTTTTACGGCGATCACCCGTCCGAGGGAAACCTGATCAAAGGACACGCCCGCCGGCAGGATCCGGAGATAAGCCTGTATCCCCTCCTCGTCCTTCATGAAAACGTGATAAGCGGACCGGTCTCCATCGTCGACCTCCTGATAAGGGCACTGCTGTTCTACCACGAAAACGCTCACCCGCAGCTTGTAGATGTCGAAAAGCTCATCTCTGCTCAGCTCTGAAAAATGCTTGATACTCACTTCCATAGATTACGCGCCTCCAATGCTTCCGCCAGCTCCATCACGGTCCTTCCCAGCACTGGATGCACCGCCCACGGCGCGATCTGCGCCAGCGGCCGCAGAACGAAATCCCTCTTGTGCATCTCGATATGCGGAATGGTCAGAACCTCGCTTTCCATGACCAGGTCATCGTAGAGCAGAATGTCCAGGTCCAGCGTGCGGGGACCCCAGCGGATCTCCCTCTTTCGATCTGCTTCCGCTTCGATGTCGTGCAGCAGCTCCAGCAGCTCGGCAGGGCTCAGCAAGGTGCGCAGCTCCAGGGCTCCGTTCAGAAAGTCGTCCTGTTCCACGCCGCCGTAGGGTTCTGTCACAATATAGCTAGAAACCTTTTCCACGCGGCAGCCGGCCGCGCTGTCAAGCCGTTTTACGGCCTGATCCAGATAGCCCTGTTTGTCTCCCATGTTGGAGCCAAGGGCGATATACGCTCTATGCCAGAATCTCTCGATCTTCACCGACACGTGTTCCAGGGGCAGCCCCACCGGGGCCCACGGCTTTTTGATTTCCAGGGAAATCCCGCGAACCAGCGGATATGCCAGCAGCACGGCCGCAGCCAGATGCTCCGCCGCCGCTTCGATGAGCTGATACGTATGCTCCTGCAGAAAGCGGGTCATGAACTGGGAGACAGCCCCATAGTCCGTGGACAGCGTCAGATCGTCCGCCTGTCCCGCCTCCCGGGTATCTGTATATAATACGGCGCTGATCAAAAATTTCTGTCCCAGCTTGTTTTCCTCCGGAAATACGCCGTGATTGGCGAATACCTGTAAATTTTCTATATGAATCTCGTCAAAACGCATCATTTTCCCTCTCTCAAAACAGCCTGGGTCATCTTGATGGCCCTGTAATTCTCTTTGATGTCGTGCACGCGGACAAAGGCCGCTCCTTTCATAACCCCCATGACCGTGGTGACCAGGGTGCCTTCCACCCTTTGATCGACAGGCAGGTCCAGCGCCGTGCCGATGACCGACTTCCGCGAGGTTGCCAGCAGCACCGGATAGCCCAGGCCGCACAGCTCCTCCAGCCGGTCTATGGCGATCAGGTTGTGCTCATAGGTCTTGCCGAAGCCCACGCCAGGGTCCAGGATAATCTGCTCGTCCCTGATGCCGGCCGCCTTGGCGATGGCCAGCGTCTCCCGCATATCGCAGAGCATGTCCGCCGCAAAGCTGTCGTACTCCGCTTTTTCACGATTGTGCATCAGGCAGCACGGCACGCCGTATTCAGCGATCAGATCGGCCACCCTGCGGTCATATTTCAGCCCCCAGATGTCGTTGACCATGTCGGCTCCCGCCTGCAGCGCGGCTTCCACCACGTCGGACTTATAGCTGTCGATGGACACGGGCACGTCAAAGCTTTCCTTGACCATTTTGATGTAGGGGACGACCCGGTCGATCTCCTCCCGCACGGTGATCTGTATGTGTCCCGGCCGGGTGGATTCTCCGCCGATGTCGATGATGTCAGCGCCTTCCGCGATCATATCCGCAACGTGAGCCCTGGCCCGCTCCAGATCGTTCCACTTTCCTCCATCAGAAAAGGAATCCGGCGTCACGTTGAGGATTCCCATAATGTAGCAGTTATGTTCCAGGTTAAATTCTTTGTTTCCAATTTTCATCTTACTTCCCTAACTCCTTATTCTTTTTATCTTCCTTCCAGTTGCAAAGGCTCTCCGCCTGGCACCAGAAACACGGGCGGGAGCCATTGTCCGCCCTATAGAGGACCCCGGCCAGATCGTCCCGTCCGGCTGTGTCCGGATCCCGGTGGGCTGAAATGGCGTCAACCACCGCCTCTCTCTCCCGCTGGCAAAACCCGCAGTCTGTCAAAATGGTTTCCGCCAGGGCGCAGCTGGCTTCGTCGTGGGGAATGCCCTGTTCATACTCCAGTCCCCGGCCGATATCGTGAAGCAGCGCCGCCGCGTAGATCAGTTCCTTGGAGAGCTGCAAATGCCGTTCCAGATTTTCAATATATGCCATCCGCGCCACGTGAAGGAAGTGATCCAGATCGTGGCCGCAGAAGATGCGGTCCGTCTCAGCTTTTTCGATCTGCGCCGCGGCCCCCTGCCAAAGAGGGTGTCTGACGATGCGGTTCACCCGGTGCATCGCGGCCGTCGTCCCGCCGCGATCCTGCTGCCGCCGTCCATGGTCCGCGCCTTGTCTCTGTTCCATGGCTATCTACCCAGCAGCTGGAAGAAGCGGTTCTGCAGCTTTTCATCTTCTTCAAAGGCGCCCCTTGCCACTACGGTAACCGTCTTGGTTCCAGGCTTTTTGATGCCGCGCATGGTCATGCACATATGCTCCGCTTCGATGAGCACCATGACTCCTTTGGGGTGGAGTTCGTCCATAAACGCGTCCGCGATCTGCGCCGCCATTCTCTCCTGCAGCTGAAAACGCTTTGCGAACACCTCAACAGTCCGGGCGATCTTTGACAGTCCGACCACCTCGCCGTCGGGAATATACGCGACCACCGCGTTGCCGTAGAACGGCAACATATGATGTTCGCAGAAGGAATAGAAATGGATATCCTTCTCCAAAACCATGTCATTGTCGTCTACGTGGAACCGCTTGGCCAGATGCTCCGCCGCGCTGTCCGTGTAACCGGCAGCCAGCTCCTCGTACATGCGGGCGATCCGCTCCGGCGTTTCCAAAAGACCTTCTCTATGTATATCCTCGCCGATTCCTTCCAGGATCAGGCGCACACCTTCCTTGATTTTTTCCTTATCCATGTTTTATGTATGCTTCCTTTCAGAAAGATCCATTCCGACGCTGCAATAAGCGGGAATATCCAGTACTTATTATATGACATTTCCGACCCAAGTACAAGGAAAATGGCGAAAATGATTTAAGACCTTTGAAAAAAAAGAGAGCCGCCCCATCTGTCAGGCAGCCCTCTTTACCCCTATAAATCTATACGTCTTCCTTCATCAAAGCGTCTGACAAAGCCTCTGTCAAAGTCTTTATCCAAGCCTCTGACAAAGCCTCCAGCAAGGTTTCTATCGATCCAAGCCTCAGTCGTTTTCTTTTCGCTCTTTCTGATAGAGTTCTTCGATCACGCTGACACAGGTCTCAATGCCCAGCGTGCCGCTGTTCAGGGACAGGTCGTAATTGACCGCGTCTCCCCATTCCATGTCCGTGTAATACTGATAATACGCCTTTCTGCGTTTATCCTTGTCCCGCAGCCGCTTTTCCGGCTTGTTTTCACTCTCGCCATAAAGCCTTACGATCCGCTCAGCCCGCTTTTCCATATCCGCGTGAATGAATACCTTCAGGCAGTCGGTTCTGTCCCGCAGGATATAATCGGCGCAGCGGCCGATGATGACGCACGGTCCTTTTTCCGCCAGTCCCAGGATCACCAGGCGCTGTGACTGCCAAAGCCGGTCCTGGGTGGACATGCCCTGCCAGTCGCGGTCAGAAAAGGCGCTGGCAAATCTGCTTCTGTGGGCAGATGACTCGCTGTTTTCTTCAATATATTCTTTGGAAAATCCCGTTTCCTCTGCGATCCGTTCGATCAGCTCGTGGTCGTAGCAGGGGATCCCCAGCTTTTCCGCGACCATTCTGCCTATGGTCCTGCCGCCGCTGCCGAACTGCCGACTGATGGTGATGACTTGATTTCTCATTTGATTGCCTCCTTAGCGTTATTTTGTAAAGAAGAGTGATCGTTCAGCTCCCTGAAGGTCCTGACGATGGCCACCGCCGCGATAACGAAGGTCAGAATGTCAGACACCGGGAAGGAATACAGCAGGCCGTCCAGGCCGAAGAATCTCGGCAGCAGCAGAGCAAAGCCTACGCCAAAGATCACCTCTCTGGTCAGGGATATGACGGTAGACGCCACCGCCTTGCCCATGGCCTGCAGGTAGATGAAAGTACCTTTGTTGACAGTAGCCAGGATCATCATGCACAGGTAGATGCGGAAGCATTTGATCGCAAACTCTGTGTAATACGCGCTTTCATTGGCCGCGCCGAAGATGGCGATCAGCTGGCCCGGGAAGAACTCTACGATGATCAGGGCCACCGCGCCTACCACAGCCTCCGCGGTCAGAAGCAGCTTGAACAGGTCCTTCGCCCTGTCTTTTCTGCCCGCGCCGATGTTATATCCGACTACAGGTATGCATCCGGCCGCCATGCCTACCGCGATGGAGATGACGATCTGGAAAAACTTCATGACGATACCCAGAACCGCCAGCGGGATCTGCGCGTACTCCGCCTGGCCAAAAACCGGATCCATGGCGCCGTACTTGGTGCACATGTTCTGCACAGCCGCCATGGAAATGACCAGCGAAATCTGCGCCAGAAAGCTGGTCAGTCCCAAAGGCAGGAACCGTTTCATCAGCCTGCCGAAGAAGCCGAAGCTGTTTCTGCCCAGCTTCATGGCCTTCATGTGGCAGAGATACCAGATGGAAACCGCCGCTGTCAGGATCTGGCCCAGTACCGTAGCCACCGCGGCTCCCATCATGCCCCATTTAAAGATGAAGATAAAGATCGGGTCTAATATAATGTTGGCCGCCGCGCCGATCAAAGTGGCCATCATGGCGAACTTTGGACTGCCGTCGGAACGGATGATCGGGTTCATGGACTGGCCAAAGCTGTAGAACGGGATACCCAGGGTGATCCAGAAAAAGTACTCCTTTGACAGGCGGAAGGTCTCCTCGTTGACCCGGCCGCCGAACATGGTCAGAATCTGATCCTGAAAGATCAGATAGACCGCTGCCAGAATCACGCTGGTGACAATGGACAGGATCACGGAATTTCCGACGCTGCGATGGGCGTCGTCCGGCTTGCCGGCTCCGAGACAGATGCTCACAAAGGCGCAGCAGCCGTCGCCGATCATGACCGCGATAGCCAGAGCCAATACGGTCAGAGGAAATACGACCGTATTGGCCGCGTTTCCGTAAGATCCCAGATAGTCCGCGTTAGCGATAAAGATCTGGTCTACGATGTTGTACAGGGCCGCGACCAGAAGAGAAATAATGCAGGGAACAGCATATTTCTGCATCAGTCGGCCCACCTTCTCCGTTTCTAAAAACGCATTTGATTTTTCTTCCAATTTAATGTGCCTCCTTTTATTCGTATCTTGCCGCAAACAAAAAGCGCGCAGGGCAAAGCTGGATTTACGCTTTACGCTACACGCAGAATTTTTGTTTATCGTTTTTTATAATCTTGCTACAAAAAAACAGCCCTGGGCCTCAGCTGGATTTATGCCTTCCGCCACACGCTGTGATCATATTTTAACAGATTAAAACGCCATTTGTCAAGAAAATACACCGAAATTTTCTATAGATTTTGTTGCGCAAACCAACATTTTTTATGCAAACTTGTTGACACAGTACAAGAACTGGGGTAATATTAAAGAGAGAATTTTTGAATCGAAAAACGGATAAAAGAAAAGAGGGACCTAAACATGAAACACGAATTTTCAATCACGAAAAACCCAAATCCTGGTCAGAAGCCAGATTCCAAAGGCCTGCGATTCGGTACTGTCTTTACAGACCACATGTTCATCATGGACTACAATCCACAGGACGGATGGAACAACGGCCGCATCGTGCCTTATGGCCCGATCCAGCTGGACCCGGCAGCCGTCGTACTCCACTACGGCCAGGAAATGTTTGAGGGACTGAAAGCGTACAAGACCCCAGAAGGCCGCGTACAGCTGTTCAGACCATATATGAACGCGAAGAGAACCAACAACACCAACGACAGACTCTGCATTCCTGCCATCGACGAGGACCTGTTTGTCGACGCCATCAAAGCTCTGGTAAAGGTAGACCAGGACTGGATCCCGCAGGGTGAAGGCACTGCCCTTTACATCAGGCCGTTCATCTTCGCGGACGAGCCGTTCCTGGGCGTAAGACGTTCCAACACCTATAAGTTTATGATCATCTTGAGCCCTGTAGGCCCTTACTTCGTAAACGGCCTGGCTCCAACAAAGATGTATGTAGAAGACGTGTACGTCAGAGCGGTCAAAGGCGGCACCGGCGAAGCCAAGTGCGGCGGCAACTACGGCGCCAGCCTGAAGGCGCAGGAGATCGCCCACGAAAAGGGTTATGAGCAGATTCTGTGGCTGGACGGCATTGAAAAGAAATATATCGAAGAGATCGGCGCGGCCAACGCCTTCTTCGTCATCGGCGACGAGGTAGTAACCAGCGAGCTCAACGGCTCCATCCTGCCGGGCATCACCAGAAACTCCATCATCGCCCTCTGCAAGAAGAAAGGCATCAAGGTTTCTGAGAGAAAGATCTCCATCGACGAGCTGGAACAGGCTTATAAAGACGGCCAGCTGAAAGAGATGTTCGCTTCCGGCACAGCCGCCATCGTATCTCCTGTCGGCGAACTGCTCTACAAGGGCGAAAAGATGATCATCAACGACAACAAGATCGGCCCGATCGCTCAGGAGATGTACGACACCATCTACGGCATCCAGACCGGTAAGCTGGAAGACTTCATGGATTGGACGGTTCCAGTAGAATAATATGAGTCAGAACCTGTTCGATCTGAACAGACGGTTAAACGCCCTCTCCGTTTTTAGAGGCATACTTGAGACCCCTGTGGTTTCAAGCCTTCAAAAACTTTTATATGCCATTGAAAAGGGCTCCCTGGATGAGCAGCTCTCATACTACGGAGCCTTCTCAAAGGCATTATATGAGGAAGGCGGCGACCTGTCTGCGTATATCCTTGCGTTTATCAAAGAAGATGAAAACTTCTTTTTGATAAAGAGACTTAAAAATGCCATAATAAGTCAATCTATTTACGAGTGTCTCGACGAGGAATTGGTTATTCTCCAGAGAGTAGCCGATATAACTACTCCTCAAATCCAAGACTTAATGAAATATGATGATTTTCTGCCTCGTTGGGATACTCAGCAAATAGATTTGAAGCAGGCATACGAGGAGATGCTCGCTTCCCTGCCGTTCACCGGCTATGGCAGCTTTGCCCGCTATCGGGCCTTCAAGGTCAGAGAAGGACAGCTGGTTCCTGTGAAAAACGCGGATCCGCAGTCCATCGACCAGCTCTACGGCTACAGCCGCGAGCGCAATCAGGTGCTGGAAAACACCCGCGCCCTCGCGGAAGGCAGACCGGCCAGCAACGTGCTTCTCTACGGAGACGCCGGCACCGGCAAGTCCTCCACCATCAAAGCCTGCGCCAACGCGTTCTTTGATCAGGGCGTCCGCCTGATAGAATTTGATAAATCACAGCTGAACGAGATCCCCCGGATCATTGAGCAGCTGTACGACAGCCCGCTGAAGTTCATCTTCTACATCGACGATCTGAGCTTTACGGCCAACGACGACGCGTTCTCCGCCCTTAAGGGCATTCTGGAAGGCAACGTCACCAGCTACTCTAAAAACATCGCGATCTACGCGACCAGCAACCGGAGACATCTGGTCAAGGAATCCATGGAAGCCCGAATGGGCAGCGACCTGCATTTAAACGACACGCTGCAGGAGACCATGAGCCTGTCCGCCAGGTTCGGACTGACCATCACCTTCTCCAAGCCGGAAAAGGATCTGTATCTGGAGATCGTCCGCAGTCTGGCAGACGAATACGGCCTGTCCATGGAGGAAGAAGAGCTGTTCAGAAAAGCGGAGGCCTTCGCCATCCGTTCCAACGGCAGAAGCCCGCGGACAGCCAAGCAGTTCGTCCAGCTGGCAAGCATCGGGCTGAAATGATATGTTATATAAGGCGAGATAGGCTTCAGCGCGGAATGCGCTTTGGCCGTCCCGCCTTTTTTCATGTGGAAACCGCATAAGAAAAAAGCTACACCCTTTCCAGTTTCTTTCTAAAAATGAAATACACGGCCACGCATAATACAGGGCATATGAGCAGAATCGGATAAAAAAGGCGAATATCCGCGGCGCCATATAATACGCCGCCGATGATAGCGCCCAGTGCCGCCCCCAGGTCAAGGCCTACATAATATGTACTGTTGGCGATCCCCCGCTTTTCAGAACCGGCCAATAAGATAGCCGCTGACTGGGATACAGAGCACATGATTCCATAACCGCCCGCCATAAAGACAGCCGCCGCCACCAAAAGAAGATTTGACGTCATAAAATTCAGCGACAGCAAAGCAAATACAGAGCTTATAATGCTGATAAATAAAAATTTGCGGTACGGAACACGATCAAAATAGTTTCTGAACCCGCACCTGAGAAACACCAATACAACCGCATACAGCGGAAAGAAAATTTCCGTGTTTACCGTTATTCCTTTTGTTTCAACAAAGGAAATCAGAAACGACTGCGTTGCCAAATATGGAATCGTAAACAGCATCATGATCAAAGCGATAGAAAGGACGTTTTTATCCACAAGCTGAAAGCTTATTCTCTTTGTTTCCTCCGTCGTCTTCTCCGCGGGCAGCGTCTTTACCTCTCCGTGATCTTTAATGAAAAGCGTGATCAAAATTGTAACAAAAGAAAACGCGGCCGCCATCAGAAAAACTACGCGGTATCCAAAGACGCTCTGCAGTCTTATGCCAAAGGAAGGCGCGGCCGCCATCCCTAGCGCCTGGACGGTCCCATACATACCCATGCCCGAACCGATTTTCTCCTTTGGCAGCAGCATAGAAAGCCATGTGGACATGCTGACGGAGCAGCAGGCATAGCCGACACCGTTCAGCACCCTTGCCAATACCAAAATTATGACGGACGGCGCGGCGCTGTATCCGATACAGCCGATCAGCATCAGGCCGGATCCCGCCAGTGACAGGTGATACTTGTCAATTCTGTCAGCCAGATTCCCCGCCACTGGACGGCATCCAAGAGACGTAAGATTGACCAGGCCGCCGACAAAGCCCATGAGAAACCCTGTACCGCCTAAGGAGCCAGTAAATCCCGTAATAATCGGCGTTACGATCATGGGCGAGGACATATAGAAGAAGCTGGCAATCAGCACCAAAACAGCATCTTTGGTAAATACTCTTTCATTCATAATTTTTACATAGTCATCCCTTTCTGCGATTCACGCAAACATGTTCATCTCCACGTAAAAATTCTATTCCCATTTCTTCACATTGTCAAATCATATCTTTCGCTAAATTCTTTCGCTAAATACCGAAAGCGTTCGCTTCTTTATTTGCTGTCCCTGAACACCTGATTCCTAACATCTTTTTTGGTATATCAAAGGTCAAGGCGCTATGTTAATGTAGGCAGGCGTTTCACTTATTTTCTCAAACCTGAGGTGCTCTTCCTTTTCATCGATAAGGTATATCCCGTCTGCATCCGCTAATATCTGTCCGAAACAGCTTTCGTTATTATACAGCTTATACCTGTATTGTATATATTCATCGCTTTCATAAGTTCCCTCATGTAAGACCTTGTACTGTTTATAATGCAGATATGTTCCGTCAGATTTGAGCACCAAATACTCCGCGTCTTCCAGTTGATTATCAGCTGTGATATAGGTGCCGGTTATTTCTGTAATACCGGCATCTTTTGCGGCAGATACCTTTGCGGCATACAAAAATGTGATCAAAACAGCATATGCTATTACAATAAACGCTAATATGTATTGCGTTTTTTTAGATACATCTTTCATCGGTCAGCTCCCCCTTTTCATGAGGAATATATAATAGTTTTAAAAGCACTCCCCTGCTCACCCTCTCTAAGTATTATAACTCTACATATTTTTAACGCAGACCACCAAAAGCCCGAACAGCATAACTAAGGTTCCCGTATAGCAAGCGCTTTTAGCAGTCTGCCTCGTTTCAAATTTGAAATTGTACGCTATAATGACCACTGTATAGACAGCCGCGATGATACTCATAATTCTGTATGCCTCCATTGTCATATAAGGCGCCACTGCATTCCAGCTGACGACGCTGTAATGCATATGAATGACTGCATAACAAAGATAAATAGTCTGGATCCATTTTAATTTAATTCTAACACCGGTTTTGGTTAAATCTGAGTAAACCTGTGTCTCCTCTTCCGCTTCTCCTGTTTTCTTGGGCGAAAGACCAATAAACCATTGTCTAATAAGCAGTCCGATTATAACAAGAATCGCACAACCGATCATGATCAAATATTTACCCATGCTGCACCTCCGTATCTTTTGCTTTCTCCAATTGCTCGTAAAGTGAATAATCTGTTGTAAAATCCATCACCTGTCCGAAATGATGGAATCACGATTCCTGCAATTAGGAAATCGGTATAAAATCAAACACAGATCTTGCGTTATTTTATCTCATGTTCGATCTTGGTGAACATAGTCTGTCAAAATGGATGTTCAGACTTTCTCAAGACCCCGTCCTCGCTGTGCTCATTGAAATCCTACCAATGCACTGCCTCCCCTCTCGCCCAGGTCAATTTGCCTCGCTGCATGTCTGCATATGGCCGGATCATGGGTAACTACAACGATAGTTTTTCCCTGTTCATTCATACGCTTCAAAATTTGTAAAACCAATTCTTTGTTTTGCCAGTCCAGATTACCGGTAGGTTCATCGGCCAGAATAATGCTTGGGTTTTTTAATAGAATCTTCGCCAAAGCCACTCGCTGCTGTTCTCCTCCGCTGAGTTTAAATACTTTTGTTTTCTCTGGCATGTCCAGTCTAACCAAATTCAATGCATCAGCTATCTGCCCTCTCTTGTCGGATTTAAAATCAAAGGTAATTCCTAAAAGAAGATTCTCGTAAATACTCTTATTCTCAACCAGACCATAATTCTGAAATATAAACGCAATCTCCTCTCTTAACAGCTTTCGCCATATCTTTGAATTTATCTTCGGGTTCGCAATTCCATTGATTACCACTTCACCTGTATCTGCCGACTCAATCAAACCGATGATATTCAAAAGTGTAGTCTTCCCTCTGCCGCTGGCACCCGTGATGACAACAAACTCTCCATCCTCGATTTTCAAATTAAAATCCGCAAATAATTGTTTCTGACCAAAAGATTTATTTATGTGCTTTAGTTCTATCATGATTTGACTCCCCTCTTCTCAATCAGTTACCTTCGTCCCTTCAAAATCTCGTTAATATTATGTTTTCCATAAATTCTGCCGCTAAAATAAAACGCCGCCAAATCTACAGAAGCTGTGAAAATCAGAATGTGCAGAGCCAAGCCGTTGTAAATCATCAGAGATGCAACCAAAAGCAGTTGGAGAAACTCAATGACGATAGCTTTATGATAGTTCTTCCAGAAACCGCAGCCGTTAACGGTTTTGATAAAATTTTCTTTACTGTAATTGCAAATATATATCTTGACAAAGTATATTGTCAGGAAAACCAGCGGGATCAGATACAGGATGATCAAGGCAGTGTTAACTGCTACGGTACGACTGGTCGCGCTAATCTGATCCGAAAAGGCATTTTTGATATGAGGCGCTTCCAGAATATACCGATCCAGCTTGTTCTTCTTCAGATAAGGCAGTATCTCCATGTACGGATCGTCCGTATCGCATTTCATCAGATAAGCTCCATTGGATATAATCTCCAATGCGTTGAAAACACTATAGTTGTCATTGTATATCTGCAAAATCGGCTCCTGCAATAAACCCACATATTTAGCATTGGTAAATGGATTCAATCCATAAAATTTGGAGTCCGCACTGTAATAGATTACATTCACATCTTCTGCCGTGATCCTATATTGGCTTCCATCTGCTTCCTCAAACTCGTTAAACTCCTCTACAAAATCTTCTACTTCTCTTTTCGTGTTTTCATTCTCTGACATGATCAGGTTCGGTCTGTCTGCATCAAGCGCCTCTTCCGTAATAAGCTTGCCGTCAGCACCCTTTATTGGGTTGATTTTCAGGTAATTTTCATTTACGGTAATGTCTCTAAATTCCTGATCATCAAGATCCCCCTTTAACCGATAATTTCCATTATAGACGATTACTCCTTCAAATGTGTCCACTGTATCCTCTATAAAATGCTTTAATCTTTGGTTTGCCACCTCGCGGCCTTTATGTGAGGTTCTTCCGTATTCATCGTATAATTCATAAATCGTAGAGTATAAATGGACATAGACATAATCCTCAATTTTCTGGTTCACTTCCAGATTACTGCGATTTAAATTTCCTAAATCCGCCAGATCTTGAGCAAATCCCGATGTGTGAAATACCAAAACAAGCAAAATCATTGCTTTGGCAAAAGCAAAAATAATATAAAGTTTATTTTTTTGATCCCTTCCTTGGATATCTCGTATTCCGGCTATGCTCATGATATAGGTCACAGAGCAAATCGAGAACAGAACGAAACCTCCAAAAAGAAACAGCAATCCCCTTTTGATAAAGGATAGAAACAATACAGATGTTGCGGTATTCCACATAACAGCCACAGTGCACAGCGCGACCGCAACGAAAGATGCCATGAGGCCTGGGATACAGATTAGTTTATTGCTGAAAAACTCTTCAAAAAGTACTTCTTTCAGATTCTTTCCATTGAGTTTTTTAATAGCAATTTCTTTTTTCTCCATGAAAAAGTAGAAGAGCAGGGAAAGGAACTGACAAACAGTCAAAATTCCCTTAACCAAGTTAACCTTCTGCACCTGCGAGACATAGAAAAAAGACGGGTCTATATTTCTTCGCAAAACTCGCTCTTGTACGCCTTCTTCCTGCAGTGCCGTTTCCCAATCTAAAAGCCGATCATCAGATACGAAGTAGCTATTTTGATCCAAGCTCAAAAACTCCATTTCCTCGATGTGATATATGGAATAGTCTCCAATGTAATTGGAACCATGCAGGAGTTTTTTTTCCAGTGAAAGATCCGTTGAAAAATCATCTTTTTCGTAATTGCCTTTTTCATACTGCAGATTCAGAAACCCTGCGTCATGTCTCGTTACATAGACATTCTCCACATATTTTCCGTCGTTTAGATCAAATGTAGTGTAAGCGATATCTGAATTCAGAGCAGCTGCCATCTTTTTGAGCATCTCCACAAAGGCTTGATTGGTCATATCCTTCGGCTTTTCGATCTGTATTTCTGCCTTTCCATCCATAATCCGAAACTGATTATCGTAAGAAAACAGCCAAAACGAACTGATCAAGAAAAAAAGGATATTCAAGATGGATATGATGTATAAAATTTTCTTCATGTCGCTTTAACTCCCTTTTAAAATAGTCCTGCAAATGCAGGACTATTTTTAAATATCAGCTTGAATGCCTCTTACCTTTCCATTTTCCACATAATGTATTCTTTCTAGATGATAGCTTCCACCAACAAATCCATACGTGGTTCCATTCGCAAAGACAGTAAATTTATTCTCATCATAAGACAATGTACCAATCTTCTCCTCCGATTTTCCTTTCTTATATCTCGGAGTTCCTTTATCTGGATCTACTTCAACTTTATGTACCCAGAATTGACTATATCCCCATACATTGATACGCTTTCCACTTGCAGTAGTCTTCATATCGTATCCTACATATGCATCTTTTGTTTCCACATTGTTACCTTCTGAAGCTTCACCTGCAAACGAAACAGAATAACTCATTACCAGCAAAATAGATAAGCATATTGCGGTCATAGCAACTGCAGACCGTTTCCTGTTTTCCATTAGTACCTCCTACATTATAATCAGCCCATCAACTAAAATTCAAAGCCGATATTCCTTCCTGAATCATTTTTCATTCTAATTCATCCTTCAATGGCCGCCCAGCAGCTTTTTCAACCATTCAATTATCCCTAGATCTACATTTCCCGGCATATCTTCACCTCCCAATTACAGATACAGAATTGTATCTCTTGCAATTTGAAATACCTTCTGTATCCACCCTATCATGCCGAAAGATGTATTACAAGCAATATGTTGCAGGTGGTCGGTTTTATGTTGTAACTGGTCGAAATATATCCTTAAATCTCTATTTTTGTCGTAACATGGTCGATTCCGTCGTATTCCCAGGTGAGCTTTCCCTCATACTTTTCCACAATATCGGCCATATTTCTCGTTCCGATTCCGTGGTTTTCCACATCCTCTTTCGTCGTCGCCAAATGCCCGTCTCCCGCCGTTGGAGCCGCTATGGCGGAGTTGCGGATTTCAAGAAAAAGCTTCTGTTTATAGGATCTGACCCAAACCTCCACAGACCGCTCTTCCTCGCACAGCGTCGCTGCTTCACAGGCATTCTTCACCGCATTGGAAAGCAGACTGGCAAGGTCTGCGTCGGAAACGCGCAGCTTCTGGTTCATCCGATCTACTTCACGCTTCAGCCTGTTGACATTCGAAATGTCGTGATACACCACGATCTTTCCGATGACCTGGCCCCGTTCCTGTATTTCACTGGCATCTGCGACCAGGTTCGTGCTGCCCCTCCGAATCATCTTCCCATACGCTTCATTGGTAAAGAAACTCCTGCCGTCCACGCCCTGTATGCAAATGGCGTCCGAGGCCGCGTTCAGCACAAAACCCAGCTGGGATACGATTTCTTCCATCTTGTTTCTGTTCATAGAATCCCTCTTGTTTCCTGCTTTCTTTTTTATGCAAAATCTTGCAAAAGTCAATGGTTTTTCCAGCTGTCCCGGTAAAAGCCAGTTATTTCGTTGCATGAAAAAAGTAGCTGTCGCACAGCTGACTATCTAGTCAACTGTGCGACGGCCACTCAAAGGTTCGCCGCTTTCATTGCTTGCCCTGAAATCTATTTTTTCAGCTTTTTTTTTAACAAAAGTGCAAACAAGACAATGAGTACAATTCCTGCTGTTAAAATAGCGATCCGTGCCTGCTTTTTTATCATTTGCTATTTGACTCCTGATCTCACCTCGGCGGATAATTCTTTTCTGATGTCCAGAGAATGCTGATCACACTCACTGAACAAACGACTAAAATGAATTTGATTAACCACCAATCATAACAGAACCAATAGATTCCCACACAGCCAATTAACGTCAAAGCCAGAACCGCAATGACCTTTTGCGGTTTTGAGAGACTTCGACAAGGCGGAATGAAACTGGCACATAGAAGGCTAACGAAGATAATGATAGGGCGCATCATGCTTATTTATACTCCTTACATAAAAATAGATAATCATGTTACACTATTTATCTGGCTTTTTTTGCGTTTGAATCTTTGGTCCATAAAACTTTTTGTATTCTCCACCATCTTTCTTCCCATATAACGTGATTTCTTGCTGGCCATAATTGTATTTCGTCTTTTTATCATATCCAATTCTTGCCCTCATCTTAATTTTTATCATATCATATCCAGCTTGAACAATCAATCCAGCAACAGTTATAGTTGCAAATGTTCTCCAGAAACCGTTTGAGACAAGCCAACTGCCCAATATTGCAGTAATACCTGCGATCGTCAATTTGTAAACGGAAATCTCACCTGTTTTCGTTATCCAGTCGCCCCAAGTTACACCACTAGTATCCACTTGCGGATTAGCACCATTATCGCCTGTGTCAATCGCAATAGATGCAATTGTATCTACAGTACTATGTGCAATGAATTTGCCATTTAAGTAATATTCACCATCAATTACCTCCACCACAGCCTCATCTTCACCAATCGTCACTTTTGTTATCAAGTTTTTATCGTCATATTTAACACAACTAAAGTTCATCCCTGTTTTGACATCAGTGTAAAAATATTTTTCACCTTCTAGTTCTGCATTTTCTGTGTCTGCAAATACATTCGTTCCCATTCCAAGACACATAGCAAAAATCAAGAAAAGGCTTACTATTTTTTTCATTTCTTTTCCTTTCTCTTAGTTAACAGTGTGTTATAAGTCCTAAAAAACTGATTCTGCCTTTAATGACCGCCCAACAGCTTTTTCAGCCACTCCCAGAGGGCTAGGTCTACATTCCCTGGCATGCCTTCACCTCCCAATTACAGATACAGAATTGTATCTCTTGCAATTTGAAATACCTTCTGTATCCACCCTATCATGCCGAAAGATGTATTACAAGCAATATGTTGCAGGTGGTCGGTTTTATGTTGTAACTGGTCGAAATATATCCTTAAATCTCTATTTTTGTCGTAACATGGTCGATTCCGTCGTATTCCCAGGTGAGCTTTCCCTCATACTTTTCCACAATATCGGCCATATTTCTCGTTCCGATTCCGTGGTTTTCCACATCCTCTTTCGTCGTCGCCAAATGCCCGTCTCCCGCCGTTGGAGCCGCTATGGCGGAGTTGCGGATTTCAAGAAAAAGCTTCTGTTTATAGGATCTGACCCAAACCTCCACAGACCGCTCTTCCTCGCACAGCGTCGCTGCTTCACAGGCATTCTTCACCGCATTGGAAAGCAGACTGGCAAGGTCTGCGTCGGAAACGCGCAGCTTCTGAGGAAAGCGTCCTGTCACCTGAAAGTGAACGCCCGTTGCTTCCGTCATTTCTGCCTGGGCGTTGAAAACAGCATCCCCTACCAGATTTCCCGTGGCGATATAATCAAACCCTCTGATTTTTTGGTCTACATCATCCACATACTTTCGCAACCGCTGTAAATCTCCATTCTGTATCATCCCTTTCAGCGCTAGAACATATGCTTTTTGATCATGCCGAAACCGCTGCAGTTCCTGATTCTTGTACGTGATCATCTCATATTGGGCCGCCTGTTCTTCCATGTATTTCTGTTTGATCAAATCGTCCTCTCGCAGCCTGTTCCGCTGCACAAGAAAAGCGTTCAGCAAAACTGCAAAAACAAGAATCATGATGCAAAAAACATCTGCCGCCAATAGCATCGTAACCTTATATCGATATATCATCACATCCTCGCTTATCATAAATGCTGCGCACCCCATCAAAATACTAGATGTGATAATGCATGACAAGTAGTAGAAGAATAGCCTGTAGTTGAATTGCCGTATGTAGCTTTGCAATTCTGATCGGAAAACAGTTGGGACCATTCTCTCTATAGCCAGAATGATCAATATCGTTATCCCTGCCGTTATTCCATCCAATTCGACATGCTGGCCCGCGCTGAGAACAACCTCATCATACAAGATAAAAATCATTACACTCTGCGCCACCGCATCTGCGATCAAAAGGGCAAAATGGGTCAAAAATGACACCTCTGCCAGTACCCGCTTCTTCCCGTCGAGGCAGATCACGGCAAAGAGCATCTGGGCCGCCAGAAATACAAAGATCCGGTTGGAGGAGTCCTGCAGCAAAAGCGTTACAGCCGCGCCGCCCAGCATCGAGAGAAAACCTCCTGCCAGACACCTTTTGTTCGTGGAAAAAGAGAACCCGAAGACACCGCACATGACCAGGACGAGTCTGGCAAGGTCAGCAAAATACACGCCTGTATAGATCCAGTTCATACCAGCTTCGCCATCCTTTCACAGTACACATCGTAGGCCTCCTTACAGCGCTTCTTTCTCCGGCGACTGACCGACAGAACGCCTAAATCATCTTCCAGGATAATGCGTTCCTGATCAAACTCATCTATGTAGCGGCAGTTGACCAGGCAGCTGTTGCTGATCCGCAGAAATCCAACGCCGCCCAGCAGGTCTTCCCATGCGGTCAGGCTCATGCGCTGGTTGCAGACGGTTTCCCCGGTGGCCAGGCGCAGGTCGGTATAGACCTTGTCCACGGTGATATAGGCGATATCGCCGCTGCTGATCCCGCGCGGTTCCCTGCCTTCCAACTGAATAGGAATGTCCTGCGGCAACAGCCTGACGGCGGTGGAAAGGGCCGCGTCAATATGAAATTGGGTGGTCGGTTTGGTGAGAAAGTGAATGACGTTGCGGCCAAAGGCTTCCGGCATGGCCTCCCTGTGACTGGTGACAAAGATGATCAAAGGCTTTCCGCCCTGCTGACAAAGGTCATCTTTGGCCGCAAGGCCGTCCCTGCCTGGCATTTCAATATCCAGGAGCAAAATATCCGGTTCGTGGGCTTCGATCATAGAACTGTCGTCTGCGCAGATCACCTGGGTGCTGCGGGAAAGGCTAGCTTTTTCCAAATACGCAAGGCAAAGCGCCTTCAATTCCTCTGCGCTGCCCTTGTCATCATCGCAAATTAAAATTTTCATACCCCAATACCTCTTTTTGTAAATTTAACTCAATCTTTTTTCTATGATAACATATATTATAGATTATTTCAATATTGTGTTTCCATATAGTTCTTCAAACGGTCAAGACGCACGCATCTACATGCCGCGCCGATATATCAAATTTGATAGGATAAACTTGCTGCGCACGATCGCTTTCTTCGCCGCGGGAAAAGACACTCTCGGGCGGACCGCTGGGAAGACCGTTAGGCAGCGCGTTAGGAAGGCCGTTGGGCGGACCGTTTTCATTTATTCAATTTTTGTTTTCTATTGAAAACGCTTTAGCGGATTTTGAAAACAGAACAGCCATAGAACGGCTTAATTACAGAATACAGGCCGGATAATAGGACGGATTATGCGAAAAAGGCTCTTGCGAGAACGGATTTTATCGGGAACATGGGTTCAAATGCTCAGTTTCGTTTCATATTTTCCGATTTTGTTTTCTATCGAAAACAATTTTGCCAATTTAGAAAACGCGCAGCATAAAGCCAGCGCCAGCGTAAGGAAGGCGGCATAAAGAAATAGGCAGCGTAAAGGCAGCCGCGCCAGCCTGCGCCCTCCATGTAAAACCCCCTGCTGCTTTTCCCTTTTTCCCCGGCAAAGCAAAACCGCCGCGGTCCGGCCGCGGCGGTTTTGCTTGTTACTAGAAGGTATTCAATTGCTGCATATGATAGGACCACTCGTCAAAGATCCTCCTGTCTGCGTCCTCGTTCCTGTGGCTCATCAGCCACAGGTAAATCATAAACTCTTTCTCCCTGCCTGCTGGAGGCTTATCCTTTTTCCTGTTGTTTCGTTGTCTGTTGTTTTTCTTACTGTTTCTCATGTTTTCCTCCTGATAAGATTTTTAATTCTAATTCCCTTTTGCACCTTTATTATACTGTCCGATTTTGTAGAACCCGATAAAATTATGTGTTCATTTTGTGAGTAAAATCTTGCGAAAATGTTACAAATGGTGGTATCATACTAT
>CALLDR010000185.1 GCA_937997955.1 uncultured Emergencia sp. | reverse complement strand
AGAATTACGCCACCGGAACCCAGGCGTTGGGATCAACCAGTTCCCACATCAGAGGCGCGTCAGCCTCAAAGTAACCGACGCTGTCATAGGTGACATCAGCCACACGGTCGTTGATCAGAAGCCCCTCGACCATGATGTTTTCACCCCAGCCAAAGAAGGTATACAGCACCTTGCTATGGTCCGCGTTGGTATACACGTTTACGGTGGTTTCTCCAGTGGGGAACCAGTCAACCAGAATATCCTGGGTCAGCACGTATTCCGCAGGAATCTCACCCTCGTAATTGACTTCGGCAAGGCCCATGACCTTCTGCATGTAGAGATCCGCAGTGGGAATCCAGGACATGGAACTGGTGCCGGCGTTACCCGCGCCGAAGCCATGACCGTTCTGCGCGTAGATGTGCAGTTCGGGGTTTACGTTGGGAATCTCGCGCATCTGCAGGAACATGTCGATGCACTGATCGTAGCCGTTCATCCCGCCGATGTTATCGTCTGCGCCAACCGCGGTGAAGATGTGGGGGATGCTGGGGTTGTCGGTCTCAAGAGGACGGCCGCTGTAGATCGGGATAGCGATATCCAGATCGCTGTTTACGGCGTCAATTTCGTCACAGACATAGTCGGTGTCGAACTGATCAGGGGTAATGTCGCCGTAGAATTTCTCCATCAGGGTGCAAAGGTTTCCGGCACCGCCGGAGAAGCCCGTCGCACCCAACAGCGTGTTCTCAAGGTCGATTCCCCATTCGGGAGCGTGATACTTGATGTAGCGCACAGAGCGCTGCAGGTCCATCACGATGTCTTCATTGTTGTAGGGCTCCACGCGCCGTTGCAGCACAAAACAGTTGTAGCCCAGATCCAGGAAAGCAGGAGCAACGCGATAGGCTTCGTTGGGGTTGCTTCGGGTGGTGTTGCCGCCGCCGGAGAGAACGATCAGCGTGCCCTTGGCCTGGCTCTGGTCGCTCACCAGATAGGGCACCAGGAAGGGACGAAAGTCGGCATTATCATAGGAAGCCACGGTAAAACCGGCCTCGACATTCTCCGTGGTCACGGGCATATCGTCGCCCCAGATATACAGCACCTCGCCGTCGATGCCCTCAAAGGGCTTCAGCTGCGCCTTAGCCAGGGCCGCCACAGCGTCGCGCGCTGCCACGATCGTCGCTTTCTCCTCGTCGGTGAGGTTGGCAGGGTCCATGGTCAGCAGCAGATTGCCGGAGGTCTGCGCCAGATCCCAGGCTTCCTCTTCAAAAAGCGTGGGATAATTGCGAACCATTTTATAGTTATAGATTTCCGCTTCCAGTAATTGTGCATAGTAGTCGGGGTCTGACTCTTCCAGATCCACCGTCTTGAAAGGCAGGTCGTTATAGGCTGTCTCAGCCACCGCAGAAAACGCCACCATGTTCATACAGAGAACCAGCGCCAAAACGAGCATGACAAACTTTTTCATGATTTATCCTCCTGACCTTTTTTGATTGCCTGCCGGCTTGTTTTGCAAGATTCCCTCCTTTCGCAGCGCTCACCTGACAGGACAACTTCTTTATGACTTATATTGTAGTGACCGGAATTCAGGAAAAATAGCAGAATAGAGACCAGAAAAATCAGGATAATGACATTTATCCAAATTCAAGATATTTGTATCAAAAAGGAGGGGGAGGCATAGCACCGCCTCCCCCTTTTGGTTTTCTGTGCTGCTTTGATGCGGAATGTTACCGCTGGACCCAGGCGTCCGGATTGATCTGATTCAGGAAGTTCTGGGCATCTCCCGCCATGAAACCAGAACGGTCAAACGTGACGATGGGCTCTCCCTCTTCAATGACGCCTTCCAGAATCTGCAGATCATCAAAGGCCGTGAAGTAAAGGTAGAATGCGTCCTCCGCTTCATTCATGGCGCAGGTGATATGTACGTCGCCAAAGGGCATGGTATAATCGAATTCCTGCATTTTAGTATACTGATCTGGTACCTCCACGTCCAGCACCACTTCCTGCTTCTCAATGCCGCCGGTAGCCATCAGCATGAAACGCGCCGCCATATCGATCCAATATTCGGTGTTGTTTGAAGTGGAACCGACGCCAAAGCCGTGCCCAACATTAGCAAAAGTGTGCTCTTCTACTGTAGTCTTATCACGGAAGTACTCGGCCATGAACTGATTTCCTGAACCCACCAGAGTATCGTCTTCACCAATAGCAAAGAACATAGCCGGCAGATTTGGATTCTCACAGGCGAAATCCTCTGGACCTTCAGCCGTTACACCGATTGCTCCGCCGGGAGTAGCACCGTACATGATCAGCGCAACGTCCAGATCCGCACTGACCGCATCTACAGCGTCAGGCTGGTAGTCAGCGTCATAAATCGTCGGCTGCAAGTCGCCATACAAGTAGTAGATCTGCCCACAAATTGTCATACCGCCGCCCGAGAATCCCACAGCCGCCAGGCAATCCATTCCACCCAGGCCGTAGTCTTCCGCATGATACCGGATATAGCGAATCGCACGCTGCAAGTCCATCCAGATGTCTTCAGGAGCGTAGGGCGCCACACGGCGCTGGAGCACATAGCAGTTGAATCCCAGCTCGCCAAAGCGCTGGGCGATCGGCCAGCCTTCACCCGAATTGTTGCGCTCGGAGTAGCCGCCGCCTGCGATGATGATCAGATTGCCCTTGGCTTCCTCCTGATTATCCAGCAGATAGGGCGTCAGGAAAGGTACAAAGTCCGCGTTGTCGTAAGAGTCCACGGTAAATTCCAGAGAAGAGGGGTCTTCCTCAATGGTTGCGATATCCTCGCCCCAAATATACCAGATGGACTCCTCCAGCGGCTGCGACTGTACCAGCGCTTCACGCGCTGCGACGGCGTCGTCCACCATTTTCTTCTGTACATCCGCCAAATTCTCCGCATCCAGGTCCATCAGCCCATTGGCCAGCGAGCAATAGGTTTCCCATGTGTCCTGCGTAAAGGTTGTGGGCAGATTGCGAACAAGCTTATAATTGTAGATTTCTGTTTTAATCGCTTCCTGGTAATAGTTGTCTGCCCCTGCCTCAGCCGCAATTTGCTGCAGCGGGACGTCGTTGGGAACGTTTTCGGCCATAGCGGATGCACTGAGAAGCATCAGGCCTGCCAAAAAACCGGACGCCACTTTTCGAAGAGAACGCAACATGAAAGGACCTCCTTTTTTTCTAAAGTGCTTTGGCACTTGACATATTTATATTCTAATCGTCCTTTTTGAAGGGAAATAGTTAAATCATGACCATTTGATTGCACGATCCTGACCTTTCAGGAATCCAGCCATGGGCTGTGTTTTCAGTGCATGGTATGAAAAAAACCTTCGGGGTCACTGGGGCTGTGTCCACGGAACGGGGCCTGTCCCAGCAGCTTTTTTACAGCAGCCTCAATCACGATATCACTGTTGCTATAAGCGTTGATATAGGTTCCAATCATGGGCACGTCCAATAAATGATAGGGATTGCCCAAGCTGAGGAACACTGTGGGCACCTCGTGCACAAACCAGGGGATATTGTTTCCCAGGCCAAAGAAGGTGTACCAGTTGATGCGGTTTGTGGTGCGATTGCTGACGTTTTCGATGTTTCCAACGTACAGTACGGCATCATACTTCGCCTTGAACTGTTCCACCGTATCCACCATTAAAGAACCATCCTGTGCAATGCCCTCACGCACATAGGGAATCACGTGGAATCCCTGCTCGGACAGCAGCTGTGTGATCGTCTTTTCCACGCGCGCGTTGCTGGGAAAGTCCCCGAGAACCTCCAGCAGAAGGCGATTGTGCCTCTGCGGGTGCAGCGGAAGAAGGCTGTCCGTATCCTTGACCAGCGTTACCGATGCATCTGCGCAGTCGCGAGCCAGCCGCATATGTACCGGGCAGCCTATGACCCGCTGCGCCTCACCGGACGGAATCAGTGCATGTCTTTCCTGCTTTTCGTGCAGGCCAAGCGCCGCTTTCAATCCCAGAATCCGAATGACCGCTTCCTCCAGACGGGCTTCTGTGAGCACGCCCCGTTCCAGGCCCCGTTTCATGTATACGATGTCTTCCTGCAAATCCTTGTTGAAGAGGAACATGTCGCAGCCCGCCATGATACAGGACGGTACCGCGTCCTCACGCTTCATGGCGGAGCAAAAGCCTACCATGGGGGTGGCATCGGAGATGACCAGGCCCTGGAAGCCAAGTTTCTCACGAAGCAACCGCGATATAAGCACGGGGGAAAGCGTGGCGGGCAGAGCGGCCTCCTGTGCCGTCGCACCCAACGCCCTGGCATAGGCGGGAAGGGCGATATGCCCGGCCATGATGCTCAGCGTGCCCTCTTCAATCATGCCGGCATAAACCTTTCCAAAGGTCGCATCCCAGTCCTGTACCGAGAGAGTGTTTATGCTGGTCAGCAAATGCTGATCGCGCTCATCCACACCGTCGCCGGGGAAATGCTTTGCTGCAGTAGCGCATCCGGCACTTTGTGCGCCGCGGATATAGGCCCTCCCGCAGGCTTCCACCCGTTGGGGGTCGCTGCCAAAGGTACGCACGTTGGTAATGGGGTTATGGGCATTCATGTCGATATCCACATCAGGGGCAAAGGAAAAATTGCACCCAACAGCCGCCGCCTCCTTACAGGCTATCTCACCCAGATGCTCCGCGTTGCGGATGGGATCGTCCGTTGCAGCCACCTGCATATTGCAGCCGTAAGGCGTGCCTTCCAGCACCAGCCCGTTTCCGCCGCTTTCCAGATTTGCAGCCAGCAGCAACGGCACGCGGGTGTGTTCCTGCAGGTACGTGTGAGCTTCGCGGATCTCTTTTGCAGGACCGGCACGGAACAGAATTCCACCCACATGCGCCTCCAGAAGGCGGTCCAGATCCTCGGGCTGAGGTGAGTAAGCAATGGGGAAAAAGAGCTGGCCTATTTTTTCATCCGTTGTCATCGCATCCAGGGTGCGCCGGACCCATGTGATATCCTGGTAATCCAGATAGAAGGGCGCCTTTTGCAATTGTTCTACGGTCATGGGGATAACCACCTCTCCATAGGGTGCTTGGTTAAAACCGTTTTTTCGTGCTGAGGGTGTGACAGGTAAATGCGTGAACGTAACGGGGGACGCCACGCAGCCTGCGTGTGCCTCGAGAATAAGAATTATGAGAAGCAAAAGTGCTGGCAGGCAATGCGCACGCCGCTTTCGACCGTAAAGTACAGCGCATGTACGCCGCTCACCGGCGTGAAGTTGGCTTTACAGTCGGTCCACGCTTCACTGTCAACTGAAATCCGCGCCACTTCTTCGCCTGCCGGATGATCCAGCCGCATGGTCAGGATGCCCTTCCCCCGAAGACGCATGGTAAGCTGCGTGCAATGCGGCGAAAAGTCCAGGTATTTATATCCAAACACCGCCCCCGGAAGAAGGTTTTCGATCCAGGTGCCATAGCCGTCGGTGGCTTGTTCGTCTTTCATTCCCGTGTGGTAAGGAAGGGTGCTCTCGCCATCGGGAAGGGGCTTTAGCGGCAGCTTTTGCGTAGCATCCGGCCCCACCAGGCAACAGGCGATGGTTGCCCGATACGTATTGTTGGCGGGCAACGGCCCTTGATTTAGCCCGCAGCTGGTGATTTCGGCCTGCTCAAAGGTGCCGTCCTCCCGCATTTTCAGCTCGTCTGCGCAGCCTTGTCGTGAAAACTGCCCGCCATGCGTGTGCCGGTGCCAGAATATATAATATTTCTCTCCTATTTTTGCGATGCTGCCATGGTTATTACCAATGTGATTCTGAGGTTCCTCACATCCGGCCCTGCCCAGGTCGGCGTTGGACACCAGCACACCCCGATAGGCAAATGGACCTTCCGGGGAGCGGCTCATACCATAGCAAAGCTCATGCTCCTGCAAGCTGGAATAAATATGATAGTACCAGTCTCCATAGTGACGTATGCTGGATGCTTCAAAGTATGGATGCGTTTCATAGGAGGTTCCTTTGCAGGTTTCAATCCCGTTGGCGCACAAAAAGGGCTCGCCGGTCAGCGTGTGCATATCGTCCGCCAGCCGTATGCCCATGCCTCCCGGCAGGGGTGCATCCCCCATTTCAGGGAAGTGCACGGCTGGAGCGGAACCCATATAGAGGTATACGCCGCATTCATCGCAGAGTACGGCAGGATCAAACCAGCGTATATCCGGGGGTAATGTGCCATCGGCCCGCTTCACATGATCCAGAAATGAAAACGGCCCTTCCGGGCGGTCGGCGACCGCTACGGAAATAACGTTGGAAAAATCCATGGAATAGTATAGATAATATCGGCTGTCCTTGCCCTGGACGACATCCGGAGCAAACAGGAGATGGGGCAGGCCGGCGGCAACCCGATCGGGAATGCCGGGTATCGACGCATCTTTCTGCAGCGGCTCCTGTTCCTTGCGGTAAATTACCCCCTCGTAGCGCCAGTTTCCCAAGTCGTCCACCGGTGCGCTCCAGCATACATAATCCAGCAGGCAGAATTCATCTCCTCCATCCTCGTCATGACTGCCGTAAATATAGACGCGATCGCCAAATACGCGCGGTTCTCCATCGGGTATATGCTCCCACTCCGGCAGATAGGGATTAAAGGCCAGCTTTTTCATCGTTGTTCCTCCTTAAGTAGGTTCTGCCTGCTTATCCCTTCACAGCGCCAACGGCAATGCCTCTGACGAAGTATTCCTGGAAGAAGGGGTAGATGCAGACGATGGGCAGAATGCCAATGACCGCAATGGCCATGCGAATGGTGCTGGTGGGAAGGTCTGAAATCTTGACGCCGGAGGTGCTGTTGCTCGCAAGGACGGAAATGTTTTCGTTAATGCGGTTGAGAATGTTCTGAATGCTGTAGAGGGAGGTGTCGTTGAGGTAGTACAGTCCATTTTGCCAATCGTTCCAGTAGGCGATTCCCATCAGCAGCCCCACGGTTGCAAGAATCGGCTTGGATAAAGGCAGGGCGATGCGATAGAAAATGTAAAATTCACTGGCCCCGTCGATTCTTGCCGCTTCGTAGAGCACGGTGGGGACGCCTGTGGCGAAATAGTTGCGGATAAGGATTACGTTGAATCCATTCATCAGCAGATTGGGCACGATCAGGGCCGCCAGCGTGTCCTTGATGTGAAAAACGTTGGTGTAGATCAGGTAAGTGGGTACCAGTCCGCCGTTAAAAAGCATGGTCAGGGTGACAAAGAAGGTCATAAAGTTGCGTCCGGGCAAATCGCTGTTGGCAAGCGAGTAGGCCAGCATGACCGAGATCAGCAGCCCCAGCGTCGTACCGATCAGCGTGACTACGATGGTGATCCCGTATGCCCGCAGCATGGTATCCTTTTCGTTGACAATATATTGATAGGCGTCCGTGGACCACTTGGAGGGAAAGAAAGAGAAACCCTCGGTGATGGCTACGTTGTTGTCCGTAAAAGAAGCGATAATCAGCAGAACAAACGGCACGATGGCCGCAAGCGTAAGAAGAATGAGCACCGCATGGGCGGATCTTGTCATGGCATGGTGATGATTCATGCGTGCTACCTCCTTTCAAAACAGCGATGATTCGGGGCTCAGTTTGCGGATGACACCGTTGGCCGCAAGGATAAACAGAAAGCCCACCACGGACTGGATGAAACCGGCCGCAGACGACATGCCGATGTTCGGCGTCTGCAGCAATGCGCGATAAACAAAAGTGTCAATGGTATCCGTCACTTCGTACAGCGCGCCCTGATTCATGGGCACCTGATAAAACAGGCCAAAATCCGATCGGAAGACCTGACCGAGCTGCAATATCATCAGCGTAATCATGGTTGGTTTCAGCAGGGGAATGGTGATATTGCGGATCTGCTGCCATTTCGTCGCGCCATCCAGCTCGGCGGCCTCATAATAATCCTGGCTGAAGCTGATAATGGATGAATAGTACAGGATCATATTGAAGCCCAGGTTCTTCCACAGCTGAATAAACACCAGCAAAAAGGGCCAATATTTTGGCTCGCTGTACCAGTTGACGCCGCTGCTACCTAGACGGCGGAGGAGGCCGTTGACAACACCCGTGTTAGGACTCAGAAACACATAAGCCAGGTAAGATACGATGACCATGGACATCAGATACGGAAGCAGGATGCCGGTCTGGTAAACTTTAAGAGCCCGTTTCTGCCGGATCTCATTTAGAAAAATAGCCACTGTAACACCAACCACAATGCCGGCAAAAATAAACGCAAGGTTATACAGCAATGTGTTGCGAATGATCCGCCACGCGTTGTTGGATGTAAAAAGAAACTCAAAATTCTGCAGGCCGTTCCAGGGACTGTCCCAGATTCCCTTTCCGT
>CALLDR010000184.1 GCA_937997955.1 uncultured Emergencia sp. | reverse complement strand
CAAAGGGAGTAGTTGTACCTAAATTTCAAAAAAGTTGATTTTAAGATAACTCCGTTTGGTGTTGTCAATATCAGTTGACACCTTTCCACAATTAGCTTAATGACATTGACAGATACGCACGCCACTTTTTGTTGTTTTTCAGGGGTGCGGCGGCACCCCCGCCGGTCTGAGCCTACTTTGACGTGCGGAACAGCAGCTTTTTCAGCTCCTTGCCTTTGAAGGGAAACAGGGGGTACAGGTAGGAACGGCCGCTGACAGTTTTGGTCATGGCGATCATCAGAAGACCCAGGATCAAAGCGCCCACCAGGCCCCAGACGCCGAAGAGCATGGCGCCGATCATCATCATGACCCGGATCAGCTTGATGCCGTAGGAGAGTTCGATGCTGGGCTGGGTGAAGGCTGCCAGGGCCACCACTGCCATCATCAAGATGGTCTGCGGGATAAACCATCCAGAATCGATGGAGAATTCGCCCAGGATCAGAGCGCCGATGACGGAAAGGGACGTGCCGAGGGATTCCGGCGTGTTGAGAGAAGCCAGCTTCAGGCCGTCGATGGCCAGCTCCAGCAGCATGAACTGCCAGAAGATGGACAGGGCGTAAGGGTCCTTGGGCTTGATGAAATCCATGTCAAAGGGCGTTGGTATGGCTTCTTCCGCGATGAGCAGGTAGACCGGCGTGAGGAACAGGATCACCAGCATGTTCAGGATCCGCAGCAGGCGCAGGTAATTCCCCGTGACCAGGGGAAAATAGTAGTCGTCTACGTCCTGTGTAAAGTCGAAAATGCCTACGGGAAGCAGGATCACTGTAGGAGAATTGTCCACGACGATGGCGATCTTGCCCTCGGTCAGATGGGCGCAGATGATGTCAGGCCGCTGGGTGTAGCGGACCTTTGGGAAGGGGTTGAAACGGCCCCGCAGGCGGCTGCCCTGCATGTGGGAAATCAGCTGCTCTACGATGGTCTGATCCCCGATGGAGACGCTGTCGATTTTGATCTCCTGCAGGCTGCGCTCCAGCCGGGAGACCAGTTCTTTGTTGGCCTGTCCTTTCATGTAGCACAGGGCCACGTCGGTGCGTGATTTTTCGCCGACGGCGAAGTTTTTGAAGATCAGGCGGCTGTCACGGATGCGGCGGCGGATCAGGCCCAGGTTGTCCATGAAGTTTTCTGTAAAGCCGTCCTTGGCGCCCCGCAGAGTCTTTTCTTTTTCCGGCTCTTCGACACTGCGCTGGGGGTAGCTGCGGACGTCGGCAACGATGACCTTGTCCAGACCGTCCAGGACGATGGGACAAAGGCCGGAAAACAGGAACTTCAGAATGGTTTCCAGGTCGGTTTCCGCTGTGCTTTTGATAAACGGGAACAGGGTATCCAAAAACTGATCCGCGTTTTGCACTTCCGCCATTCGCTCCTCCGGCACAGCCATGAGGAAGTTGAACAGCAGCTGCAGCTGCTGGCCGTCGGAGAGGCCGTCCACGTAGTAGAGCATGCCCTGTCTGCCGCCGATCTTCACCGGACGCGCGTCCAGATCAAAAGACTCGCCCAGGGGCAGCCGCTCCGAAAGGGCCTGCAGATAATATTGATATTTGTTGGTGCTCATAGAAACCTCCTGAGATCTTTTGTTTTTTGTTGTGCCTGTTTTTGTCGGTGCGCACACAGGCGGGGCGTGTGAGGCACTGGCATATGCCTTGGGACAGGTGAACTGCCAGGGACACCCAGATGGGTTTGGCATCTAGTTTGGCATTTGAGGGAAAACGCCCGGTTTTGCCAAACCGCCCGGCAAAAGTTTGGCATCTGGTTTGGCATCTGAGGGAAAAAGTCCGATTTTGCCAAACCGCCCGGCGAAAGTTTGGCATCTGGTTTGGCATTTGAGGGAAAACGCCTGATTTTGCCAAACCGCCCGGCGCTGCCGCTGCCCGCGCGCCCGCTTTGATCGCCTGCCTTTGATAATATGATAAATATATTTTGTCAAAACCCTTGAAATCTATACGCGCCAGCAGGTATAATAATATGGGCTATGGAATTTGAAAATAACGGAGGTTTTGATAAATGGATTACGAAAAATTAGCGGAGCTGCTTTTCCCGCAGATCGATAAAACGCCGGAGGATTATTATGCCATGTATCCGCAGAGGGAGCTGCCGGAGGGAGCCATGGTGACCAGAATGGGGCCGAGCCCGACCGGATTCATCCATCTGGGAAATCTTTACGGCGCGTTTGTGGACGAGCGTCTGGCCCATCAGAGCGGCGGAAAATTCTTCCTGCGCATTGAGGACACCGATGACAAGCGTCTCGTGGAGGGCGCGGTGGATATCATCATCAACAGTCTGCGGTTCTTCGGCATCAGCTTTGACGAAGGCGCGGGCCTCGACGGCGAAACCGGCGCATATGGACCGTACACCCAGAGCCATCGTGGAGAGATCTACCAGTGCTTTGCCAAGAAGCTGGTGGCCGAGGGCAAGGCATACCCGTGCTTTTTGACCGAAGAGGAGATTGCGGAGATCCGGGCGGGCCAGGAAGCGGAGAAGGCCAATCCGGGTATCTACGGCGATTACGCAAAGTCCAGGGAGTTGTCCTTTGATGAGATCAAAGAGCGTCTGTCAAAGGGAGAGTCATACGTCGTAAGGCTGCGGTCGGAAGGCGATCCCGACCAGGGCGGCGAGCATGTCCGCAAGATCCACGTCCGCGACGCCATAAGAGGCGTGCTGGAGATGCCTGAAAATTTCCAGGACGTGGTCATTCTGAAGGCGACCGGTATCCCGACTTATCACTTTGCTCATGTGGTGGACGATCACCTTATGGGAACCACCCATGTGGTCAGAGGGGCGGAGTGGCTGCCGTCTCTGCCGATCCACGTGGAGCTGTTCGAGAAGCTGGGCTGGGAGCCTCCGATCTACTGTCACACGGCACAGCTGATGAAGCTGGACGAGGAAGGCAACAAGAGAAAGCTGTCCAAGAGAAAGGATCCGGAGCTGTCCCTGGATTACTATAGAAATGAGGGCTACCATCCGGCGGCGGTACGAGAGTACCTGCTGACCATTTTGAACTCCAATTTCGAGGAATGGAGAATGGAGAATCCGGCCGCGGATATCGACCAGTTCCGGTTCACCACAGAGAAGATGAGCAATTCCGGCGCCCTCTTTGATCTGAACAAGCTCAACGATATCAGCAAAGATGTGCTGCTGCGCATTCCGGCCGCGGCCCTTTACGATTTTTTGAAGGGCTGGGCGGAAGAATTCCGGCCGGAGATCCTGCATATCTTTGACGACCGGACCTATCTGGAAAAGATACTGGATCTGGGCAGGAACGACAAGAAACCTCGGAAGGATTTCATCTATGCGCAGCAGATGGTGGAATTCATCAGCTATTTCTTCGACGACATGTTTAAGGTGGAGGACGCCATGCCCGCCGAAGTGCCGGCAGAGGACGTGGCTGTGATCCTGCAGAAGTATCTGGAAGGCTATGATCACAGCGACGATCAAAGCCAGTGGTTTGACAAGATCAGGGCCATCGCGGTGGAGCTGGGCTATGCCGCGAAGCCGAAGGATTTCAAAAAACATCCTGAGGAGTACAAAGGACACGTAGGTCATGTCAGCACCGTGATCCGTATCGCCCTCATGGGCCGGGCCCAGTCGCCGGACGTCTGGGAAATCCAGCAGATCATGGGCGAGGAGAGAACCAGGAGCAGGATTGGCAGACTGTTGGCGTGATAAACAGCGATGATGACTGCACAAAAGATGATTGCACAAAAAAGCCCCGAACCGGCATCTCATTCGGTTCGGGGCTTTTGCAACTGCAAAGTTAACGTCTATATTACTTCAATTTCTTCTTCTGTCATACCGGTGACCTTCGCGATTTCATTCAGGCTCATGCCGGAGGCCTTCATACTGCGAATGATCTCTGCGCGACCTTCCGCGAGACCGGATTTATGACCTGCCTCGTAGCCGTCCTCTCTGGCAAGATCTCTGGCTTCTTCTTCCGTCATCTCCATGTACAGCATGCTGATAACCTCCGTTCCGTATTTCTCAAGAAAGT
>CALLDR010000183.1 GCA_937997955.1 uncultured Emergencia sp. | reverse complement strand
GAAAGCTTTGTCATGCCTCTGTGTCAGATGCGGCGATGTTGTATGTCATAGCGATCAGAGAGCTTTTGTCTGGAAGTCAGCATGGACTTCCATTTTTTATGAGAAAATAACCTATTAAAATTGTAGGAAAATAGGAATAATTAAAGACGATAGGAATAGCTAAAGACGAATTGTCAGAAAGACAGGAAATGGAGAAGACGGGAAACCGATACGAATGGACACAGTCCTCCGGTTTCCTTCAGGAGGTAGAGTATGGCGACAATCATCGATAAGAATAAATGTATCAACTGCAAGATCTGTTACGACCGGTGTCCAGAAGAATCCTTTGGGCTGGACGACGAGGGAAAGGTCTATGTGAAATACCCAGAGGAATGTTGGCTTTGCGGTGTCTGTCAGATGGACTGTCCCGTCGGCGCGGTGGAAGTGATCTATGATACCAACTCAAAACCGATGTTTATTGATTTAGTGGAGGGCGAGTAAAATGGCATATAACGTAGAAAGACATAGTACCGATGTGCTGGTCGTAGGCGGCGGTATCGCCGGCGCCTTGGCGGCCATTCAGGCCAGAGAGGACGGAGCAGAGGTCATTTTGCTGGAAAGGGCAAACACCCATCGAAGCGGCGCGGCCGGCTCCGGCGTGGATCATCTTTTCAGCTATGTGCCGCCGGTCCATGAGCGGGTGGGCTATACGAAGGACGACATGAAGGAAGACATCGCCGGCGAGTGGATGTATCAGGCCGGCCTGGGAGACCGTCAGATATCAGATCACTTCGTGGACGTCAGCTACGAAAGGATCACTTCGCTGGAAAAGTACGGCGTAAAGCTGAGATTTGAGGATGCCCATCTTCCCGGAGGTTTTCGCCTGATGCCGCAGTTTCATTCCATTCCCACCAGCATCAACTTTGAGGGACGGGATATCAAACCGAAGCTGACGAAAGCGATGATCTCCGCCGGCGTACATATCATCAACCACGCGGCGGCGGTGGACATCTTAAACGATGAGGACGGCAGCGCGGCCGGCGCCGTGGCGGTTTCGTCTAGAGAGGACAAGGTCATCGTGGTAAAGGCAAAGGCCGTGATCATTTCCACTTCAGGCGGGGCGGGAAGGCTGACCTATAACGTGAACCTGGATGACAGATACTTTGAAAACCCGACGGGCTCAGGAAGCGGCTTCGGCATCACGCTGCCGCTGAGAGCGGGAGCAGAGATCGCCAACCTGGAGTTCTCCATAGGGGAAGGGGAGCTGGCCTTTCACGGCTTCTCCACCAGAGTCGGATCTCCGGGAAGCTCCTGGTGGCCGGCGGCCAGAGCCGTGGACGATGACGGCACGGTAGTGGTAAAGCGGATCTATGACCTGCATATCGATGAGCCTGATTACAAAGAGAAGAACACCAAAATGTACGCCGAGTTCATGGACGAGTTCCGTTCCATGCACGGCCAGCTGGCGAAGGGCAGACAGCTGTACATGGACTTTGAGGAAGCCACGGAAAAAGAGGTGGAGTACATCAAATGGAGCCTTTCCAACGAAGGCAGAAGCTGGCTCTATGTGCAGAACCTGAACAAAAATCACATCGACCTGAAAAAGGTAAAGGTTCCCTACGTTTACGCCAGGAAGGTGTCTCTCCACGGGCCGGGAAGCGGCGTCATCGTAAACTGGAAGTGCGAGACGACGGTGCCGGGACTGTACGCTGCCGGGGATACCATGGGCGTTACTGGCGGCAGCGCGCCGGTCGCGGTGGTGACCGGGTATGAAGCGGGCCTGCAGGCAGCGGCATACGCGAAGCAGCAAAGCGGTGAGAAGGCAGTCAGCGAGGAAAAGGTAGAGAAGGTTCTCGCCGTCCTTGAGGAGATCCGCGGTAATGAAACGGGCGAGCCTTGGCAGAACATCGGCAACGCCGCCCGCCAGATCGTCAATACCTTTGCGGTCTATCCGCTGACGGACGAGAGGATCAAAAACGCCCTGCAGCTGATCCGCAAGCTGAAGAAAAATACCAACCTGTACGCGAAGGATGCCCACGAGACCGCGAGAAGCTTTGAGGTTTTGTCCCTGATCGACGCGGCGGAAGCCATTTTCGTGGCGGCCCAGCACAGAACAGAGCCTTTTGGCCCATATCTGCGGGTGAGAAAGTACGCGGACGCTGAAAAGCTGGATCAAAGCCAGCTGCCTGCGGACACGGAGGTATACGGACTGTATATCGACAGCAGCGGGGAATTTCAGTTCAACACACACGACTACAGAAACAGAGAAAGGGAAGCGCAGGTATGACATATGACAAAGCTATTTGATATTTCACTGGTTTTCACCCAGCTGCCGAAGCTGACCTCCTATCTGTACGTAAACCTGGAGATCGCGGCCATCGCGCTGGTCATCGGCTGGGCGGCGGGACTGGTGATCGCGCTGATACGGATCAACAATGTTCCTGTGCTGAAGACGCTTGCAGCACTGTTTGTCTCTGTGATAAGGGGAACGCCGATCATCGTGCAGCTGTACATCACCTACTTCGGTATTCCGATCCTGCTGCGATACATCAATTACTACAACGGCACGGATTTTAACATCAACAACATTCCCGGCCTGGTGTTCGCCATCATCGCTCTTGGTCTGAACCAATCGGCCTTTGATTCGGAAACCATTCGCGCTTCGATCCTGTCTGTGGACAAGGGGCAGATCGAGGCGGCCAAGTCCATGGGCATGACCAGATGGCAGGTTCTGAAGCGGGTGCTTTTGCCGCAGGCCTTCAGCGTAGCGATTCCGCCTCTGGGCAACTCCCTGATCGGCCTGATCAAAGGAACCTCCCTGGTCTTCGTCTGCGGCGTCATAGAGATGACGGCGGAGGGCAAGATCCTGGCAGGGCGGACCTACCGGTACTTCGAGATGTACTGCTCGGTGGCGATCATCTACTGGCTGGTCACGGTGATCGTGGAATTTATCTTCAAAAGACTGGAAAAGAGGTTCAGCGTGCCTGACCAGGTGCAGCCGGTAAAGGAGGGAGAACAATGAGCTACATAGAGATCAGAGGCGTCTGCAAGCGCTTTGACGACAATGTCGTTCTCCAGGATCTGGATCTGGACATCGACAAAGGCGAGGTAGTGGCCGTCATCGGACCTTCCGGCACTGGAAAATCAACGCTGCTCCGTACACTGAACCTGCTGGAGAAGCCGGAGAAGGGGACATTCAAGATCGACGACGAGACCTTTGATCTTACGACGAAGAAGGCGGCGGAAAAGCTGGCCCTGCGAAAGAATACAGAGATGATCTTTCAGCAGTTCAACCTTTTCCGGAACCGAACCGCTCTGGAAAACGTCATGGAGGGTCTGGTCGTCGTAAAAAACATAGATAAGGCCGTGGCCCGCGAGATGGCCATGAAGCAGATCAGAAAGGTGGGCATGGCGGATAAGATCAACCATTATCCAAAGCACCTTTCCGGAGGACAGCAGCAGCGTGTGGCAATTGCCAGAGCGCTGGCCATGGAGCCGAAGCTGCTCCTGATGGATGAGCCGACGTCGGCTCTGGACCCGGAGCTGGTCAGCGAGGTGCTGGCCACCATCAAGGAGGTGGCCCAGGAGGGAAACACCATTTTGCTGGTAACCCATGAAATGAACTTTGTGAGAAAAGTGGCGGACCGCATCATCTTTCTGGAGGGCGGCAAGGTGGTCGCCTATGGAACGCCGAGAGAGGTCTTCAACAATCCGAAGCACCCGAGGCTGCGGGAATTCCTGCAGAAGATTGAGATGAGCGAGGAACCCGATTACTATATTTAAAAGAAAGAGAGAAGAAACATGAAAAAGAAGAATTTAGCAGCAATTTTAGCGTTGATACTGGCCCTGACCCTGGTCGCCACAGGATGCGGAAGCGGAACCTCTGATGAGGAAGCCGAAACCGGAGATACAGAAGTGAGAACCATCGTCTGCGGCACTACGACAGGCTATCAGCCGTACGTGTATACCGATGAAAACGACGAACTGGTGGGATACGATATCGAGCTGATCAAAGCCGTATTTGACAGACTTCCTCAGTACGAGCTTCAGTTTGAGCTCAACGACTGGGATTCTATTTTGACCGGACTGGACAGCGGCAAATACGATATCTCCACAGAGTGCATTTTCTACAGCGAAGAGCGCGCAGAGAAATATTACTTCTCTGATCCGATCTCCTATGACCCTGTGGTAGCAGTTCACGAATCCAACGATGGAAAGAAGATCACATCTTTTGACGATCTGGAAGGGGAGACCGTTCCGGGAAGTGCAGGAGATATCTGGACCATCGCGCTGGAGAATTACCTGGAAGCCAACCCGGATAAAAATATAGATCTGGATTACAGAGAGACAGACTTCTTCCAGCTGTTCCAGAAGGCGGAAGCCGGAGATTTGATCCTGCTGACCGATTACGGCATGGCCAACGGAATCCAGAGCTCAAACGACTTTGACGTTACGGTGGACGTTTTAGACGCGGACGCGGTTGCGGGTTACATCGACGCAAGCTTTACCTATTTCCTTCTCTCCAGATACGGCGACAATGAGCAATTCCTGGCCGATGTGAACGAGGCGCTGGCAGAAGTCATGGAAGATGGAACCGCCCTGGAAATTTCCAAGAAATACTTCGGCGATGACTTTACGCCGGTAGGAAAGGAGTAAAAAGCCGTGGCACAGAATGAAGATATTTTAAACACATGCGAAGAATGTGTGCCGGCGCCGCCGGAGCAAAAGTGGTGGATTCAGATCGTCCCTACGCCCCGCTGGCTGCGGGTGAAGGTAGGAGATGTGTGGATCGCCGACAGCAAGAGGGCCGTTCTGATCAACGAGGCTGGCCGTCTGCCGGTATATTATTTCCCGCAGGAGGACGTCAGGTTCGATCTGCTTCAGAAGAGCGGCCACCATACGTACAATCCCCACAAGGGACAGGCCAGCTACTGGAATATCGTTACGGACGGACGGGTCATTGAAAACGCCGTTTGGGGATATCTGGATCCCGAACCGGAAAGCGCGGCCCTGAAGGGCTATGTCGCCTTTGTATGGAAGGCGGCGGACCATTGGTATGAGGAGGAAGAAGAGGTGTTCCTCCATCCGAGAGACCCGTATACCCGCATCGACGCGATTCCAAGCTCCCGGCACATACAGGTGATACTGAACGGTCAGATCGTCGCGGACAGCGTGCGGCCGGTGATCCTCTTTGAAACGGGACTGACACCGCGCTATTATCTGCCAGAGGAGGATATCCGAATGGAGTATTTTATCCCTTCTGAGACACAGACCCGCTGCCCGTATAAGGGCATCGCTTCCTATCTGTCCGCGGAGGTGGACGGAAAGCGCTACGACGACGTCGTGTGGAGCTATCAGGAGCCGGTGCCGGAGTTGCCGAAGATCAAGGGCCTCTACAGCTTCTACAACGAGAATGTTGACCAGCTGACCATAGACGGGGAACCTTGGGTGCTGCAGCAGGGAGACCGGCTGCCGTATAAAAAAGTACCGACTGACTACGACAATTCGCCCGTATAACATGAAAACATCATAGAAATGCAGCAAAAGAATCAGCCAGAACATCATGTTCTGGCTGATTCTATCAGTTCTGCCGCACGTTTGCGGGTTGTCTCTGTGATG
>CALLDR010000182.1 GCA_937997955.1 uncultured Emergencia sp. | reverse complement strand
AGGGACGCGAAAGCGTCCCTGTTTTGATGTGCAGGCAGATTGTTGGCAGGTCCCCCCCCCGCCAGGCTTTCCTGCGAGAGCGAGCCGAAGGCGAAGCTCGAGCGGAAGGACTCTGCGGCGGCTCGCAAAATTAGCCCGCGGCGATGGCCGCCGATGGGGGCGATTGCCGCAGGAATGGTTGTCGAGGGAGCTATCACAGCGAAAAATGACCGCAATACCGCAATTCTGAGGGAACGCAGTCACTTTTCAGCGGCTTGCATTGGGGAATCTGACTGCAAAGGAGCGAAATCGAATCGTTGCAGTCAAACCAGCCATGGCGTAACCGGAAAAAATCATCTGAAGTAAAGGAAATCTGACTGCAGGTTCCGGGAAATCTACAGCTACGGTCAAAAATCAATGCCCGATGATGGCGGAACTGACTGCATGTAGGCTAAAATAAGGCGTTGCAGTCAAATGTCACAGTTTGGCGAAGTAAAAAATGACTGCACAGGCTTGATAAGCCGCAGTTGCAGTCATTTGCCTTTGGAGGGGGCCTTTAGAAGGGCATCTTTGAAAGAAGAGCCTGCTGATCTCCCGCGTCTTCTGCATCTCCCGCATCTCATCAGAATCTATATCTGCGGGAGAATCGGCTGCATAGTCTCATTTCCTCATGAGCGAACGACGCCATAATCCCGCAGCCCATGGGGCGAAAGGGCGAATCGGCCGCCATACTTCTGACGTCCGATCCGCCCTTTGACCAGAAATAATAAAGCCTATTTCGCATCATAGGCAACCACGGCGATTTCTTTGCCGCATTTTTGGGAAAGCTTCGCTTCCGCTTCGTCGAGAATTTTCACATCCTCTGGTGACAGCTGTGCCAGTCTATCCTTTTCCATTCTCTTCACCCCCCTCTTCGGCAGATTTGCCGCCCCACCGCCGAACGGCTGCTGTGAAGCGCCGCGAAAAACAGTATCAGTATCCTGAAGATATCACAGCGAAGCGGCAATACCACGGCTTAGTATTTGACAGATCAAAATAAATTATAAAAAATTAAAAAGTTTTTTCATACTTTGTCCAATTTCCCCGTGCAAAAAGCATTTACTTAATAGAGGGACATCGATAGGGAACCGTGACCTGCGAAAGACAGCCTGACGGCCGGCGTTTACACACTTACGCGGTTCCGCGCCGGCGGCCGCCAGCCTATATGAATTGGACTTTTCTCCAAGCATATTGTATAATGATATTAAAAAAGGAAAAGTCACTTATCATATAGGGAGAAAGAGATGCTTTTTACACTCATACAGATTATCGCGGACACTATTGAAGAACTGGAAGATCGCTACCGCGGCATGATGCAGGCATTGGCCTATCGTATCCTGAAAAATCATCACAGCGCCGAGGATGCCGTACAGGAAGCCTTGCTCAGCCTGTCCCAGAACATGGACAAGCTGGACAACCTTCATTCCAGGCGAAGCCAGAACTATATCTATACCGTGACCCAGAACGCGGCGTTGTCCGCGCTGCGCAAGGAAAAACGGCAGAATTACAGCTATTACGATGAGGACGATACCATCCAGAACATCGCGGGACAGCTGGATATAGACGCCTTTTCCAACCAGTATGGTTTCAGCCCGCTCGTTGCCGAAGCCCTGGAGCAGTTGCAGCCCCTGGACCGCGATATCCTGTGTTACCGTTACGGCGCGGGCTACACGCCGGGAGAAATCGCGAAATATCTCGGAGAAAGCCGCGATTTCGTCTATAAGCGCATCCAGCGCGCCGAGGCCAGGCTGGCCGACATTCTCGAGAGGAAAGAGGAGGAGCGATGAACCCAAGAAGACAAGCGAAAAAAATACTCAAGCTCTACGGCAAGGCGGAGTATGACGCCCGCATCGCTTACATCAAAGGGTTTCTGCCGGAAGAGCCTTCCTTCGTCGGACGCATCGGTTTTAGACACCTTGGTAAGCGGTGCCTGGTGATCGCCCTGATCCTGACGCTGACTCTGGCCATGGCTGTCGTCACCGCCAGTGCCTTCGGCATTCAGCTGTTCGGGTTCAAGCTCACCGAATGGGACGACCATACCGAGATCAGGAGAGATGAGAACGTGGTGTTGGAGGGCGAAGCCAGGTTCTACGAGCCGGAGTATATACCGGAGGGGTATGAACTTCTTTCTGTAGATGGTTTTGAGGATCAGGATAAGTGGTATGTGTATGAGAATGAGGAGGGTGACTATCTGTATATAGATCAAAGCATGTCTGATAATTTTACTGCGAATATCAATAACGAGGACTGCACAAAGGATATCAGAGAAGTAGATGGAGTGGAGGTACTGATCTATCGGTACAATGACGGGAGCGGAAGCATTTGGATGTTCACAAAAGGAAAGATATATTGCGATATAAGCAGCATTTTGCCAGATGATGAAGTTGAACGGATTATCCAGAGTTTGCAGTAGGAACTATATTTTTTGATTTTTTTTTCAATCTTTGTCCAATCTTTGTTCTGATATACTAAAGTTGTAATAGGTTGTTCACTTTGATAAAATAGAGA
>CALLDR010000181.1 GCA_937997955.1 uncultured Emergencia sp. | reverse complement strand
GATGAGCAATTGGCTCAATTTTTTTTAATTTACACACATTATACTACCACAGCCGCTCTTGGGTCATAATCTATGCTTGTTGCATAAATTTCCAGCACCTTTCTCCAAAACACTTTTTCGGAGGAACGAATATCCCGAATACGAGCCAGCAATTCATCAAAATAGTTTCCTCCGCCCAGGCGCTTCAAACGTTCATCGTCCAGCGCAAACCCTTTTTTCATGTATTCTTTCAAAACAGAGCTTGCCCATATACGGAACTGAGTGCCTCGCAGGGATTTAACGCGATATCCTACAGAGATAATCACATCCAAGTTGTAATACTCAATATCTCTGGTAACTTGACGGTTTCCCTCCGTTTGAACCGTTGCAAATTTTGCAACAGTTGCTTCCTTCTTCAATTCACCCTCAGCAAAAATATTTTTAATATGCCGTGACACTGTAGATTTGTCTCTTTGAAACAATTCTGCCATCTGCTCCAGCGATAGCCAGACCGTATCATTTTCAAAAGTGACCTCGATTCTGGTCAATCCGTCCTCTGTTGTATACATAACAATATTTGAATTACCCATTCTCTTTTTTCTCCTTACAAAGCTTCTCATTTTCGATGTAATACTCCAACAACCGAAGGACATATTCTGGTGCGTGACGGTTATCCAATTCCCACTCCGTTACCGTCCGATAGGGAATCCGGAAATATTCGCAAAACTCTCTGCGATTCATCCCTGTGCTTTCCCGCAATTCTTTGATCTTTTCACTACAGCTCATTCCAATACCTCTCAGTGTATTTTACATGTTGTGTATTCATTGTAACATGCATCTCAATAATACGCAACGTGTAAAATCATATATTCCATCTGCTGTTCCTTTAGCTGGACTTTTCCCTTTGCTGGATAGGAGCTTCCTGACAGTTAGTCAATTCCGAACGATCCCCACCAAGCTCCATCAGTCTGCCATCCTTAAGCTTCCGTTTTGCCGGCACAGCAGAGCCATATTTCAGCATCAGCCTTACCATCACATCCACACAACGATCAAAGGCTGCATTATATTTCGGATTATCATAATCCCGACGAGGCTGGATGTCCTGCATCTTTTGCTTCACACTCTTGCGGGTTGCTTCCTTCAGCCCCCCGGAAAGCTGCTCGTTCGTCTTTTTGAGCCTTTTACTCTCTCTAAGCATATCTGTAAACGTACCACTGTAGCGTTTCAGCTGAGTCTGTATCTTCTCCACGTTCCAGATTAGGGGATTTCTTTACCATGTACTTCCAGAACTCATCCTGCCGCTATGTCAGCTTCTTTTGTTCCCCACAAGGACAAATGATAATCCTCCCGGCACAAAAAGCTCCGATTGCCGTATTTGTATTTGTACATTCCGTGACGCTCGTGAATGATCAGACTGCTTTTTCCCTTAAGAAATCCATAAATCTAGACACGCTCATTTTTTGAGGGGGGTATTTTCACCAACATGTGAATATGATCCGGACACACTTCTGTCTGAACCATACTCACTCCCTTTCAATTGCGCAGTTCCCGCAGTATGCTCCTTTCTTCTTCCAACGCAATATGTTTCTGCACTTCAGAACAATACTGGCGATGAGAATTTAGTACGAATCCACCACTTGGAGCGCCTTATGGAACAGAATACAGAACAGCGCGATACCTTAACGAAGCTGATGGCCCAAGGCTACATCAACCAAGTCTTGTATAACAGCGAAATGAACGCCCTTCTTGCTCAGGCAAACATCTACAGGGATAATGTTGAAATCATTAGCTCTACGATGAGCGGTGACAGCTCTAGGGCCTTTGAAGCAGAACGCTTGCTCCACTTTGCAGAACGTGGCTCAATGCTTCAAGAATACAACGAAGAATTATTTGAGAGATTTGTTGATCACATTCATTTTTATTCCAGAGAGGAAGTCGGATTTGTCATGAAGTGTGGTCTTACTTTTAAGGAGGCGGTTTGATGGGACATACACCACTTGGCTATCGAATTGAAAATGGCATTGCGGTAATTGGTGATGACTTCTATCCAGCTATCATTGATAAAGAAACCCTCCACGCTGCCGATGCGGAAATCAGGCGCAGGTCAACAAAGCTTGGTCGCGATGACAGATACAAAGCACCAGAAGCAAAGAAGGCTCCGATACTCTTCCGATTTAAGAACATCAAAAAGTATTACGACAATTCAGTAAAACAGGCTGAATACATATACAGTCTCATAGAAAGCGAGGTTATTTGAGGGGAAATGTAATGGTCATTCCTGCCAAACGACAAATCGGAAATACCGGTCGTAAGCAGGATGCAAAGCCTAAGCTCCGAGTCGCTGCGTACTGTAGAGTTAGTACTGACAGCGATGAGCAGGCAACAAGTTATGAAGCTCAGGTAGAACACTACACTGAATATATTAAGAAAAATCCAGAATGGGAATTTGCCGGAATATATGCCGATGATGGTATTTCCGGTACCAATACAAAAAACAGAGAAGAATTTAATCGCATGATTGACGATTGCGAAGCTGGCACTATCGACATGATTATCACTAAATCAATCAGCCGATTTGCCAGAAACACCTTAGACTGCTTGAAGTATAACAGGCAGTTAAAGGAAAAGAACATCCCCGTATTCTTTGAAAAAGAGTCCATCAATACGATGGATGCCAAGGGTGAAGTTCTTCTTACAATTATGGCTTCACTGGCCCAGCAGGAATCACAATCATTAAGCCAGAACGTAAAGCTTGGACTTCAATTTCGCTACCAGAATGGTCAGGTACAAGTTAACCACAATCGATTCCTTGGTTACACCAAAGATGAATATGGTAACCTTGTCATTGACCCAGAACAGGCTGAAATCGTAAAACGAATCTACAGAGAATACCTTGAAGGGTACAGCATGGATAAGATTGCTGCAGGCCTTGAAGCAGATGGTATTTTAACCGGTGCAGGAAAACCAAGGTGGCACACCAGCACCATTAACAAGATTCTGCGTAACGAAAAATACATCGGTGATGCCCTTCTTCAAAAGACTTACACCACTGATTTTCTTAACAAGACCAGAGTTAAGAACACCGGCATTGTTCCACAATACTATGTCGAAGGTAACCACGAAGCCATTATTCCAAAGGATATCTACATGAGAGTTCAGGAAGAATTGGTACGCAGGCGAGTTGTCAAGACCAGTGCTAATGGTAAAAAGCGTAGTTACAGCTGCAACCACTGCTTCTCACAGATTATCATTTGCGGAGACTGCGGCGAAATGTTCAGGCGAATTCACTGGAATAACCGCGGTTGCAAATCAGTTGTCTGGCGCTGTGTTAGCAGGCTTGAATCAACAGGCCTTGAATGTCATGCCAGAACCATTAACGAACTCGACCTACAGGAAATCGTGGTAGCCGCCTTGAATGAACTTCTTGGAGATAAATCAAAATACCAACAGCAGTTACAGCAAAACATCGCAACAGTCATCAGAACTTCTGCCGCAAGTAGTGTTGATGGTATTGACGAAAAACTCATGGAACTTCAGCAGGAGCTTGTTAAAAAAGCAAACTCCAAAGAAGCCTACGATGAGATTGCCGAGCAGATTTTTGAGCTTAGAGAAAAGCGCCAACAAGCTTCATTGGACACAGTACAGCGAGATGAGCAGATAAGCCGCATCACCGACTTACAGGATTTCATCAAAGCACAGACTTCTGACCTTACAGAATTTGACGAGGCCCTTGTAAAACGCTGGCTCAAGCAAATCACAGTCTGGCCCGACCACTGCACTGTGGAATTGAAATCCGGAGTATCGGTCGACATCAACAAATAAGCATAGACAGCAAAAGCTCCTCACCGCTGGAAATTAATTCAGTGATGGGAGCATTTCTTTATTTAGTGTATGTTATTACTCCAGATAAATTCCCATCTGAATGCTTAGATTTTATACTGTATTCGATATCGAAACTATCTGTCAACGGACGTAATAATAGAGCTGGCCCTAACCATTTTTTCTCTTTAGCCCTCAAAGAAGTAACAACGAATTCAAATTCACTGCCACCATCAATAATAGGCTTTGCAATATACTTAGATATCTCCCTTTCATAATCTTCAGAATCATATCTTGGATTTCCGTTAATCCCAGCGCTACTGAAATGTGCTCTCACAGCAGCCTGACTTTCAGCCAAGCTATCCGCCAAATTATATGATATGTCCGTGTCATAAGAAATATCTGCTGACTCAGCCATCATTAGGAGTTCCTTAATCACCCCTTCTTCATAAACAAATCCTTCTAATCCTTGCATATCTGAATTTATAAGTTTCTTCGAAGGGACAATAATATCAACTGCAGCTTTATTCACTTTGATGTGGACATCTATTTCCTCATCGTAAACTGTAGATACATTTTCAATTGCAAGCGGCATGAAAAACAAGCCATCAAAAGTCGTTACATACCAATCCAACATTTGTATAAGATGTAAATTACAATCTAGCATTATGATATTGTCGTGTTTGCATTCTTCTTCCTTTGTTCCTTCATACGAATATGATGATAGCGCATCATATCTCCTTTCCAAGTTTCCTATGTCAAAGAATCCTGTTTCTCGTGATATATCCACATCAAGGTATTCTTTGCATAAAGTGGTTATTGCATCTCTATCTTCATCTTTGATAAGCACTCTTTGTAATTTAAAAAGATTTAGTTTAAAAGAATTAGCAACTGGAGTCAGTACCGAACCATCTTTTCTAACGATACTAGTTGCTTCTTTCGATTCCTCTGAATCCGTCTCGCACTCTGCACTTTGAAGTTTTGATGGCTCTGTTATTTTCAAATTCTTAATTTGTTCTACCAAACTAAGGCACTCTTTTATTATTTTTTCTCTGTGCTCAACAAAAGAAATAGATTTTGATATTTCAATCGGATTAACTAAATTAGAAACTGAACTATCAACATAACAACCTAAACGTAAATCAGAGAATCCAGATTTAACACGCTTACCATTTTCTAAAATGTGTTCTACTGTTTCTTGTATTACGCCTTTAATGTATCGTTTTGCATCTCCTTTACTAGAGCCATCCTTTAACGAAAACGGAGTTAACCTTCGACTTGCAATATCAAAAGACATATCTTCTGGCGAGCCGTAATCAGCATTTAGAACACAAATAACATTTTCCCATCCAACAACATGAGTTGCGTATCCCAGTTCTAACATAACGTTAGGATTTGGCATATATTTGATTTTTACATTTCCGTCTTTATCCGTTACCTCATATTTGCAAACCGCACTTACATCAGCAACGAAAATATCACACTCATCAATCTTAGAAAAAATCGTATTTGCGATATCTGGAGAACCATACTCACCCTTAGTATCACGGTCTGCTTCAATATCGACAGTATCTCTCAACAAACGAACTGCATCTTTAATGCCATCTTGTATAATATTTCTTGTCTCACTTCCGGGCAAATCTGATTGCCATGAGTAAAAAATAGTAATTTGCGAATCACTCACTATTATCAACACCTTTCCATAAAATCTAATCCACTGCCTTACATAACGCCAACAGTCGAGTTGCCGGATTAGACAACATCTAAATCACTCACTCAAATTGAGTTAGCACCCTAGATAACATCTATCCTAGTGCCACAACCTCTGACATCTACTCCACAGCCTAAACCCTTTGACTGATTTTGCAGTAGATATGTTTTCATATAACAATTACGGACTTTCATGAGCTATTGCTAAATCTCAAAAAAGCCCGTAAATACGCTACTTTTCGCTATTTATTTCTCTCTTCTTGACATCAAACATACCGTCTCCACATGCCCGCTCCACGGGAACATATCCACGGGCGCAGCCTCCACGAACTGATATCCGTTTTGGCACAAGTATTTCACATCGCGGGCCAGGGTCGCCGGATCGCAGGACACGTAGACGATGCGCGACGGACACCCTTTGATCACGCTGTCTAAAAGCCTGACGTCGCAGCCAGCCCTGGGCGGGTCAAGAAAGACCACGTCAGCTTTTTCTACACGCAGACCCTCGTCGTCAGCTGCGGCGCCTTCTCCGCGGATCAGCTTCGGCAATTCTTCCTCGGCGCGGCCGCAGACGTAGCGCGCGTTGACGATACCGTTGATGACGGCGTTGCGATTGGCGTCGATGACCGCGGCTTTGACGGATTCGATACCGATGACACGGCCGGCTCCTGCCTGCACGGCGAATAGGCCGATGGTCCCCACGCCGCAGTACAGGTCCAGCACGGTCTCGTCGCCGGTCAGGGCCGCGTACTCCATGGCCTTATCATAAAGCCGCTCCATCTGCACCGGGTTCACCTGATAAAAGGACAGCGGTGAGATCTCAAACTGCAGGCCGTCCACCTCTTCCAGAATCGTCGGTTTGCCCGCTATCGTCACGCACTCCTCTCCGAAGATGCTGCCCGGAAGGCTGCCGTTCTTTCCTTTGTTGATATTGATGACGACGCTTTCCAGGCTGTATTCCACTCCGTTCTCCGCAGGAGGCAGGTCGTAGACATAGTCGTCCAGCATTTCCACCAGCTTCGCTCCATTGGGTATGCCTTTGCCGTTGATGACCAGCACCACCATAACCTCGCCGGTGCCTCTGGCGGTCCTTACCACCAGATGGCGCATCAGGCCTTTCTCCCACTTAGGGTCGTAGGCGGTAATGTTGTCGGAGATCATAAACTGGCGCAGGGCCTCCGCCGCCGCCATGGCCGGTTCTGACTGCAGCAGGCAGTCGCGGCAGTCGATGACCTCGTGGCTTTTAGCCCGATAAAACCCTACGGCCGGTTCACCCAGATTCTCGACCACGCCGCCTTTGCGGGTGATGATGCCGCCGGTCCATACGGGCATAGACGCCTTGTTCCGATATCGAAACGGCTCATCCATGCCGATGATGGGCCGTACTACAGGGTCCGTCAGCCCGCCAAGGCGGATCAGCTTGTCCCTGACCTGCTTTTCCTTCAACGCCAGCTGACCCTCATAGGACAACGCGCCATAGAGACATCCGCCGCACTGGCCCATATAGGGACAAAGGGGCTCAATCCGCTCCGGTGACGGCTCCAGGATCTTACAAAGCCGCCCAAAAGCATAGTTTTTCTTCACCTTCGTCAGCTCTGCCTCTACTATGTCGCCGACCACCGCTCCTTTGACAAAGACTGCCATGCCGTCGCTTCTGCCGACGCCCTGGCCTTCGCCGGTTATATCTTCTATTGTTAAATGAACAATTTGTCCTTTTTCCATTTTTAAAACTCTCCTGTCGTTAGTTTCCGACTCCGCGGCAGCGCCGTATTATCTCACGGCAGCGCTGTATTATCTCGCGGCAGCGCCGTCCAATCCTGCGTCAGCGCCGCGCCCTCTTCAATTTCGGAAATATTATACCATAAATACAGCTGAAAAGATACTGTGTTTCATTTCAGCGGCAGGCTCATCGGGACAGGCGGCGCAGTTAGATTCGATACAGACTTACGGAATGAATTGGGCTAAATTCTTTTATACGCCTTAAAAGACCAACTCCATCAGCTCCATCGGTTGGATCAGCTGGATCAAAGCTGTCAGCCCGGTCAGCGTTTTGCGATCTCGCTGACAAATATGACCGCCGCGGACAGCGCCCCGTGAACACAAAAAAACTGCAGCCGGCGCATTGTGTGCGCATATCCCATCGGCTGCAGTTTTGTAGTCTTCTGCTGTTTTTCTTTATTTGTTAAATCATATATTTGATTTTTAATATATCAAATTCCCAGCTGCGTTTGTTGTTCTGTCAGTATTTATTGTTCTGTCAGCATTTGTCGCTCCGTCAGTATTTATTGCTCTGTCAGAATCTATTACTCTGTCAGATTGGCGCATTTTTTCTGGAATTCTCCGCTGCCGCTCTTTGCTCGATAGGTTTTGACCACCCATCTGCTGAACGGCCCGGCACACAGTAAGCTCCACAGGAAGCCCATGGTGAAGTTCATCCTCCAGCGGTTGATCCAAGTGCAGAACGCCCAGGAAAAGAAATTTGAGTAGCCCGCCATCGGAGCCATGTAATCCGCGCCCAGTCTTCCGATCACCGGACCGCAAATGGTCATGATCATGCTCATGATCAATGTCAGAAAAAAAGTTCTGAAAAAGATCATGGCGTTCCTGGATTCGTGCTCACCGGCAACCAGGGTCAAAAGCTTTCCCACAAGAGGCGCCGCGACAAAATCGCTCAGGAGCATAACAAAGACGATTTCCAGGGGATAATGAACTAAAATCTGCACGATGTTGTCCGCATTGATACCTTCCATCTGAAATTTATTCACACTGCACATGAAGATGATCATGCTGGCGCTCATGCAAAACCCCATCAGGAATTTTTCCGCTCTCGTTTCCAGTCTCATCGTAAAATCTCCTTTGTTTTAACACAAAAATAGCGAGAACCCTCAGCTGGACTTACGCCATGGGCAACTCGCTTATGTATATTCTATCACTCCTCCGGTTAAAAAGTCAATCCCCTCTGGGCCTTATTACGCGATTTTTTAAAAGGATTTTATAACGAATTGCAACATTTGTAACAATTCACCATTCATTTCATCTCGCGTTTCCCTCAAGATTCGATATAATTCCATATGTTTCCATGTGCTTCCATACGAATCGCCCTTCAAATTGGCGTTTAAATCGGTTTTACGCCTTTACATCTTTGTTTGTCTTCATGCCGTTTGTCTTCGCGCCTTTTGTCTTTGCGTCTCTCAAAAGGCCTAGCCGTAGATTTTTCCCAAAAGCCAGAGCATGGTATCCGTCGGCAGCAATCGGTAAAGGAGCCCCAGGAACTCGTTGGAAATTCCCACGATCTTGTGGGACGGCATTTTTCTCCGCTGGAGCAGGCTCCATGCCACGTCGGCTACCTGCCGCGGCGTCATGCCGTTTCGCTCGGATTTTTCCATCTTGGATACGGAGGCTTTGATGCGTCCGCCATAGACGTCATCTCCGTCCGCCGTCTTCACTCGGTTATCTGTAAATTCTGTCCTCACGTCATTGAGCATGATGGCGCAGGTCTGCACGCCAAAGGGTTTCAGCTCGATGCCCAGGGCGTCGCTGAACCCGTTGAGAGCCGCCTTGCTGGCCGAGTAAAAGCTCTGAAAGGGCAGCGGGAAAATCGCCGCCAGTGAAGAGATGAACAGGATCCTGCCTCCGCCCTGCCCGCGCATGACAGCCGCCGCCTTCTGGGCGCAGGCAACAGTTCCAAAATCGTTGACCTCAAACTGTCTGCGGTAGTCGGCCTCCGGCGCGAATTCCGCCGCCCCGGAAATGCCCATGCCGGCGTTGGCTACCAGGACATCGATCCTTCCCGCCGCCTGAAGCACCTCCGCGAATCCGTCGCTTACACTCCTGCTGTCGGTCACATCACAGGATATCCACGTTACCTCCCGCAGAGGCCCTTTGGTCCTGGACAGGCCAAAGACCTGATAGCCTTCCTCACTCAGCTTCCTCGCAATTTCCAGACCGATCCCCTTTGAGGCGCCGGTCACCACCGCGCATTTTTCCATTTCCGTTTTGTCCCCCTCTTATCCCTGCATTTTTTTGTGTTCTTCCGACAGCTCTTTAAACAGCTGCTCCGCGCTCCAGACCATGTTGTAAGGGGTCATGACCCCTTTGATGGGGATAGGCGCGATGCCGGCCTGGCGGTATCCGTCCAGAAAGAGGTCCAGGGCGTCGGAGTCCAGACCGAAGAATACCAGCATTTCTCCCGGAAGCTCCGGGCCGCGGTATCCCTTGCCCCGCTTCTTAAGACCGGGAATACCCACCAGGCTTCCCAGCGGGTCGCCGTACTGCTTTCTTTCCACGGCTGCAGGCACGATGCCCTGCGACGCGCAGAGGATTTCTATCTGCTGCCGCTTTTCTTTTTCGACATGAAACAAAAGGATTTTCTTTTCCATAGCTTCTCCTATCACATCAGTTTCTTCTGCTATATCAGCTTCCTCAGTTATACAAGCTTCTTGTTACATCAGCTGATCCAGCTCTTTATCGATATATTCGATCCGTTTGACCTTTGGCTGCCGGATCAGATTTCCCCGGGCCATGACCATCTTCACATGGCGAAGCGCGGCCAGGTCTTCCAGCGGATTTTGATCCAGCACGATGAGATCCGCGCACTTGCCTGCTTTGATGGAGCCGGTAACATGGTCGATGCCCAGGATCTCCGCGTTGCGAAGGGTCACGGTGTGCAGGGCGAAAGCGTTGCTGACGCCGCAGTATTTGGCGAAGTAGCAGACCTCCCGCCACAGGTCATAATGGGTGATGTACGGGCAGGACGCGTCGGTGCCAAGCCCTACGGGAATGTCGCGCTCCAGCGCCTGTCTGGCGCTTTCGATGATGTGGTCCATGACCACCTCCGCGTTGTACCGGTTGACCTTCGTCATCTTGGTCAGCTCTCCGGGCAGCTTCGCGATGGCGACCGCCGGTGAAATGGTGCAGATGACCGCCGCCTGACGGGCTTTGTACAGGTCGATGATCTCCTGGTCCATATGGGCTCCGTGCTCTATGGTATCCACGCCGGCTTTCAGCGCGATGCGCACGCCTTCGGTGCTTTCCGTATGGGAGGCCACCCGATAGCCCAGCCGGTGGGCTTCATCACAGGAAGCCTTTGCCAGCTCATAGCTCATTCTGACAACGCCCGGTTCTCCTTTGACCTCTGCGTCAAAGACACCGCCGGTGACAAAGATTTTGATCCAGTCGGCGTGATGGGCCGCGTCGTCCGCGATAACCCGGCGGCACTGCTCCGGCGTCTCGCACGGAATTCCCATGAGTCCGTCGGTATGGCCGCCGTGGACCGTAACGCCGTACCCGCAGGCCAGCACCCGCGGTCCCACGTACTTGCCCGCCTCGATCCTGGCTTTGTTGGCCAGATCCCGGTAGCTGACCTCTCCCATGGACCGCAGGGTCGTCACGCCGGAATGAAGGGAGGTCAGGATATTCTTCTTCACCATCTGTTCCAGCACCGCCTGCATGATGCGGGACTTGTCTATCTTCGCGGCCAGATTGTTGGCCTCGCTGGAGCTGGTAGGCTTGCCCGTACCGGGCAGATGGACGTGGGCGTTGATCATACCCGGCATCAGCCAGCGGCCGGACAGATCGATCTCAGTATAACCGGAAGGCGCCGCGCCGCCCTCTTCTATGGACACGATGGTTTCGCCGTCGGTCAGCACTGTCATGTTCTGCTGAACCGCCATATCCCGGCTGCCGTCCAGCAAATTGGCATGTGTAAAAGCGTATTTCATCTATATCTCCTCATTTCCTGCAAAAGTTTTCAATATTTTACCATAAAGCGGCCGCGGATACAAGAAGGTCGGGCGGCTGCCGGATCGTCTGCAGCCTCAGGGCCGCCCGGAAAGCCGCCCGGAAAGCCGCCTGGTCTATACAGCCGGGCCGCGGTCGGGGCCAGCCGCCTTCCAGGCCGGCCGTATTCCCCCTTTTTCACCGCCGTCCGGCGCTCTTTTCCATCCAGCCCAGCCGGCGCTTGATCTGACAGGTTTTATCGCTGCAGCTGGCGCACTGCAGCCTTTGATTGGAGCCGTACCAAAACCGCTCCGGATGCTTGGCGTAGATGATCTCCCAGTGGATCAGCACCACGCAAGAAGTAAAGAACAGGCTCCAGCTGAAGAAATCCCGGATAAACAGCATGGGCGTAAACATCATGAAATGGCCCCAGTCGTAGATCCGGCAGTTGACGCAGCAGCGGTTTTTCATGATCAAATGCTGGAACGGACAGTAAAACAAGATGCAGATGTAGTCGCACAGGTAGTAGAAGATGGTCAGCATCAGCAGATCCGTGTTGTCGATGATCTTCAGCAGGTACAAAATGCCGAAGATGGCGTTGAAAAAGAGCCAGCAGAGCATGACCCGCCACGCTTTGATATTTTGATCCTGGACGAACTGATACAACTCCAGCTGGCCGTAGGTCTCAGGCGGCAGATACTCCTCCCCCTCGGCCTTGCGCAGAGCCATGGTCAGCTTCTTCGTGGGAAAGATGTGCAGGAGCATGGTGATCATGAAGACCAGCCACAGAATATGGAGCGGCGCGATCCTCCACAGGACCGGACGGCTCATAGTGCTGGTCAGAAACACCTTGTCATACACATAGACCGCGCAGGCGCCGCAGAAGACCAGGACGCGGAACGCCAAATTGAACAGATACCGCTTCATCATAATAGTTCGTAGGATTTTGCTGCTTTTGCTCATTTTCGATTTTGACCTCCTGTTTTGCTCGCCGGCCTTCGGCTTTACTCACCGGCTTCCCGCTTTGCCTCCCGGCCTTTCGCTTTGCTCACCGGCTTTCCGCCTTCGCCTTACTTGCCGGTTTCCCGCCTTGCTCGCCGGCTTCTTGTTTCAGCTCTTCGCAGACGAACTGGGTAAACCGCCTGGCGGCCAAAGACATCGTGTCCCAGTTTCGCCAGGCCAGGGCTATGGTCCGCGTCGGACGCTCCTCGATGGGCCGGACAGCCACCTGATCCTCAAAGCCGCGCAGCACCATGTCGTAGAGAATGGACACTCCCAGGCTCTGGCGGATCATGGCCAAAATGGAGTAATCGTCGTAGACCTTATATGCCACCTGAGGCGACAGGTTCTTCGCCCCAAAGGCTTTCATCGGCAGGCTGTAATCGCCCTCATCCAGCAGGATAAAGGGCTCGTCCGCCATCTGCCCCAAGGTGACCTGGGTCTGCGCCGCCAGCAGATGCCCCTTCGGCAAAACCGCCACCATGGCGTCCTCATAGAGGGGCTCCAGCTCCACGCCCTCTACGGCCTCCACGTTGACAAAGCCAAAATCCACGCTGCCGTCCTGCACCCATCTGGCAATACTGGTGTATTCGCCCTGCTTCAAAAAGAAGTCCACCCCAGGGTACCGCTCCTTAAACCGTTTCATCAGCTGTGGAAGAAGATTGCGGCTGACGCTGGTAAAGGTTCCGATCCTTATGGTAGAATTCTCCAGTCCCTCCATTTCTCTGCGCTTCTGCTCCAGCGCTTTTTCCCCGTTGTAGATATCCTGAAAATACGGAAAAAAGGCCCTGCCGTCCGCCGACAAAGCGATCCCGTCCTTCCTCCGCTCGATCAAAACGGTCCCCAGTTCTCTTTCCAGGGACTTGATCGTCTGGCTGACGGCGCTCTGGGTATACCCCATCTGCCGCGCCGCTTTGGTAAAGCTGCCCTTTTCGATGACTTCACAAAAGATTCCGTATTTGGACTGCACCTTCTCACCTCATTATTTTTTCTAATGATCTCATTATAAACATTTGTTTTACTAATGTCAATAGTGGTGCTATAATACAGGCGTACTTTCGGAGAGACCAAAGGCGGTCCGCGGCAAAGCGGCCGCTGAAATGAAGATAACGGCAGTCAAAGGCAACAGCATTCAGTAAAGCAAAGATAACAGCAGTCAGTGAAGCAAAGATAACAGCAATCAAAGAAGTTGAGGTGAAGCAATAATATGGACAAGACAAACAGCAAGCCGGTCTCGAAAAAAGACTCTAAAACAAACTCCAAAACAAACAGCAAGCCCTTTTTTGACAGAAGGGTCTTTGTGGAAGGCGTCCGTGACGGCATTCCCATCGGCCTGGGCTATTTCGCTGTAGCTTTCTCCCTGGGCATCGCCGCCCGAAGCGCGGGCCTGACACCCTTCCAGGGATTTCTCACCAGCATTTTAAACAACGCATCCGCTGGTCAGTATGCCGGATTCTCCATGATGGCCGCCGACGGCTCCTATTTTGAAATGGCGCTGATCACTCTGGTCACCAACGCCCGCTACCTTTTGATGAGCTGCGCCCTCAGCCAGCGTTTCGCCCCCGGCACACCGCTGTGCCATCGTCTGCTCATAGGCTTCGATGTAACCGACGAGCTTTTCGGCATCACCATCGCGCGGCCCGGCCTTTTGAATCCGTACTATACCTATGGGGCTATAGTGGCCGCGGCTCCATGCTGGGCCACAGGCACGGCTCTGGGCATTACTGCCGGCAACCTGCTTCCGCCGCAGCTGGTCAGCGCCCTGGGCGTGGCCCTTTACGGCATGTTCCTGGCAGTCATCATTCCGCCGGCGAAAAAGGACAGGACCATCGCCCTGCTCATTATCGCCAGCTTTGCGGTCAGCTACGCCGCTTCCGTCCTGCCTCTGACCGCGGCGCTGTCCTCGGGCACGCGGATCATCATCTTGACCGTAGTCCTGTCGGCCGCCGCCGCTTTGATCGCGCCGGTGGGACAAGCTGACGCCCAGAGCAAGACAAAAAAGGAGGGTTCCACCGATGTCGCATAACGTTTACATCTATATCGCCATTATGGCAGGCGTTACCTACGCCATCAGAGTCCTGCCTCTGACTCTGATCCAGAAGCAGATCAGCAACGTTTTCATCCAGTCCTTCCTCTATTACGTGCCTTACGTGACGCTGGCTGTGATGACCTTTCCCGCCATCCTCGGGGCCACCGGCTCCTCTGCCGCGGGAGCTCTGGCGCTGGCTGTGGGAATCGCCGCCGCCTGGCTGGGAGCCAGTCTGTTTCAGGTGGCCCTTTCCTGCTGCGGCGTAGTTCTGGCCCTGGAGCTGATTTTGCCCCTGCTGGCGTGAGCGGATCCGCTCCCCAGACACCCCAGACACCGCGATTATTCCTCACACCGGATCTCCACCCGGCTGCCCGCCGACTTGTCCTTCGTGACGACGATCTGCTTCTGAATCCGCTCCTTCAGCTCCCCTACGTGTGAGATGATCCCCACCAGCCGGCTGCCTTCGGAAAGGTCAGCCAGGGCCCGTATGGCCTGCTGAAGGGATTCCTCGTCCAAAGACCCGAAGCCCTCGTCCACGAACATGGAGTCCAGACGGATGCCTCCCGCGGAGGACTGGATCTCGTCGGAAAGGCCCAGGGCCAGGGACAGAGACGCCTTGAAGGATTCTCCGCCGGACAGGGTTCTGACGCTGCGCTGGCTGCCGTTATAGTGATCGATAACGTCCAGCTCCAGGCCGCTCTGGCTGCGGTTGTTCTCCGCCGCCTCCCTGCGCTTCAGCTCGTACTGTCCGCCGCTCATGACCATAAACCGGGTGTTGGCGCGGGCGATGATCCGGTCAAAATACCGCATCTGCACGTAGGTTTCCAGCTTGATCTTCTCCTTGCCGCTGAGGTTTCCGTTGGCGGTATCTGACAGGGCCTTGACCCAGGACCATTGATGCTCCAGCTGCCGCAGGTTTTCCGACTGTTCCCGCAGCTTTCCCAGGGCGAAGCCGTTGGCTGAGACACGCGCCGCGCAGGCGGTGAGCCGATCCTGCAGGGCTCTGCGTTCCTCTTCCAATTGCTCTTTTCTGGCCGTCTTTTCCGCCACATCTGTCTCCGTCATGCCGTCCAGCTGCCCCCGCAGGCTTTCCACCTGGCCTCTGAGAGCGTCCCGGGCCTCCTTGCCGGCCCCATAGGCTTCGCTGGCCCAGTCAAAGGCTTTCTTGCCCGCCTTTTCCCGCTCCCGCAGGGACATCAAATGGCTTTCCGCCGTGGCTTTGCTCTCGTATGCCAGCTCTGCCGCCATGGCGTCCGCGCGCCGCAGCCGTTCCGCGGCCTCGCTCTGCAGAGCAGCGGCGGCCTTTTCCTGCTGGCACAGAGCCGCTTCCGCCTCGGAGGTCTGCCTTTCCTTCTCAGGGATCAGCTGCTCCAAAGCTGCCCTGTGCTCCGCGTCCCCCAGCGCCTTCCGCAGCTGAGCGTCCAGCCGGTTCTTTTCTTCTTCCGCCTTCTCTGCCTCGTCCCGCAGCTGCTCCGCCAGGCTCTCCGTCTTCCACTGGTCAAAGAGCTGATCCGCTTTGTTTTCCAGCTCTTCTCGCTTGGCCTTCGTCTGACCGTCAAAGCTGCCTGCTTCAGCGCTGCGCCGACTCATCTCAGCCGCCGCCTCATCGCTGGCCTGCTTCGCCGCTTCCAGCGCTTCTTCTGTTGGAGCGGTCTCCGGCTTCGCCGCCGGAGCGGGATGATCGGTGGAACCGCAGACTGGGCACGGCTGGCCCTCCTCAAGGGTCTCTGCCAGGATACCTGCCTGCTCATCTAAAAACGCCCGGTTCAGATTTTCATATTGGGTCCTCAGCCTGTCGTTTTTCAGCGACGCGCGCAGATAGGCCTCCTTCGCCTGCTCCCACTGGCTCCGCAGCAAAGTCCAGTCAGCCAGGTCGGCCTCTGCCGCCGACAAAGCCTTCTTCCGGCCTTCGAGCTGTTCCAGCTGACTTTCCAAAAGGGCCGCCTGCCGCCCCGCGTCCTGCAGGCCGGACAGCTCTTCTTTCAGATCGTTTAATTCCGATTTTGATGTTTCTAACGACATGCTCTGCTCCTCCACGGCTTCCAGCGCCTCTTTCAGCCTGTAGGCCGTTTCATCACAGGTCTTCCGGGCCTGTTCCAAGGCGTCATACTGATTCAATTCCTTTTCTTCCAGGGCGATCTTCTCGCGCAAAAGGGCCCGCTCGACTTCTTTCTCCTTCTCCGCGTTGTACAGAGCCAGCGTCTCTTCATAGCTCCCCTCGGCCTCTGCCAGATCTTCTTCCGCCTGCTTCAGAGCCCGTTTTGTTTTTTCCCGCTCCTGGCCCTTGCCGATAGCCAGGTTCAAGTCTCCGATCTGGCCATCGAGGGCAGACAGTCTCCCTTCAATCTCAGCCTTTTGCTCCCGGTCAGAGGCCAGTATCTGGTCAACCAGTTCTATGATGTCAGCTAACGGAATCTGGGAATCTTTCGCGAGTTCCAGGCTTTCCGCGAATTTTCCTTCCGCGTCGCAGGTCAGGCCCTCCACATACTGGGTGATGCTGTCTCCCGTCTGTTCCCACTGCTGGCGCAGCTCCGCCGACCGGCGCGCCAGCCGCTTCTGCAGGCTTTGATAGAGCTCCGTCTTCAGGATCTTCCGAAAGATGTCCAGCCGGTCCTCTGTCGAGGCCAGCAGCAGCTTGAGAAAATCCCCCTGGGCGATCATGGCGATCTGGGTAAACTGGCTGCGGTTCAGGCCCAGCAGCTCTTCTATAGCCGCCGTTACCGCTTTGGTTTTGGTCAGGATCCTGCCGTCGGGACAGGTCAGCTGCGCCTCGGCCCGCTGCAGCGTCGTACCGCCGCCCCGCTTTGCCGGACGCTCATATTCCGGATTGCGGCGCACCGTGTAGTTCTGGCCTCCATAGGCGAAGGTCAGCTCCACCTCTGTAGGCATGTCCGCCGCGGCGTATTTGGAGCGCAGCATGTCGCTCTGCCGCTGATCCCCGCTGGCCTCCCCGTAAAGGGCAAAGGTGATGGCGTCAAAGATGGTGGTCTTTCCAGCTCCCGTATCGCCGGTGATCAAATACAGCCCCTGGCTGCCCAGGCGTTCCATATCCAGGGTCGTCCGCCCGGCATAGGGGCCAAAGGCGGAAAGGGTCAACGTAATCGGTCTCATAGTTCCTCCTCCCAGATCTCCCCGATCAGCTGCCGGGCAAAGTTCTTCTGTTCTTCCGACATGGGCTGGTTGTTCTGCTTCTCATACAGCTCGCCCAGCAGATCCAGCGGTGACTTCTGTTCCAGATCCTCCGCGCCGTCGATCTCCATGCTGGCCCGCGTCCTGGCATTGTCGTAATCCAGCTTCATGATATTCTGGTAGATGGCCCGCAGCTTGCCGATGGCGTCGGGAATATCCTCTTCATCGGTCAGGGTGATGTGCAGATAGCTTTCCTGATAATCGGTCCCCTCGTAAAAGCTCTTCGCCGTGAGTTCCTCGTAGGTTCCTTTGATCTCCCGCATATCCCGCAGAGGCTCCAGCGGAATCGTTTTGATGGAAAGGTCTCCCTTTGTCCGGAGCTCCGCCACGGTCACGGACTTGTCATGGCCAGCCTCGGAGAATGAGTATTTCAGCGGCGTTCCGCAGTATCTCACCGTGTCTCTCGTCACCCTCTGCGGTCGGTGGATGTGACCGAGGGCGACGTAATCAAAGGGATCAAAGACCGACGCGTCCACGTTGTCCGTACCTCCGACAGAGACCTCCTCCGAATCGCTGCGCACCGCGCCGGTGACGAACTGATGGGTCAAAGCCACGTGGCGGTCCCGGCCGTCCAGGGACAGGCTGCCGACGACCTTCCTCATGGCGTCGGTATAGCTGCCGATCTCCTCATCGGGGAAAAACCGCCGCACATGGGCAGGCTTCAGGAAGGGGATCAGATGGACAAAGACCTTGCCGTATTCGTCTTCCAAAGCCACGGATCGGACGCTGCCGTCGTAGACCGGCGACACATAAACGCCGCTCTGCCCCATGAGACGGCCTCCGAAGGCCAGCCGCTCCGCGCTGTCGTGATTGCCGCTGATGATGAAAACCGGCGTACCGCCCTTTGACAGGCGCACCAGAAAATCGTCGAACAGCTGCACCGCCTCGGCGGGAGGCACCGGCTTGTCGTAGACGTCCCCGGCGATGAGAACGCCGTCTGGCCGCTCCGCCTCGACGACGCCCAGGATCTGATTTAATATGTAAGCCTGATCCTCCATCATGGAAAACTCGTTGACCCGTTTTCCCAGATGGAGATCAGAGATGTGAATGAATTTCATGAATTCTCCTCTTCTTTCTTTTGAGCCGCGATCTCCTGAACCGCGATCTCCTGAACCTTGCTCTCCTGAACTGAAAGCTCTTGAACCCCGATCTCCCGCCGATGCCCCAGGTGGATACCGATATGGCCGATACCCAGAACGATGACAGAGATCAGCAGAAACAGATTCTTTCCGTAAATCCCCAGCAGGAAAAAGGCCGCCACCGGCAGCGAAGCTCCCGCCACGGGGACGCCCAACAGACTGCTGTAAAAATCATACATGGTCTGATCGCTGCGGAAATACCGTATCCAATAGACCTCATACAATACCATCATCACCGCCGCCAACAGCAGCCAAACGGTCCAGAGGCCGGCGTTTCTGATATTGAAATCCGAAAAAATCAGCGCGGCGCAGCTGACCAGAACCTCTCCGATCCTCTCAAGCGCCAGCAGCAGGCGGCTTTCATTTCCCACATATTTATCATAATCCTTCGGCTGACGCTTCGTCCAGATCAGGTTCGGCACCATCAGCAGAATCAGGAAAATCAGGCCCACATAAGAGAACCCCAGGCGCATGTTCAGTATCATCGCGATCTCCCTCCTGTCAATATGCTATTATTATACTTCACAAAGCTTTGACGCGCAACGCGCAAAACGAGACGAGGCGATGATATTCCGCCCGGAAAAAGCCCTGCGCCATGCCCGCAGACAGCAAAACAGCGCCTGTTCCCAGACGCTGTTTTGCCGCAATTATTCTTATGGGAGAATGCTTCTCAGATGGGGCCCACCTCCTGGGCTCCTGTCATTCGCTAAATCATTATTTCATCATTATTTATCACTATTTATTATTTCAGGCCCAGGATCATTCTCGCTTCATCTGGCGTGGCTGCCTCACAGCCGAAGTCCTCTACGGCTCTGACAGCTCTTTCGATGAGCTGCATGTTGCTCTCTGCCAGCTGGCCCTGCTTGTACACCACGTTGTCCTCCATGCCGACACGGATATTTCCGCCGGCAGCGATGGCGGTGTACATGACTTCCATGGCCCCCTTGCCTACGCCGAAGGCGCTCCATGTGGAATTCGGGATAGCCTCTCTGAGGGCGTTGCGCATCAGGATCACGTTCTCTGCCGTTGCCGGAATGCCGCCGGCGCAGCCCATGCAGAACTGAAAGTGAACCGGCGCCTTCAGATATCCTTTTTTCAGGAACCACTGGGCTTCATAGATCATGCCGATATCAAAGACCTCTACCTCCGGCTTTACGCCGGCTTCCTGCATGGCCGTACCCATGGTCATCAGGAAATTCGGGTTGTTGTTGAAGACGCCCATGTGCATCCAGTTCATAGTACCGCAGTCAAAGCTGGCCATCTCCGGCTTCAGTGTCTTGAACGGAGCCATTCTGTCCTCTTCAGAGTTGGCGATGCCGCCTGCGGCGGTCAGGTTCAGGACGATATCGCAGTCCGGATGACCGTCCTTCAGATTGTCTATGACGGCCTTGAAGGTCTCCACCTTCATGGAATCATGTCCTTCTTCGTCCCTCACATGGATGTGCGCCACAGAAGCGCCCAGCTTCCAGCACTGATAAATGTCCTCCGCGATCTCATCAGGCTGCAGGGGTACATTGGGGTTGTTCTCCTTGGTCGGCCACGCGCCGGTCGTCGCCACTGTAATAATTCTCTTCTTGGATAAATCGCTCATTGTCTTCCTCCGATTTCATACATTTTCCTCAGCTTCTCAGGCGGCTCGCTATATCAGATCTTTAAAGAACTGGATATTCTCAGGGGAATACTCGTATTTGCCGTCCTGGATGCCCGCGACCACTTTTACGATCACATCGTTTACCGGCGTCGGGATACCGCATTTTCTGCCTGTTTCGCATACGACGCCGTTGATATCATAGATCTCGCACCTGCGGCCTTTGAGCAGATCCTGCGCCATGCTGGCAGTCAGCTTGTAATGCGGCGTCCAGATCTCCCGGATCAGTTTGATGGAAGCTTCGTTGGTCTCCTTGTTGCCTCTCTTAAATGCCTGATAGAAGTCATAGCCCTCATACGGCTCCATGGTAATGCCGCTTTCCGCAGCTACGTCGATACATTCCTTGCCGATCTTCAAAATCAGCCCCATGGCTACGTCGTCGTCCAGCACGCCGCCGAAGGTGGTTCCCAGGGCTGTGGACAGACCGCTGAAGGTGGCGTTCATCAAAAGCTTGGTCCAGCGCAGTCCCAGCAGGTTCTGCGATACTACGACCTCGCCCATGCTTTCCAGAACCTCCTTGGCTTTGAGAACCCGGTCGCTGACAGAGCCGTCCATGGAACCCAGCGTGAAGTTGAGGCGGCCTTCTGTAGTCGTCAAAGCGGAGCATCCCGGTCCCTGGAAGGTCGCGCCCCAGCCGACCGGCGCGCCTACGACCCGCTCTTCGCCGATGACAGCGCTGACTGCGTATTCAGGGATACCGTTCTGGCAGACACAGACGGTGCTGTTCTCATCAATATGAGCCGCGATCTGCGGAATGGCGGTGTCATTGTACGTCTGTTTCGCCATGTAGATGATCAAATCGTAGACGCCCTCCATCTGATCCGGCGTAATGGCGTGGACCTTCTGCACAAAGTCCACAGTACCGACCACATGGGCTCCCTTTTCATTGAGAGCATCTACGTGCTCCTTGTACGCGTCGATTAAATCCACCTGATAACCGGCCTTTGTAATATACGCTCCCAGAATCGTTCCCAGGGAGCCTGCGCCCATGATTGCAATACGCATATTTCATTCCTCCTAAACTGTTATTGGCGGCCGCTCCGGCGGGCGACCGCATCCTGACCATTATTTAAGCAAAAGCCGTGCCAAAACAAAAGCTCTGAAAATCAGGCAAAACGGCTCCAAAACGCCGAAGCAGTTGTTTACTTTTCAGGACAGTGTATGTTATAATTTACAAAGCAATACGCAACAATACGCAGCAATTCGCGCGAAGGGTACAAGCGGGGAATACCAGCGGAAGACAGAATGCGCGGGAAACTTCCGCTAAATCCTACCGCGACAAGGAGAAAACATCATGGGAAAAAGCAAGTACATCGAATCCAACAGCTTAACAGACATCAAGAAGATCATAGACGACTCGCTGGAAATTCTGTTCCACATCATCATCATCGACCGGTTCGGCCGCATCGCCTATATCAACGACAACTACTGCGCCTTTCTCGGATACAAGCGGCAGGAGCTCCTGGGCGAGAAGGTAGAGAGCGTCATTCCCAACACCAAGCTTTACGATACTCTGGAGACCGGCGAGCCCACCTTTGACGATCTCTTTGAATTTGAGGATGGCAGAGGACTGGTATACAGCCGGATCCCCATCAAAAACCACTACGGCGAGATCCAGGGTGTCATATCCGTCAGCCTGCTCAACAGCACCGACACTCTGGGATTTCTCTACGAGGAGATCGAAAAGCTGCGCCAGTCCAACCAGCTGTTCATCCAGCAGCTGCAGGGCCTGTCCACGGCTCCGGCCGTCTTCAGCAGCATCGTCGGCGTCTCACCCAGGATCACGGAGATCAAAAACATTCTGGCCAGGGTCACCAACACCACCATGCCCATTCTCCTGACCGGCGAAAGCGGCACCGGCAAGGAAGTCTTCGCCGCGGCTATCCACAACGCCAGCAACCGCCGCGGCGCGCCCTTTGTCAAAGTCAACTGCGCCGCAATCCCCCGGGAGCTGCTGGAATCCGAGCTGTTCGGCTACGAGACGGGCACCTTCTCCGGAGCGGTCAAAGGCGGCAAGGCCGGGAAATTTGAGCTGGCCAACAACGGCACCATACTGCTTGATGAAATCGAAGAGCTTCCGCTGGAAATGCAGTCCAAGCTGCTGCGCGTCCTGCAGGAATACGAGGTGGAGCGAATCGGTTCCATCAAACCGACCAGGCTGAACCTGCAGGTCATCTGCTGCAGCAACAAGGATCTGTACCAGATGACCGCCGAAAAGAAGTTCCGGGAGGACCTGCTGTACCGGATCAACGTGCTGGAGATCGAGCTGCCGGCGCTGCGGGAACGGGCCGAGGACCTTCCCCTTCTGGCATCGTCCCTGGTGGACAAGATCAACAGGAAGTACAAGCTGGATGTGACGGGCCTTTCCGGCGAAGCCCTTTCCTATCTGCAGGACTACGCCTGGCCCGGAAATGTGCGGGAGCTGGAACACGTCATCGAACGGGCCTGCGTGCTGAAGGGCAGCGGTATTCTGGCCGCCGGCGATTTTCTCTTTCTGGAAAAAAAGAAAAAGCTCTCCGCGGGGCGCGCTGTGGAAAGCGCCGCCGTCGGAAGCTTTTTCAAGGGAAAGGAAACAGCTGAGAAGGATCTGATTCAGCAGGCTCTGTCAGCAACGGGCGGAAATAAGTCGAAGGCCGCCAAAGAGCTGGGCATCTCCCGCAGTCTGCTGTACGCTAAAATAGACAAGTACGGCCTGAAGTGATTCCGCCCCGGCCGAGGCAAAGAAAAACCCCTGGAATTGGAGATTATTGAAATTCCAGGGATTTTTCTATTCTTAATGCATTTATTTTTATGGAGATACCACAATGTGGTCAGTCGTATTTGATCACTGCCCTTCCAGCCACCTTGCCTGCCGCCAGGTCGTCCAGAATCCAGTTGAGATCTTCCAGCGCACCTGTGTGCTGCGGGTCGATCTGCGGGTTCACAGCCCCGCTGGACACCAGCTCGATAGACTTGCGGCAGGACCAGACGGTCGGGCCACGGGATCCGCGTATTTCGATCTCGTTGGACACGAGAGCGAAGCTGTTGATTTCAAAGGTAGGTTTCACGACGGAATACCCGGGCTGCGCCTGGACGCCTTCCGGCGCAAGGCAGGAAAGAGCTGTCTGTGTAGCGATGGGCTGCCCCGCGAAATCCGCGGACCATTTAACGCCCATGCCGTCGGTGACCCTGCGGCATTCCGCCGCCAGGTCAACCTTTGTGGTATTAAAAACGTAATCTGCTCCCAGATCCTTGGCCATAGCCAGCTTTTCATCGTCGATGTCGGCGGCAATAACCTTCGCTCCCATGTGCTTGGCGATCTGTATGCCGTTGGAGCCCAGACCTCCTACACCCATGATCAGCACAGGATCTCCCTCTTGAACGTCTAACCGCTCCATCAAAGCGTGCACCGCCGTGGTCACAGAATCTGTGGCAACGGCCGCCTGCTCGAAGGTGATGTTGTCGGGGATCGGCACGAGACATTTTTCCGGAGCTACCAGATATTCGGCAAAGCCGCCGTTTCGCGACATACCGATCAGGCCTCTGATGTTTCTGCACATGGCTGGCAGCTTGTGTTTACAGTACCAGCATTCACCGCAGCTGTCGATGTGGAAGATGCAGACTCTGTCTCCCAGCTTCATCTCTCCCTGGCCGGTCTCTTCGCCGAACTTGTCTATGACGCCGGCGTTTTCATGGCCCGCGATGAACGGGAATTCTTTCACAAAAGGCATCTTGCCGGTAATGGTCTTGATATCCGTGGCACAGACGCCGCAGGCTTTCAGCTTGATCCGGACCTCTCCCGGACCCGGTTCAGGAATGGGAACCTCCTCAAGAACCAGAGGCTTTCCGAATTCCTTCAGCAGCATAGCTTTCATTGTCTTCATGTATTTCTCCTCCTCTACAGTGCAAAGACGATCCTGAGGGCCTTGTCCTCTTTCTCGCTCATCATGCGGAAGCCTTCATTACAGTCTTCCAATCTGATATCGTGTGTAATCAGAGGTTCTATATCGATCTTACCGCTTTCCAGCAGTCTGATGGCCTTATGGTCGCAGCTGCCCGCGCCCTTCACTCCGGCGATCTTGATCTCCTTCTTATACAGCAGGCTGAAGTCGAATTCGTTCTGCTTTTCCTTGTACAGGCCGTAGGTCAGGATCGTGCCGCCCTGTTTCACCAGCTCAGCGGCCTTCAACAAAGCCTTCATGGTGCCTGACGCTTCCACGACGAAGTCCGCGCCTTCTTCCGGCAGGAAGTCCTGCATGGCAGCATCAAAATTCGGATCGCTGCTGCCGATCACCAGATCGGCTCCCAGCTCCAGAGCCTTGTCCATGCGGAACTGTCTTCTTCCGCCGACCACCGCCAGCTTGCTGATGGCTGTGCTTTTCAGCACCTGCAGGAGCAGCAGGCCGCTGTGCCCTGTGCCGAACAGCACGCCCACGTCGCCGATCTCCGGCGACAGCTTTTCCACAGCATTGATACTGCAGGAAAGGGAATCGATGGACTGCGCCAGACGAAGATCTGTATCCTCTTCCAGCGGAATCACCGCGGAAGCGGGCACTTTGATGTACTCTGCCAGGGCGCCGTTCACGTTGGCGCCCAGCAGTCTTCTGTCGGTGCACAGATTGTGCTTGCCTTCCAGGCAGTGCTTGCACTGGCCGCAGCCCCACGCCGCCTGAGCCATGACCTTCTGGCCTGCCCTGAGGCCAGTGACGCCTTCGCCGAGCTGGTCGACGACGCCGGTAAATTCATGACCTGGAATGATCGGCATTTTCACCGCCTGCTTTCCCTCGTAGCCGGGGATATCAGAGCCGCAGATACCCATGTATTTCACGTCAATGACCACTTCCCCCGGTCCGGGAACAGGCTTCGGCACCTCCCGCACCTCCAGTTTATATGGTTCTGCCAAAACTGCAGCTTTCATTTCGCTACATCCTTTCTAACTCAATTTACATTAACAGTATTCTTAATTATATCGCTTCTGTTTCCTCTTCCTCTTCGATGCCGGGATCCTGATATTCCTCGCCGGCGTAATTGATCAGCAGGATCGCGACGATCAGCAGGCCCACGAAGATATACAGCGCAAGGTTATATCCGCCGGAGGTCTTCAGGCTGAAGCTGATGACAGAGCTTGCAGCCGCTCTGAAGAGATTGATGACCATGAAAATGGTGCCCCACGCCACGGTGAAGAATCTGGCTCCCGTCAGTTTCAGAACACTGGTTGCGCTCAGGTTGCTCGGAGATCCGGACATGAATACCACTAAAGCGTAGCCGATGATCACGATTACGGTCTGCCCTACACCAGCTATAACCATCAGGAAAGTAAACACCAGCTGAACACCTATGAACAGCATAGATGCCTTTTTCGTACCGATCTTATCCGCAACGATACCGGAGACGACACTGCCAATAATAGCTAAGACCGCACCTATAGAAGCGATTGTAACGGCCTGCTTCTGTTCAATACCTTTACTGATCATGATCAAAATCGCGCAGGAGAGCGTACCTGTTATGCACATGAGTTCCAGTCCCCAGCCGACGCTCATGGCTACCATGCGTTTGTTGGTAAAGATCTTCTTCAGCGTCCAAGGATTTTTCTCTTTCTTAGTACCTAGGTGAATCTTCTGCTCTTCCGCAGACATCGGCATGCCATCTGGGTCGAAACCGCACATCTCTGGGGTGTCTCTGACTAAAATAAGATCTAAAACAGCGATAACAATAAATAATATTCCAAAGATCGCCATCGCCGTATCGAGACCTTTGCTCTGAATGGCACTGTTAAAGATCGGAAGCATGATGAAACCGCCAATGGCCGTACCAGCAGTGACCCATCCCATGACCACAGCGTTCTTTCTCGGATACCAGTTCTTCATCAGCACTGTGGTCGACATGTTGCCGTAGAATACCTGCAGAACCGCGTTCAGCGCCACGCCGAAGCAGGCGAAGGCAGCTGGACATTTCGGAATGAACAGGAAGTTCAGGCCGCATATGCCCAATGATACGAAAAGTGTCTTCCTCGAACCAAATTTACGCACGACATGGGACGCGGCAAAGGTCGCAACCGCTGCGATAAGCCCTCCGTAAGTGTTCCACATGTTGAGGTCCGCGAAGTCCATGCCGATTTTGTCGGCAACCGCAGGAACCCATACGCTGTACGCGTTCATGCAGGTAAAGGAAAAGATTGCCCAGGAGCAAACGCTTAACAAGATCAATTTGATTCCGGTTCTATTGAATCCATCATTATTATGTACATTTCCAGACATGGTTGAATCCTCCTTATTCAGCAGCAGCCGGCGCGGCCGGTCTTCCTGATCGGTTCAGGGTAATTTGGGTTTACGGCTCCGATGTTTACCAGAGTCTTGGCGAATTCGCAGGCAGCCAGGGTCGGATTGATGAACGGGATCTGATAGCCCCTCTTTTCCAGCTCCGCCTGGGCGATGCCTGACATCCACATGATGGCCCCGCAGCCTGTGGAAAGCACTTCCGCCTTGTCCTCCTCGATGGCTTTGATACATTCCTCTACGAACTGCTCGATCAAAGGAGAATATTCACCGGTCTCCTTGTATACGGAGTAGGCGTCGATACCGTCGCGGGCGCTGACCTCGATGGTCCTGGTGGCCACGAAATCGCGGAATCCGTAACGGATGGCGTTCTGCCGGGTTCTTCTCTCTACGTAAGCGTTCGGTGTGATAATGCACAGCTTGTCGCCCAGGGTGGCGGCGATGTGGATCAGGGTCTTGGTCACCGCGACCACTGGAATCCGCACCAATTCTCTCGCTTCATCGACCCCTGGGTCGCCCTGACAGGCGATGACCACGGCGTCGTAGCCGTCCTGCTCCGCCTGTACGATGGCGTCACAGGTTGCTACCACATTCATGGCTTCGTCATACCGGCAGTCGGATGGGTCGCCAAAACTGAGTCCTTTGATGTCTATGTCCATAGGAATGGTTGATCTGAGGTTTTTCTCATTGTTTTCATCGTGTTTGAAAGGAACTAATAGTAGGATTTTCATTATATCTTTCTTCCTCCTTTAATATAGAAGCCAGGCATGTGGCTGCCTGGCTATCTAATTGTAATCGTAATTGTCGACTCAGTAATGTTGCCGTCCCAAACTAGTATGTTATGAAACTGAGCGCTCTCCTGACGCGTTTAGTCGTAGGAATGGGTGACCAGGATGTGGTCGCGAGGCGTTCTGTCGATGATCTCGCATCCGTCCTCTGTCACGATGACCATGTCTTCCAGTCTGGCTCCGCCGACGCCCTTTTCTCCGTAGATGGTCTCTACCGCGATGACCATGCCCGGCAGCAGCTCCTGCGGATAGTTGAAGGAATCCAGTCTGTTGATGATCGGCTCTTCGTAGCTGATCAGGCCGATGCCGTGGCAGATATCCATGCTCAGGCAGTCCAGCTCTGTAGGATATCCCAGCTCGTCGCACGGTGAGAAGCAGGCGGCAACGTCTGCGGAGGTGTTGCCCGGCTTGATCGCGTCGATGGCCTTGTTCTGTTTTTCAACGACTCTGTCCATCCAGCTCTTTTCCTGAGCGGTTGGCTGGCATCCGACCTTATAGGTTCTGTAGATACAAGAATTATATCCCATATATTTCATACCTGCAATATCTACATAAACCAGATCTCCCGGTCTGATGATACGGTCTGTGTTAGGAATTCCTCTCGGATATCCGTGCGGACCGGAGAACACTACGATGGTGTTCGGCGTAACGACAGCGCCGGCTTTGGTCATAGCCGCCATCGCCGCGGCCTGTACGTCGATGTCTCTGACGCCCGGTTTCAGCGCTTCCTGAATGGCCCAGAAGCCTACGTCCGCGATGGCCGCGACAGTCTTCGCGCAGACCTGCTCGTCTCTGGTCTTGACCGCGCGGGCTTCCTGCATGATCCAGTGGCCGCTGTAGGTCTCGATGCCCGCTTCTGTCAGGGCCGCGATGGAGATGCCGTCAACACCTGCTACTGCGATCTTCTCGCCCAGCAGACCGGCCTTTGCCAGAATCTCTTTCATGTCCTGGGCGTAGATCTTCGCGTTGTACTCTGTGCAGGCCTTGCCAGGAGCGCCGCCGTGCCAGTAGTGCGCCACGTGAATGTTCTCCTGCGGAATCCAGTCGCAGCTTTCTCTGACCAGATCTACGTCGCCAGGGAAGTCCCATACGTGGATGACGCCATCAACGGTGATCAGCGCGTAGCTGAGGCCGGCAGGAAGAGACTGGGCTGTAGTCGCAGCTACGTAACGCACGTTGTCTCCGCCGGATACCAGCATGGCCGCACAGTTGTGCTTCTTCATGATTTTGATCAGGCGTTCATTTCTCTCTTTTCTCATTCTTGGAATGTTCAGATCGCTGGTAAGCTCCTGCGCTCCGACACCGTAAAGTAAGTTCTCTGCATATTTAGGCATTTTGTACCTCCTCTTTGATATAACAAAAGTTGTAATAATTGAAATAATCTATTGCCATGATTATTTGTCCTGTGATTCTGGAAGCTGGTCGTAGTTGTTGTGCAGAATGGATACCAGGTTGTACATGACGGCGTTTGCCGGCGTATCGATTCCGTATTCCCTTCCCAGCTTGACGATGGAGCCGTTCAGTGTGCCGATCTCGGTGATCCGGTGGTTGACCGCGTCCAGCCCCATGGACGGATAAGCCGGCAGCTTGGCGGAAACATCTACCTGCGGTTCCAGCTCTTCTCTGGTCATCTCGATGCCCTTCGCGTTGGCGACCGCTACGACCTCTTTCAAGATCAAATCCGCGTAAGCCCGGCCGTATTCGTTGTCAAAGATGATGTTGGATTTCAGTCTGGTAAGGGCGGACGCTGAGTTGGCCATACAGTTGACCGCGATCTTCTTCCAGCGAATCTTCTCTGTGTTCATGTCGGCGTAGGTAGGCTGTCCGCCATCGGTCAGCGCCTTGGCCAGCTTCTCAGTCATTTCGTTCATATCGCCTTCCAGCGGCATGATGTAGGTCGACCAGGCGTCGAGGAATCTGTAATTGATGGTGCCCGGCTCGCCCAGCATGGCGTTCAGCGCGGTGGTTCCCACGATGACGTGATCTCTGGCCACGTATTCCGCCAGCTGTTCCTCGCTTCCCAGACCGTTCTGGGTAGTCATCAGATATGTATCCGGTCCGATCAGCGCGCCTGCCTGATCCAGTACCATCTTATTCATCGGCGTCTTCGTAAAGATCATGACCACGTCCGCCGGACCGCCGAAGAGCTTCGCCGCTTCGTCTGAAGTCAGGGCGCCCTTTGCAGGAATCGCTTCTTCCTTGTCCGGGTATTTTACGATGATACCCTTTTCGCTGATGGCTTCGATGTGATCCTTTCTCACATCGATCATACATACATCTTCTCCCGCCTTGCCGAGAAATGCTCCAAACATGGTTCCCATAGCGCCGGCTCCGATGATTGCTATCTTCATAATAATCTCCTCCGAAAGATTTACTCTTTTCCGTTGCTGTTTACAAGTTTTTGCTTTCTGTTGTTTGTTTTGCTGTTGTTCATTTTTAGTTCATTTCTTTAGTTCTTTTGGCCGCCGCGGCTGCCAATGGCCGGCAGCGGCGTTTCCATTCATATCCTAGGTTTATTACTAGGCTCTATCCTAGTTTCTGTTCTAAACTTATCATATTCTGATTTTTTTGTCAATACCTTTTTTGTTTTGTTTTTTGTTTGTTCTTTGAGATCACCTTTGTTCACGTTGAAAATTCAACAGATTTTTGGACAAAAAAAGAAAGCCGGACGTCCGGGAAAGTCTCTCCCCGGCCCTTCTCAGTCCCGGACCGAGCAAATTCTGTCTTGCGAAAAAGGCAAATCCGGCTTATAATGAGAAACTATAAAATTAGGAGAATCATTCAGGAAAATCATTTGGAAGGATTTTTTTCGGCGAAACGGTTGGACAGTCTGTACTGGAATTTCTCAACATTCGGGAGAAAAAACCTATGAAAGCAAAACAGAATTTTACGGAAGGTCCGATCCTGTCCACGCTGACAAAATTCGCCATGCCTGTGCTGCTGGCGATCCTGCTGCAGGACATGTACGGCGCGGTAGACCTGCAGATGGTCGGCAGATTCGGTACCGCGGCAGATATCTCCGCCGCGGCCACCGGCAGTCAGATCATGTTCATGGTCTCGGCCGTGATCATCGGTCTCGCCATGGGTATCACGGTCCGCATCGGACAGCAGATCGGCGACGGCCGGCCGGAGGATGCCGGCAAAACGGTGGGAAGCGGAATATGTCTCTTTGTCGTGGCGGCGCTGGTCCTTACGGCAGGCATGCTTCTGGGTGCGCCATCGATCGCAAGAGGGGTGCACGCTCCGCCGGACGCCTTTGACGGCACGGTGCGGTATCTGCGGATCTGCGGCGTCGGCTCCCTGTTCATCATCGGCTATAATCTGGTCGGCAGCATTTTCCGGGGCCTTGGGGATTCCAAGATGCCGCTGATCACGGTAGCTATCGCCTGCGCGGTAAACATCGCGGGAGACCTGCTGCTGGTAGGCGGGCTGGGCATGGGCGTAACCGGAGCCGCTGTCGCCACAGTCGCGGCCCAGGCGGTCAGCGTGGCGCTGTCGCTGCTGATTATCCGCCGAAGGCAGCTGCCTTTTTCTCTGTCAAAGGAGGATATTCACTTTAACAGAGAAATCAACCGCAGTATTCTGAAGATCGGAACGCCCGCGGCCCTTCAGGACCTGCTGCATAATATTTCGTTTCTGGTTTTGGTCACCATCGCCAATTCCATGGGGACGATCATGTCCGCCAGCGTAGGCGTAGGCGGCAAGGTGAGCGTTTTCCTGGTGGTCGTGCCTTCGGCCTACATGCAGGCGATGTCCGCCTTTGTGGCCCAGAACATCGGCGCGGGCAGGGAGACCCGGGCGCGCCGGGCTCTGCTGTGCGGTATCCTGTCTTCTCTGGCGGTGGGGTTGATCGTCGCCTGGATGACCTTTTTCCACGGTGATGTCCTCGCGGGGATCTTCTCTAAGGAGGCGGCTGTCATCGCCGGAGCGGCGGACTACCTCAAAGCCTACGGTGTCGACTGCCTGCTCCAGTGCCTGGTATTCTGCTGTGTAGGCTACTTCAACGGCTGCGGCCATACTTTCTTCGTCATGGTTCAGGGGCTGATCGGTGCCTTCGGCGTCCGCCTTCTGATGGCCATGCTGCTGAGCCGCATCGCCGGCGGTTCTCTGCTGATCCTGGGCCTTGCCATTCCAGGCGCAACCGCGGTCCAGGTGTTCATCTGCGCCGGATTCCTCATTTGGAGAACGCGAAAGGTCAAAAGCGGCTTCGTCTTCCAAAAAATTTCATGACGCATACACGGCACATATATACACATGCCATCAGCAAAGCCCCGCGGCGCGCCGCGGGGCTTTAAACGTTTCCTTCTCTTTACTGCTTTCTTCTGCTGTATTTTTCCTGCTTCGAATCCCCGCCGCGCCTAAGGGGGGGAGCTTTAAAAGCGCCGGATCAGCGCCGAGAGCCTGGACAAGGCGCCAGAGGATCTGCGGCCTCAGAGGACCTTGAACCGGACGGGACAATCCCCGGTCCTCGTCACCTTGTATTTTTCCTCGACGAAATCGTTGATGATAAACGGCATGTACCACTCCGTCGCCGCTCCCAGAGGGAATTTCCCAGAATCGATGATCCACTTCCGGAACATGCCGGCAGAAGCGATATGAATACAATGAGCCGCTTCGATGGGGTCGATGTCTCCTTTGCAGGTGCCCTTTTCCTGGGCCGCCTCGATGAAGACCGCGATATCGTGCACGAACTTGCTGCTGAACCTGGTATCGTCTGAGGCGTCCAGATAGGCGTCCTGCATGACGCAGGCCAGATCGTATCCCAGGGCCTCGTTGGCCTCCGCCACCTTGACGGTATAATCCTGAATGGCCCGGGCCGGTTTCATCAGGTTCTCGTCATTGATCACCAGGCTGTTCATAGCCTCCTTGCTGGTTTCCGCGAAGAAATAGTACAGGATATCCCTCTTCTTGGAGAAGAAGTGGTAGATGGATCCCCGGCTCATGCCGGAAGCCTGCCGTATATCCTCCAGGGTCGTATTATCGTAGCCATAGGTGCGGAACAGCTTGATGCCCTCTTCATAGATCTTTTTCCTTTTCCGTTCCGATTCAATATCTCTCTTGGTTCTCTTCTTAACTAATTCAGCCATGCTGACCTCCTTGCTGTATTCTAATTCTATTGATTTCTATTGATGATTTTCCTAGTTTTTAACCTAGTTTTAAATCTAGATTTATTGATATTATATGTCAGCTTCCTGAAGATTTCAACACCTGATTCACAAAAATTCAGAAAAAATTTGAAAAAGGACAAGTTTCCTCTTGACAGATCTCTTCGCCTGTGCTATCCTATGTTTAGTTCATAACCTAGGTTTCAGTCTAGTTTTAGCACTGCAAGGCTCTTCTCCATTTTCCACTATACAAACGAACCGGCACAGCGAAAGTGCCCATCACACGATGAAAAGGAAAAGAGGTAACAACATGTTTAAGAATATGGCAAAAGAAAAAATCAAGAATAACGAGCCTTTACTGTTCGCAGGTCTCACCATCGCAGATCCGAGCGTAGCCGAGCTGATGGCTATCGCGGGCGTCGACGTCGTCCTCATCGACAACGAGCACATGACCTTTGACGACAGCAAGCTGGTCGACTGTATCAGAGCCGTCCAGATGCACGGCAAAGCGGCGGTCCTCCGCACCTCCATCAAGGACCCTGAGATCATCGGTCGTTACATGCAGTTCGGCTTCGACGGACTCTGCTCCACCGTATGCCACGGCGTAGAAGAGGCGAAGGCTGTGGTCGGCGCGGTGAAATACCCTACCATGGGCCACAAAGGTCTCAGCAGCGAATGCAGAGCCAGCGACTACGGCGTAAGAGACGGCATGGGCACCGAAGAGTACATGAAGTGGGCCAATGAAAACTCCATGGTCATCATCACCGTCGAATCCATGGACGGCGTCAACGAGATCGAGCAGATCGCTGACCTGGAAGGCGTCGACATCGTACACATCGGACCTGTAGACCTGTCCGCGTCCATGGGCCTGGGCGGCGTTACCCGCACAGACGAGATCAGAGAAGTCCTGAGCAAATCCAACAAAATACTGGCAGCCCGGGGCAACTACAACGCGTACTTCGCCATGGGTCCGGACGACATTCCTGGCCTGCTGGACAAAGGCGCTAAGTGCATCTTCGTGCCTACAGACATCGGTATCCTGCGCGGTACGCTGGTCGCATACGGCAAAGGCCTGGCAGACGCTGTAGCCGCGAGGAAATAGTCAGATTCCTGACGTCAAATCCTTAAATAATCGTTAAATCCTTAGATACAGTTATTCCATACTGAACAACTACAAAGCCAAATTCTCCTAATATCAAAAATGGCCTGACAATGCGAAGCCGCACGGTCAGGTCATTTTGCGTTTTTCTCAGGCCATTCTGACTTTTGTCCGGGTTGTTCCGCCCTTTGTTCCGGCCCATTTCACCTTTTGCTCGGGTCATTTCACCTTTTGTTCGGGATCGTTTCTCCTTTTGCTCAGGGCCGTTCCGCGTGAGAGCACAGGCCCGGCCGCGGGATCAGCCCAGCAAGGTGATGCACAGCGAGACCAGAGGCAGGGTCAAAAGGCAGGCTATGGTGGTCATCATGATGGCGCAGACAGCGTAGTCACCGTCGGAACCGCTTTCCTTGGCCAGCATCGGCACCATTTCAATGCCCGGCAGGGCCACGAGGAAAGCCAGGGTGCCCGCCATATCGCCGGCCATACCCATGGAAGCCATGACCACGTAGCAGCCCACCGGCAGCAGGATCATCTTTATGACAATCCCCGCGTAAAGCTCACCGCACCTGAGGACCGGCCTGATATCCAGAGTGCACAGGATCCCTCCGATGTATACCAGGGCCAGCGGCATACTGGTATTCCCCATGGCCATGAGGGCCGAGGTGAGCACCTCTGGAAGCTGTATCTGAGCCATGATGAAGACGATGGCGAGAACGATGGCCAGCAGAGGCGGAGAAAGAAGATTTTTCAGATTGGCGAGGGAAATCTTTTGTTTCTCCTCCGCCGGCTTTGTCAGCAGCACGCCGTAGGTCCAGAACGCCAGCTGGTCCACGATGGTAAAGATGGAAACGTAGAGAAGGGCGGTGTCCGGATAAATGGCTGTGACAAGGGGGATCCCCATAAATCCGATGTTCCCGAAGATCAGGGACGCCCGGAAGACCCTCTTTCGGTTTCCCCGCAGCCTGAACACCCTTTCGATGACGGCGGAGACGATGACGAGAACGATGTACAAAGCGACGGCGATGGGTACGATCATCAGGCTGTCCATCAGGCTCTGCCTGGTGGCGCTGGCGATGGCATTGATGAAGATGTAGGACGGAAGGGATACCTGTATGACCAGCTTTGATACGGACGCCAGGGAATGGGTGTCCAGGATCTTAACTTTAACCGTGACGACGCCTATGCAGATCAGCAGGAGAAAGATGCCGATCTGGGTTAAGGCTATGAAAAACTGTTCCATTTCAATTCCTCCTTTACACGAAAAAAAGCCATGCAAATCTGTTCGGATTTACACAGCTCCTCTGTTACGCAACAGTGATCAAAACTGAGGCGAAGCCCCAGCGGGCCCGCCCGATACGTCTATTCTAGCACTATTTTTCACAATATGCCAGCCCCAACTTCATTTTTCCCGTCTGGTTATCCCAGCAGCTGCCGGCCTGTCTCCACATATCTGGCCGCGCTTCCCATCAAAAGCTCCGCCGCGTCTTTTCTCAGCGGCGTGACAGGCTTTGCCGGTCTCCCAAGGGCCAGAAAGCCGTCGGGGATCTCCGTATTCTCTGTGACCAGGCTTCCCGCGCCGATCAGACAGCCCGCACCGATCTTGGCGCCGTTCATGACGATGCTTCCCATTCCGATCATGGACCCGTTTCCGATCTGACAGCCGTGCAGGATGCAGCCGTGGCCCACGGTCACATCGTCCCCGATTTTGACCTGATGGCCGGCGTCGGTATGCAGGCAGCAGTGCTCCTGGATGTTGGTCCGGCTGCCGATCATGATTGGACCGTTGTCGCCCCGCAGAACAGAATAATACAGCACGGTGGATTCATCTCCCACAGTGACATTTCCAACGATGACGGATTCTTTCGCGATATGCGCTGATTTACTGATTCTCGGTTCCATTGTTACGTCCAGCTCCTTATCTATAGATGATACGATACCATTTTAACACGGTCCGGCCTGTTTGGGAATAAAAAAGTGCGCGCCGCCGGCCCGCCGGTTCCGAAGGCGGTCAAGTCGAAGTCGGGCGCGGAAGCGTCAAAGTCGGCCGAACAGCCCGAAACAGGCAAAACGGCCGCGAGTTCTAATCCAGGACCCCGGCCAGTTCCTCCGCCGCCGCCAGAAGCCCGCCGGAGTGGATCATCTGGCGCAGCTCCTCCATATACCCGTGAAGATAGACGTCCTTCTCGATGACGGGAACGATCTTTGCGGTCTCCTCTAAAAGCCCTCTGACGCAGGGACTGAAGCTGTCCTTTTCCCGTCCCATATTGCCCGCCTGGCTGACAGCCAGCAGCTCTATGGCCAGAATGTATTCCAGCTTTTCCGCGATTTCAGCGGCTTTCTTCGCGGCGTTGTAGCCCATAGAAACGTAGTCTTCCTGCCCCGCGCAGGTGGGAACGCTGTCCACAGACGCGGGCGACGCCAAGATGCGCATTTCGTTGAGAAGTCCCGCCTGCGCGTACTGGACGATCATCAGGCCGCTGTTGATGCCCGGTTCCCGGATCAGAAACTCCGGCAGTCCCGGCACGCTGCCGTCCAAAAGCCGGTAGGTCCTCCGCTCTGACATCTTGGCCAGACCCGCGGCGGCGATGGCCGCGCTGTCCATGGCCATGCCCGTAAAGGACGCGTCAGCGTTGCACGCGGAGAAGATTTCCCCGCCGTCCTCCGCGAAGATGACCGGGTTATCGCAGCAGGCGTTCATTTCAATCTCAAGGGTCCGCCTGGCGTCGCCAAGCAGGGTCTTTGCCGCGCCGTGAAGCTGCGGAATACAGCGAATGGACAGAGGGTCCTGCATGGGCCGGTCCCCTTTCCTGTCCGAACAGTCCGATCCCTTCAGAAGCCTCCGCAGATTGGCCGCGGTGTCCGCCTGCTTTTCATGGGGCCTGACGGCCATGACCTTTTCGTGAAAGGCCTCCGTCCGGCCGCCGCAAACCTCCACGTTCATGGCCGCGATCACATCTGCGGTCTTTGCCGCCTGAAGCATGTCATGGAGGGCCAGAGCGCCGAGAGCCGTAGCCGAAGTGGTGCCCGATATTACGGCGAGGGCCTCCCGGAGCTGCAGCTGTAAAGGCTGGACGCCGGCTTTTTCCAGCGCCTCAGAGGCCGACGTCAGCTCACCTCTGTAATAGGCCTTTCCCTCACCCGTCAAAGCCAGGGCGATATGCGCCTCCGGGCTCAGGTATCCTACAGAGCCGCTTCCCGGCGACCAGGGCGTTACGCCTTTGTTGAGCAGCTCCATGTATTTGCTCAGCAGGCAGTTCCTGACGCCGCTGTGGCCCGCGCTCAGATTTTGTATCACCAGGACCATGACGCCTCTGGCCTGCTCCTCCCGCAAAGGCTCTCCTACAGATACGGCGTGGGAGCGAAGGATATTCTTCTGCATCTGCAGGGCGTCCTCCGGACTGACCGGGCAGTCGCAGAGCGCGCCGAGACCGGTGGTCGCGCCGTAGATGGCTCTGCCCTGGCCGATCCACTGTCTCAAAACCTGTTCCGACCGTTCCACCCGCTCTTCGCTGTCCTGAGACAGCCGGACCGGCAGGCCGTAGCGGGCCGCCGCGACAAAGTCCTCCAGGGTAACGGGTTCCCCCAGCGTCACCGCGGTCTTTTCTCTGTATATTTTGCCCATGACGGCATCACACCTCTACGTAGGACAGGGCCTGCTCCAGATCATGAATCAGGTCCTCCGTATCCTCGATGCCTACGGACAGGCGCAGCGTGTTGTCGTACACGCCGGCCTTCGCCCGCTCCTCAGGGTTCTGGCTGAAATGGGTAGATGACGCCGGATGAACGATCAAAGACTTGGCGTCGCCTACGTTTACCATGTAGTCAAAGACGCGGACCTTCTCCAGCACTTTTAAAGCGCCTTCCCGGCCCCCTTTGATGTTGGCGGAAAGAATGGCTCCCGGCCCCTTCGGGAAGTATTTTTCCGCCAGGCTGTGATACTTATTTGATGGAAGTCCCGGGTAATTGACGCTCTCCACCTTTGGATGCGCCTCCAGGAATTCCGCCAGCTTCTGCGCGTTGTGGGTGTGCCGCTCCAGGCGCAGGGACAGGGTCTCCATGCCCTGCATCAGATAAAAGGCGGTCTGAGGGCTCATGTGCGCGCCAAAGTCCGTCAGGAACTGGATCCTCAGCCGCTTGGTGAAGATCTCCTTCTTCAGCTGCTCCGGTTCGATCTGATTCTTGTAATCGTCAAAGAATTTTTCAAACTGGGGGAATCTGCCGTTGAGGTAGTCGAACTTTCCGTTCTCTACCACGAGGCCGGCGATGATGGTGCCGTGGCCCGCCAGGTACTTTGTGGCGGAATAGCAGACGACGTCAGCGCCGAAGTCAAAAGGCCGAAGCAGGTACGGCGTCGCGAAGGTGTTGTCGACGACGAGAGGGATCCCGTTGGCATGAGCAAGATCCGCGATCTTCTCGATATCCACGATGTTCATGCCGGGATTTCCAAGACACTCGATGTAGATGGCCTTGGTCTTCTCGTTGATCTGCTTCTTGTAGGAATCCAGGTCATCCTCGTCCTCCACAAAGCGGCCTATGATGCCGTAATCCGGCAGTACGTGGGACAGCAGGGTGGTGCTGCCTCCGTAAAGGGTCTGGACCGCCACAATCTCGTCGCCCGAATTGCACAGGTTTAAGAAGGTGTTGGAGATGGCGGCCATGCCGGAGGCCAGGGACAGGGCGGCGCTTCCCCCTTCCAGGGAGGCGATCCGCTTTTCCAGGACGTCGTTGGTCGGGTTGGAAAATCTCACATAGGAATGTCCCTCTTCCGAATAGTCGAACAAACGGACACAGCGGTCATAGTCTCCCAGCTGGAATACCGCGGTCTGATAGATCGGCACCGCCTTGGAGCGATAGTGCTCGGCTGGGTTATATCCTGCATGCAATTGTCTCGTCGTAAATCCTAAGGATTGGTCTTTGTATGCTTCATAGCTCATGTTATCTTTCCACCTTTACAGTCACAAATTTTTCTATGATTTTCAAAATAATATTCGCCAGCAAAGCGACAATGGTACAGAGGAGGGTTCCTCCGACGATCTTGTATTGATTCAGTGTCCGCAGGCCGTCAAAGAGGATCTCTCCCAGGCCGCCGGCGTTGATGGTCGCGGCGATGGTCCCGATGCCGATGGTCGATATGATGGCCAGACGGACGCCCGCCAGGATCAGCGGCATGGCCAGGGGTATCTGAATCTTCCAGAACACCTGCCAGTCGGGCATGCCCATACCCACGGCCGCTTCCACAATGCTGGGCTCTACGTGGTCCAGCCCCGCGATAAAGTTCCGCACCAGCAAAAACTGATTGTAGGCCACCAGCACGATCAAAGTGGTCTTCAGCCCCAGTCCGGTGAAGGGGATCAGAATGGCGAAAAGGGCCAGGCTTGGAATGGAATACACCACGCTGAACAGCTGCAGCACGACCCGGGTCCTGAATCTGGACTTGCGTATCAGGATCGTGATCAGGACAGCCAGTACGATGGATATGACGATGGTCAGTCCCACGATCTGCAGATGCTCCACCGCCCTCGTTAAAAACTTTTCCTGGTACTTGACCCAGTAAGCGATATAGTCTGACATCAAATACCTCCCCCGTCTTCCCCGTAGTCTGTGTATCCCGTTCCGGAATTCAACAGGGATCTCACAAAGTCTGTGGCCGGGTGCTCCCGGATCTCCTTTGGCGTGGCGTACTGCTCCACCTTTCCCTTGTCCATGATCAAAACCTTTGTTCCCAGCTTAAACGCCTCTCTGATGTCGTGGGTCACAAAGATAAAGGTCTTGTTGGACTTTTCGTGGATGCGAAGCAGCTCGTCCTGCAGCTTTTCCCGGTTGATGGCGTCGATAGCGCCGAAGGGCTCGTCCAGCAGCATGACCTCCGGGTCCGCCGCCAGGGCGCGGATCAGTCCGACTCTCTGCTGCTGTCCGCCGGAAAGCTGCGACGGATAGCGGTTCTTGAACTCTGCCGGCTCCAGGTTTACCAGCTCCAGCAGCTCGTCTACTCTTTTCTCAATGCGGTCCTTATCCCACTTCAATATTTTCGGCACCGTCGCGATATTCTTTCCGATGGTCCAGTGTGGGAACAGGCCGATCTGCTGTATTACGTAGCCGATGCCCTGCCGCAACCGGATCTGGTCCAGATCCTTGATATTTTTCCCTTCTAAAAGGATCACTCCCTCGTCTGCCTCATAGATGCGGTTGATCATTTTGATCAGTGTCGTCTTGCCGCAGCCGGAAGTACCCAATACGGTAACCAGCTCTCCCTCCTCAATGGTCAGGCTCAGGTGGTCCAGAGCCGGATAGGTGGCGCCGGGAAACCGTTTTACTATGTTTTGAAATTCTACTGCTGCTGTCATTTTAACTGACCTCTCCCTCTCATCTGTCTTTCATCTCCAGGGCCTGCACGGGACATGCCGTCGCGCAGATGCCGCAGCCGGCGCATCGCTCACCGTGGAGCCGTACTTTTTTGTTCTCCATCTCAAGCGCCTGCAGATGACAGCGTCTGGTGCATTTGCCGCACCCGACGCATCGCTCTTTGTCGATGGACACGATATGCTTTGACGCGGGCCACAGACCTGCGCTGCTGCGGGCGCGCTGTCCCCGGAACAGGTAACAGCAGTCTCCGCAGCAATTGCAGATCCCGTTGGAATTTACCGTATGCATCAGCCCGTCTTTGTCCGCCTGGCGCACCACATCTTTTGCCTCTTCTTTGGTCAGCGCCTGGGAATGTCCCCGGTGAACAAAGGTGTTGATCCCGTCTCTATAGGTGATACAGGTCTTGGTCGGCATGCCGCAGTCCCCTGCCAGGCTGCGGCAGTCGCAGAAGTTCAGATACGGCGTCCGCTCCTGCTCGTCGATGAACTGAAGGGTCTCGTCCAGGGTCAGCACCCGGTCCTCCGTCGGGGCCGCGGTCAGATCCGGGTCCAGCCCGTCCAGATACGCCTGGAAGTACCAATCGTCCAGCGCCTTCTGCACCTCTTTCGGAAAGCTGCGGTAGACCTCCTGGCGGGAGATGGCGAACACGTCCAGCATGCCGTAGAAGTTATTGAGGCGATAGACCTCCTCGTGATCAGAGGCCAGCGAGAGAATCCCCCGCTGGTAGGCTGATCTGGCGAAGTCAGGGTCAGAGGGAATCATTGTCGCGATATCTTCCTTGGTAAACTCTGGTTTATCCATGTTTTCGACAAAGTAGATTTCCTGCTCTGTAAACATATCTTTCACATAGTCCCTGGCTGCTTCTGGGATTCCAAACCGTTTAACAATTTCTTCGTACAATGTTTTTCCCTCCGTTGTAAGTGTGTAAATCTGCGTGTAGTATATAAAGCGGCGCGCAGTTCGCCGCTTTAGTTACAGCCTGTTACAGCTGGTCTTTTTGTTACAGCTTGTTAACGCTGATCTTTTTGTTACAGCTCGTTACCGCTGATCTTTTTGTTACAGCTGATCTTTGATGGACTCGTAGTATTCTGCCGCTACTTCCTCGTATTCTTCCTGGTCTACGTCTACCTTCGCGTTCAGCTGTGTAAGTGTCTCGGTGTCCAGAATGGCGTCGATAGCGTTGAGGATATCAGCGATCTCTGGGTATGCTTCCAGCACTTCTCCTCTTACTACCGGCGCGATGTTGTATGGCGGCCATACGTATTTGTCATCTTCCAGCAGGGTGAAGGCTTCATTGACCAGCTGTCCTTCTGTGGTGTACGCCGGCGTCACGTCCGCTTCGTCGTTTAAGAGGATCTGATATTTCAGGCCGTTGTCGTAAACCTTTGAGGAAGCCCAGTCAAAAGGTCCATAGGTGGCTTCCAGAGCCGGAATGCCATCTTCTCTTTCATCAAATTCTCCCTGAGAAGCAAAGCGAAGCTTATCCGCGTATTTCTGCAGATCGGAAATGGTGGAAATTCCGTATTTCTCCGCTGCCGCGGTGGTGATCACCAGTCCCTGGGAATCTGTCGCGGAGGAGTAATCCAGCCAGTCGATGTCGAACTGTTCTTTGTACTGTTCTTTTACTGTGTCATAGACCTTCTGAGGATCTGTCTCCAGCGGGAGGCCCAGTACGGAGAGAAGTCCTGTTCCTGTATATTCTGGATACAGGTCGATCTCATCGCTGGTGATGGAGGTGTGTACGGCTGAGCTTGCGATGCCGAAAGATCTTTCTACCTCAAAGCCGTTGTCTTCCAGGGCCAGAGCGTAAAGCTCAGCCAGAATATAGTTCTCTGTAAAATCCTTGGAGCCGATGACGACGGTTTTGGTTTCGCTGTCAGATGTGTCAGAGCCGCAGCCAGTCGCGAAGACCCCAAACGCGAAGATCGCGATCAATGCCAGTATTCCTGTTTTCTTAAAGAGTTTCATAATTGATATCACCTTTCCTTTTTTCTTTTTTTGCTTTTCTCTTCTTTTGTTTTTCTTTTTCTTCTTTTCTTTGTTTTTCTCTCGTTTTTTGTTGCTTTTCTCTTTCTCTTCTTTTTTCTTGTTTTTCTTACTTTTCTCTTTCTCTTCTTTTTCTTGTTTTTCTCTTTTCTTTTTTCTTATTTTCCTTCTTACTTTCCTTCATTTACCCGCTCATATCTGCGGATATAGTTTTCCACGCGGGACAGGAGGAAGCCTGTACCCAGTGACAGACACGCTACGGACAGTCCGCCGATCCACAGCAGATCCTGCCGCATCAATCCCAGCCCCGTAAAAATTATGGTTCCAAGTCCGCCTGCGCCGATATAGGAGGCCAGGGTAGCGCTTGCGATGACTTCCACCGTCGCCGTCTGGATCCCCGTGAATACGACGGGAAACGCCAGGGGCACTTTGATAGACCAGAAAAGCCTGCCCGGCGACATACCCATTCCCTCTGCCGCTTCGATCACGTTGGCCGGAACCGTCTGAAATCCCAGGATCGTATTGATCAGGATCGGCGGAATCGCCAAAATGGTAAGCGCTATGACCGCCGGCTTCACGCCGGTTCCCATAAAGGGAATCAACAGGACCAGAATGGCTAGACTGGGAATGATACGGAAGGTCCCCCATATGCCGGTGGACAGCATTGCAAACCAGTGGAACCGCGCGCTGATGATCCCCAGCGGAATCCCAACGATCATGGCCAGCAGCACCGCCAGAACGCTCACTTCAATATGCTCAATTACATAGGTCACGTAATCGCTGCCATGGGTCGAAAAATACTCAATAACCGCCTGCAATCCATCATCTCCTTCTCTCTTCCTCATCTTATTTGCTTGGTGTTTTAAGCCATAGTGGTATCTTACGCCCTTTTTCCTATTTTGTCAATAGGGTTTATAGGTTTTTAAAATATTTTTCGACTTTTTACAGCCGGTTTCCTTCCCGGCGCTTCTCACAGGGAACCGACACGCGGAAAAAGATGGCGCTTTTGTAAACACGCCAGAGGAATGCAGAGTTCTAATAAACTCGTATATTTCTGTCAGAATCCTTGGAAGGGGGCAGAAGGGGGAGGATAGAAGGGATAGAAAGCGTACATTGATAAGCTCTGCTGACAAATTCACAGGGAAATCCGTTTTTTGTCAGTCTCACAGCCCAAAAACTGCTGAAACACCATGATTAAGAGACATAAAATTGACAAGGCTGACAGATTCCAAAAGATCTGTCAGCCTTGTCAGGTTTTCGTGTTATTTTGCTGACAAAACTGACAAAGATTTAGGATTTTGTCAATTTCGTCAATTTTATCAGCGCCTATGCCTGGCGCTCATGCTCGCCAGTTATACCACCGACGGTATCGGATACGCTGTGAAACATGCCGCGCCGCTTTTCATAGGCAAACGCTTTGTTCATTTACGCGAAGTATTTCACATAGAACTTCATGTCCATCGGCTTGTATCCCACGGCAATATAAAACTCCATCGCCCCTGGATTGGTCAGCTCCGACTGAAACTGCAGCCGCCTGCAGCCCTTTGCCTTTGCCAGCTCTTCGATACAGTCCAGCGCTTTTCTGCCGTAACCCTTTCCCCGATGCTCCGGCATCAGATACAGATCGTCGATGATCAATGCCAGGCCCTGGGACCAAACGCTGAATATGGTCATCAGGTTGGCAAATCCGATGGCCGTGCCGTCCTCTTCAAAGAGGACCAGTTCTATCATGTCCGGCTTTTTCAGGGCTTCTTCAAAGGTGCCCGCAAATTCCTCTTTGCTGGCTGCTCCGGCGTTGTTCCAGAGCTCCTCATCCTGAATCTCTTCCGCCATAAACGCCTGATTCAGTTCCGTCCAGATGCCGCAGTCCCGCGGCGTGCATTTTCTGTAGGTAAACATAATTTTTCTCCTTCTCAGGGCTCGCTCCCTGACTTCTGCTGGGAAATTGGCTGTAGGCTGAGTGTAAGGGATTGCAGTCCAGCTCAGCATTTCAGCCATTTTGCTTATTTTTTGCTCTGATTCAGCTCCTCCATCAATCCGGAAGTAAGGATTCCCGCAGGCAGCGCGACTATGGCGATGCCCATAAAAGAGGAAATCATCGTAACAATTTTTCCGATTACCGTAACGGGATAAATGTCTCCGTAGCCTACTGTCGTAAGAGATACCGTAGCCCAGTATACCGCATCAAAAAAGCTGTCAAAGGTTTCAGGCTCTACATTTAATATAACTAACGCTGATATCAGAATATATAAAATGGCGATACCGAGCACCACCAGCAAGGAATCTTTCTGTTTTCGGAAAACACATAGAATAGTATTGATATTTTTAGAATACCGCACTGCTTTAAATACGCGGAAAACCCTGAGGGTTTTCATCATGCGAACGATCTTAACGAGACGCAGTCCGCTGTTTAACATGGTTAGAGACGGCAGGACCGCGATTAGATCAATGACAGCCATGGGAGTAAACGGATAAACGACAAAAGATGCCGCGCCCCGTTTCAGCTTAAAGTCCGCGGTAATAGCTCGCAGCAAATAGTCGACTATGAATATGGCCGCTGTCACTCTGTCTATGGCCAGAAAAACAGAATTCATGGTTTTGAAACCCAGTGGAATTATGCTGACAAATATCACCGTCATCATAAAGATATCGTACCCGGCACTCAGCCTGTCATTGCCGCGGCCTCCCTCAATAATTTCGTACAGTCTTCGTCTCAATTTATCAATCCTCGCCTTCTGTCCTCTGATTGTATTCAAGCAAATACCTGCTGAGCCAGTCCACTCCATCCTGCCAATCGAAAAATATATAGCCGCCTTTTCGGATCATCAGCTGGGAGAAAAACGTGCTGACAGCCATGACACCGCCGCGGGTTCCTTTTTCTGTCATCTCACCCTGCACGGGATACTGCGCCAAGATGTCCCGGTACAGCCTGGTGCCATACACGGCATTCCGACTGCTGCGTATGACGAGCGGACTGCCTGTGACGGACACCCTTTGATCATATATCGCAAATAGACGTTCTAATGCGCGGTTCACCAGCTCGGCGCTGCGGTAAACCCCCAGGGACCAGCTGAACACTCGCCGGGACTGGGGATCGATGAGGACGCAGAGATAGAGCTCGCCGTCGGCCAGGGTCTTGTATGTTCCGATGCCTACGCAAAGGAGCGGAGGCAGGACGGGCTGTGTGGTTTCGGTATGGACGTCGCCTTGCGGCTCACAAGTGCCGGACAGCTCGCGGCAGACCGCGTTCCACGGCGTCAGATGCTCGTCGTTTTTCCACAGCAGGATCTCCTCGGGAACGTGTCTGTACTCGTGCAGGTACAGGATCGGGGATTTAGGTTTTATCATTTTTCTGATCGGATCGTGCATCTCTCTGGCTCCTCAAAATCGCAAAACGGCAGCAGATCCATGACGATCTGCGCGGCCATTTCGCCTGCTCTGCGGCTGTTGCGGCTGTAGACTGCAAGGCCTTTGTTCTCCGCCGTGTCCGTGATGGTCCGCACGGCGAGAAACGGCACTTGGTTTACATAACAGGCGTGGGCGATGCCTGCCGTTTCCATATCCACGCACAGCGGCGAGAAACGCCGGTTGATCTCCTCCCGGCTTTCATCTTCGATAAACTGCTCGCCAGTGACCATGACGCCGAAAAAGATCCGAGGCTGCCTTGCCGGCGCGCAGGTACAGACGCCGCGCGGGCCCGTGGAACCGCTGCCGCACTTGTGACGGGTTTGATGGTAAACCTGGCTGTATTCCCTTGCCGCGGCCAGCAATTTGCTGTCGCTTCTAAAATATGGATCGTCCATATAGGGATGTTCCTCTGTCAAAATGTTGTCATCTATATCGTGATAAGCGATCTTTTCCGCTATGACGGTATCCAGGATCTGCAGCACCGGGTCCATGCCGCCCGCCGTTCCGCTGTTGATGACGGCGTCAACATGAAACGTGTCGATGAGTATCTGGGCCGCGAGGGCGGCGTTTACCTTGCAGATACCGCACTGGACCGCGACGATGCGGGTCTGTCCGATGATGCCTTCGTAAAAGGTCCATGTGGCCTTCTCTTTGATCGTCTGATTTTTTAGCCGCGCCAGAAAGGGCTTCAGCTCCGATTTGCAGGCGCAGATGATTCCGATGGTTTGCATGGTGTCTCCCGTTCTTTGAGTTTTCTTATTATTTCATCTTATTTCATTCAAAAAATTATTTCGAGACTGTTATTATCAAATATTTTATTTTATTCTGAAAGGTTAAGCCCTTTATCAGTTCTTTGCCAATACCGCCCGATACCGCCGCTTTACCCCAGCAGCGCCAGCAGCTCTTCCCGATCAAAGGACGGACTGGCCATATCGCCGCCGACCAAAAGCTGGTCGGCCAGCTGACGCTTCTGCTCCTGCAGCTCCAGAATCTTTTCCTCTATGGTCCCTTTGGCGATGAGCTTATACACGCTGACCACGTTTTTCTGTCCGATCCTGTGGGCGCGGTCCGTGGCCTGGTTCTGTACGGCCAGATTCCACCACGGGTCAAAGTGAATGACCACGTCGGCGGCGGTCAGGTTCAGCCCTGTGCCGCCAGCCTTCAGAGAGATCAGGAAAACCTGTGTCTCATCCTCGTTGAAAGCGTTGACCAGCCGGACCCGCTCCTCCTTTTTCGTCGCGCCTGTCAAAGTGTAATAGGATATACCTGCCAGCGCCAGTCGCTGCTGCATCTGGGCCAGCAAGGTGGTAAACTGCGAAAACAGCAGGATCTTGTGGCCGCCCTCTGCTGCGTTTTCGATCAGATCCATGCACATTTCCATCTTGGCGGATTCTCCTCTGTAGTCCTCAAAAAGAATCCCCGGGTCACAGCAGATCTGCCGCAGCCTGGTCAGGGCCGACAAAACCTGTATCTTCGATGTATTGAATTCCTCATCGCTCTGCCCCGACAGCATCAGCTGCAGCTGCTTTACATCGGCGTCATAGAGCTTCTGCTGCTCTCCGGACAGCTTCGTAAACATGTTCTTTTCGATCTTGTCAGGCAGATCCCTGAGCACGTCGCCCTTCAAACGGCGCAGGACAAAGGGGCCGATCAGCTTCTTCAGCCTGCCCATGGCCGCCTCATCTTTACCCAAAACGATGGGCTGCTCCAGCTCCTTGCGGAACCGGTCGTAGCCGTAGAGAAAGCCGGGCATCAGATAATCAAAGATGCTCCACAGCTCGCTGAGCCTGTTTTCCACCGGCGTACCGGTCAAAGCCATGCGGAAAGACGAATGAATCAGCCTGACGGCTTTTGATGCCTGGGTGCTGTGATTTTTGATGTACTGGGCCTCGTCGATGACCTGGCAGCCGAAGGTCAGCTCCTCGTAATGATGCACGTCCCGCCGGAGAAGCTCGTAAGACGTAATGCATACATCGCCTCCGCAGATGGCGTCGATCTCTCTCTTTCGCTCTGCCGCCGTGCCGGCGATGGTCCTTACCGGCAACTCCGGCGCGAACCGCTGCAGCTCGCTTTCCCAGTTGTACACTAAGGACGCCGGGCATACGATCAGGTGGGGCCGCTGCGCCCTGCCCTTCTCCTCAAACTCAGACTGCAGATAGGTGATGACCTGCAGGGTTTTGCCCAGCCCCATATCGTCGGCCAGAATGCCGCCAAAGCCGTACTCCGCCAGGGTCTTCATCCACAGGTACCCCCGCTTCTGATACTCGCGAAGCTCCGCGTGAAGCCCGCCGGGCAGCTCGTAGTCGCTGTCCTCACTGCTGCGCATGCCCCGGATCAAAGCGCGGAAATCCCGATCCCGTTCCACCGGCAAGGACGCCTTTTCTTTCAACGCCTGGTCCAAATAGACCGCCCTGTACTTTGGCAGCAGGATATGGTCGCCCAACAGCTCCTTTGACGTCAGATGCAGGCCCTCCTTCAGCTCCGCCAGCACGTCGATGCCCTCATCTATATCGATAAAATCACCGTTTTTCAGCCGGTGATACCGCTTCTTTCTGTCGTAGCGGCTCAAAATGTCCACCAGATCCGCCTTTGACATGTCGCCGGCCAGAAGCTTCAGCTCCAGCAGACTGCCGGACATGGAAACTCCCGCGGAGACCGACGGCGCCGGGTGGACGCGGATATTTTTCAGAGCGTCGGACACGAACACTTCGCCGATCTCCCGAAAGGCGTCGATGCCGCTGGTGAGCAGGTCGTAGATCCGACCGTCATCTCCCTGGAGAACAAAGAGGTTCCGGCCCGGCTCTGTCCCTTCAAAGAAGGGGCTTACAGCGCGAAGGACTTCCGCTTCCCTGACCAGATCCCGCCGCGCCAGGGCCGCTGTCCTGTCGGGAAGGCTGAAGACCTCTTCTCCGTAGATGCTCTTCACCTGGCAGGTCATCAAATTCTTTGTCGGCGCGTCCAGATAGAACTGGAATTTCGCCTCCTGTGGCGCATAGTCCGCCGGATCAAAGTCTTCGTAGTCCATGCGCATATACTGGCGCAGCTGAGGCAGCAGCTGGGTACAGAACCCCGGCAGATCAGCCTTTGTCACAAAGGCCGTTTTGTCATCGGCAAAGCATCGTACAAATTCTTCCAGCCCCGGCAGATCTTTGCGATCCGCCAGATAGATATCTCCCTCCTCGAAAAAGATCATGTACTTGATTCCGCAATACGCGGCCGGGCAGAAAAGCCGCAGCTCAGCTCCGTCGGGGCCGCTTTTGATCTGCAGTCCCATATGAGGCTTTTCCCTGCGGACGGTCCAAAGCGTTTCGCTTTGTCTGTAAATGGACGCCTGCAGCTCGTTTCCATAGGCGGCCTGCAGCAGCTTTTCCAGAGCCTCGCCCCGCAGCGGCACATAGCGCATCGCCGGCATCCCGCCGTAATAGTAGTAAGTATACCGGCGATTCTGCTCTGTCTGATAGCTCTCGCTGTAATCTCTGACCCAGTCTGTCAGAAAGCGAACATAGGCCTGAGACGCCGGTTCAAAGGCCTCCATGGTATGTATAAAGGAAAGCTTCTTGCCATAGGCGTATTCTTTCTGATGCTTCACTCTGTCTGCGAAGGAAAAGACATCTTTCAGCACGTAAGGCTTTTCGTCGCCGATTTTAAAGGACACGCAGGCTTCGCCGTCAGCTTTGATCTCCAGATAAGGGTACAGACCTATGGCGCCCTGCAGTTCCGGCTGCAGCGCCGGCGCGGTCTTTCGAGTGATCTCCTTTTCGATCAAATCTTTCAGAGATGCCGTAGTGGCCGGAACGCCAGCAACCGCCGGGACGTCAGTAATGCCCAGGACATCGGTAATACCCGGGACGTTATAAGGAAGGCCCTGACGGACACCCTTTGACAGAGACTCTGAGGGAACCTCCCGCGGCAGGAGGTCCTCGTACTCGGAGCGGTTTTCCTGCTGATGATCGACGTACTCCAAAAGCACGGCCACACAGTGCTTGCACGGGCCTCTGTAGTTTTCAAAGGCCGGACAGCTGCAGTAGCTATACTCCACATCGTCTGCGGCGGTGTTGTAGGAGATATCCACATCGTAACAGCTGCGGCCGCTGCCCCGCACCACCGCCCGGATATTGTCAAGCTCCGGGTTGACCATGTCCGTTTCCACGTCAAAGGTGCGGATCTTGCCCGCCTGTATGTAAATGCCCATCCCCCGCTGGTAGGTGGTGCTCACGGTCATTTTTCTGATGTCGCTGCGCGTCAGCATGGTTGTCCCTCCGGTAATTTATCTAAAATATTGGTTTTGCTTTTTTTAGTATACCGTATTTTTCAGGCAAGATAAAGCCTCTTTCCCGCGAAAGCAGGATTTTGTTAAATTCAAAGGCCGAGTTGTTTCAGGAGTTATTTGCTTTGTCCTCAGCTCCATTCTCTTAAGTTCATTGTGAACTGTAATTTCATTTATCAGTTTTGCGCAAAAACGCGTATAACTATAATCTTAAAACAAAGAACTAAAAAGAGGGAGGAATTCTTAAAATGAAGAAATTTTTAACAGTGCTTCTTGCATTGTCAGTTGTCTTCACTTACACAGTTGGTACTGCGTTTGCTGTTTCGACAGATGAATTGAACACTGCAACCTCGTATGCAGATAATATGATTACATCTGTTGCAAATTCAACAAGAGCAAGTCAGAATGCGGCAGGAATTTATGATTCCACTGCTATTGAAAACGCAATTGCCGATACCACTAAGATCGGTACGCAGTTAACCAACGATTTGATTACGTTGAATACAAAAACTGACGGTTCATTAGACATGGCTGCTTTCAGGGCAGATATCAACGAATGGTGTGGAGTAACTGGTGTACAGGGCAGTCATATTAATGGAAGCAATGTAGCCTATGCAAACACATCTTTTGCGGCTTACTTCAATGCTGCAATCGTTGATTATGACAAGGATGCAAAGGTAAGCGCGGCTATTGCAAAAGTAAATGCAACAAAGGCGAAGTCAGGAGAGTATACTGATCAATTAACTGTCAACATTGGTGGAACCACCTATACTCACCAGCAGGCTGTTGAGATCTACTGCGATAAGGCTTTAGATTTATTAGAAAAACTTACTGTCGCGGATTATGCAGCTCAAGTTCCGACTATACTTTATGGCGCTGCTAATCTCACTGAAGACACTGCGACAGGCGGTTTATATGGAGCGGATTTAAAGGGACTGACTACAGTAGCACAGTATGAAGAGCAAAATGCGAATGCCATCATTGATGTAGATCATGCCATTGCCGAATTAACTTATTTTGCAAAGAGAGCATATTATGACGCAAACAAAGTTGATGCTGCAGACAATGTTGCATTAAGACTTGATAATGATGGCAAATTATATGGTGTGAAGCCAGCAACCGCTGCAAAAGTAACTGCCGATGAAGCTGCACAGATGAATGCTAATTTAAAATCTGATTTGGAAGATACTTTGGCGGTATTGGCAGTATATTTCAACAATTTGACAAATAAGTCTGTTACTAATCTGACAGCATTAGTAAATGGTTTAGAAGCAAATACTGGAACATCTACTACACCTGCATATACTGCATTCAATGCTGCAATTACACAGGCTCTTGCAGCAAAGGATATGTATGAAAAAGTTGTCGCCTATGGAAATGACATGAAAGATGAAGTAACCTTTACAGGAGACAAGAAGTATTCAGACGCTGACATTGATGAAGCAGTTGCAGATGCTAAAGATGAAATCTACGGAAAATATGCAGGTGGCTATAGCACTGTAACATCCAGCTATTTTACAGATGTTGTTGCTATCAATGATCCTGTTGCCGTAGCTATTGCTGAAGCTACAGACAAATGGCAGGCTAAAATCATTTATGCCGGCGCTAATAAAACTGGAGAAGCCGATAAGAAGTATTGCAGAGATTACTATGATCAGACCTACTTTGGTTCAGATTATGATGACATCAAAGCAGCCACACTGGATGCATTAAATGATGCAAAGACTGTTGATGAAGTTAATACTATTATGGCAGATGCCGATAAAGATCTTGCTGATCTCAGAACCAAGGCTGAGTACGACGCACTTGATAAGACAGAAAATGTTAATTATCAGAAGGCGCTTAATTCATACGCACAGAATGTTATGAAAACTCTTATGGGGACTACAGATTATAGAGCTGCTTCCTTTACTGCAGTTGTGAAAAAGTATGCTGGCGCAAGTACATCAAGATTTGATACTCCTGCAAACGCTGGTAAACTTGAATATGCAAGAACGCTTGATGAAGTGAAAGCTCTTTATGAGGAAGGGAAAGCTGAAATTGATAAGATTCTTACCGAAAAGCAGTTAAATGAGGAAGCTGCAAAAGTACAGACTCTTATCGCTGCATTACCAACAAATGCTTCAATGGATAAAGAGGCTGATTTTACAGCTGCATATGATGCATATAAATCATATCTTGACAACTATGGTGCTGCATCAAATGATGTAAAGGGTTCGACAGTCTTTGTGTCAAAAATGGCAGATCTGAAGAACATGCAGATTAAGGCTGTTGAAGATGCAATTGCCGCTATGGATGATGATAATGTTATCACCAGAGACGAATTAACTGCAGTTGAAAATCTGTATGACAAATATGTAGAATATTATGGTCAATACGATGAAGCCTTTGCCGTAGGTAAAAACGCCGAAGCAGCTTTAGCGGCTGCGCAGACAAAAGTATGGAATGATGAGGTTGCCGCGGTCAAAAAGCTGATTGCAAAACTGACATCCAACTCATCCTCAGAGGAATTGGCAGCTGCAAAAGCGGCATATGATGCACTCACTGGATCACAGCAGCGGGCGGTTTATGAAGCTTATCCTTATAAGGTTCAGCTTTTAGAAACTAAGATAATTGAATCAGTTGAAGCTCTGAAGATTACGGCTTCCTCCACTGCTAAGAAGGGTTCCATCACCGTAAAGTGGACTGTAAAGGGCGATTCCTCCGTAGCTGACGGCTTCCAGGTATACAGATCCCTGAAGATGAACAGCGGGTTTGGTACCAAGGCGTTCTTCACAACTACTGACAACACGAAGAGAACTTACAAGAACACAAAGTCTCTGAAGAAGGGAACCAGATACTACTACAAGATCAGAGCTTACAAGGTAGTTGACGGTGTGAAGTACTACTCTGACTGGTCCAACAAGGCTTATAGAATCGCAAAATAATCGATTCGATCAAAGCGAAACTGAATCAAAAACTACGAAGAAGGCCGGAAATTCCGGCCTTCTTTGTAGTTATATTGAATTCTCATCAAGCAAAAACTCCAGCAAAGATAAGTGGATAATGCCGTCTGCATCATCGAGCTTCCAGTCGTCATGGGAGATGACATACTTCGGATAATTATCATGAATCGACTTATATGCGCCAAACTCCCTTTCTATTGTTTCCTCATCTTCGAGGTGATATGCGGCCTGTATATATACCTTTTTATGCCCCTTTTGGGCGATAAAGTCCACCTCGCCTTTAAATGTCTTTCCGATGTACACCTGGTATCCTCTGGCAATCAGCTCATTATAGATCAAAGTCTCTACGATCCTGCCAAATTCATCTTTGATCCTGTTTTTCTTTATATGGAAAAAACCCAAATCGCAGATATAGCTTTTCTCTTCAAAGGCCAGAACTTTTTTTCCGCGTATATCGTATCGTTCTACTTTGTTCATAATGCAGGAGTTCTCAATATAGCGGATATAGTCGTAGATCGTCGGAGCCGTGACACTTTGGGTTTGGTCGCTGAGGGTGCGGGCGATGCTTTGGCCTGACAGCGTAAGCGATGAGTTCGCGGTCAAATACTCGAGCACCCGTTCTAATGCCGCCGGCGAGGCAACTTTGTTTCTCATAATAATATCCTTCAGCACGATGGAGTCATAGAGGTTTGACAGTATTTCCTCTTTCATTTCCGGGGTCTCGGCGATGCATACGATGGGAAATCCCCCGTACGAAATATACTCCGGCAAAAGGCTCTCCGGGTTTTCAGCCTCTTTTAAGTCGCAAAACTCCTTAAAAGTAAAAGGCATCATGCGAAAAGAAATCGTTCGCCCGCTCAAATGGCTGGATAATTCTCCGGAAAGCAGTTTTGAATTAGAGCCTGTGATAAAGATGCTCACATCATGTACTGCGCGGAATGAATTGATCACGAGTTCAAATTTATCGACATTCTGAATTTCATCAAAGATCAAATAATGCTTTTTCTCGCCGCTAAGCCGATCTTCTACGTAACTATAAAATCTATCGGGATCCTTGAGCTCACGGTATTGATAATCCTCAAAATTGATATATATGATACGGTCCTCATCGATCCCATTTTCCATCAATTCATTTCGTATCTGCTGCAGAAGAACTGATTTGCCGCACCGTCTGACGCCGGTTATCACTTTTATTAACTCAGAATCATAATAAGGCCTGACCCTTTTTAAATACAATTCCCTTTTCAGCATTTTCATCACCTCTCATAAAATATATTATCATACTCATTAGCTTTTTTCAATGGATTTAAATATATTTTATTCTAACTTGTGATTTTTGTTAGAATTAAAAGAGAACACCTTCGTTGAGGTTCATTCTTCTCAGTGGATTTGGTTTACAAGCATGAATTAAGATCCAATAAAGAACGGCCGCCTGTGAACTTTTAATCTGCTCAACCCTCACGGGTTGAGACCTTCTGCGACAACACATTCTGTAGCCTCCGCGATCTTTCAATCCACTCAACCCTTGCGGGTTGAGACAAGCCTGATTTTCCAGGCGGGCGATACGCGGAAAATCTTTCAATCCACTCAACCCTTGCGGGTTGAGACACCCGAGAATTGGTATCAGATGGATATCCAAATGACTTTCAATCCACTCAACCCTTGCGGGTTGAGACCGCAAATTACGGCTGTTTTTCCAAAGATACTGCCAACCTTCAGCATTTTCTTTAGGCCACCTCGCAGGTTTCTTCGCAATTTACTTACATCATGCCACAATTATAGTTATTCCTGTAAGGAATTCTGGTGCGAAAGACTCGGGGATTTCATGTTCACTTGCCTTTCGCACCAGGCTATACACCAGTTC
>CALLDR010000180.1 GCA_937997955.1 uncultured Emergencia sp. | reverse complement strand
GAGGATATCATCAACGGACAGCTGCAGGATACCATCAGCTTTTTCGACTATCAGGAGAACTATTATCACGGATTCCTGACAGGGCTGCTGAAAGGAGCGGGACAGTATCTGGTTGTTTCCAACCGGGAGAGCGGAACCGGCAGGCCGGACATCATTATGAAGGAAAACAAGTTCCGCGGCAGGGGCGTGATCCTGGAGACCAAAATCACAAAAGACATCCGGCAGATGGAAGAAAAGTGCCGGGAGGCCTTGAAACAGATCGAAGCCAAAAGATACGAGGATGATCTGGTCAGCGACGGCTACGATCCGATCTTAAAATATGGAATATGCTTCTTTAAAAAGGGATGCATGGTGATAAAGGCAGAAGAGCAGGGAGCTCTTTGAAGGAAAACCGGGAATCCCGCAGATGAATAAGGGATCTTGCTTACAGTGTTTTGCAGGCAGTTTTTTACGGGCAGCGTTTTGCGCTGCCTTTTGTGTTGCTCCGTGCGAATACGACAAAATACGCCCTGTGTCGTTTGACAAAATTCAAAATTGTCGCTATAATAGATGTATTGGGGAAAGAAATTAATGAATACTAGGGGGTATTTTTATGATTCAATTTCGTGGCGTTACGAAGGAATTTAAAGGTAACGCCGTCTTATCAGACATTTCTATGGATTTACACGACGGTGAGCTTACCGTCCTCATCGGCCCCAGCGGCTGCGGGAAGACTACGACCCTGAAGATGATCAACCGTCTCATTCCGCCGACCAGGGGCGAAATCCTCATCGATGGAAAAAACATTGAAGAAATCGACAAAGTCAGGCTGCGCAGAAACATCGGCTACGTGATTCAGCAGGATGGATTGTTTCCCCATATGACGATCCGGCAGAATATCGAGCTGATACAGCGGCTGGAAAAGCAGGATGATCAGGCCATTACGGACAATACTCTTCGATTGATGAAGATGGTGGACCTGGACCCCGGGCAGTTTCTGGACCGCTACCCGACGGAGTTGTCCGGCGGCCAGCGGCAGCGGATCGGCGTGATCAGGGCCCTTGCCGGAGATCCGGACATCATTCTGTTTGACGAGCCCTTTTCCGCCTTGGACCCGGTGACCCGCAGCGGCCTGCAGGATGAGCTGCTGGAGCTGCAGGAGAAGGTGGGAAAGACCATGGTCTTTGTCACCCACGATATGGACGAGGCCATCAAGATCGCCGACCGGATCTGCATCATGAAAAGCGGTCATATCCTGCAGTTTGATACGCCGGAGGTCATTTTAAAGAACCCGGCGGATCCGTTCGTGGCCGATTTCGTCGGGACCAACCGGATCTGGGATTCACCGGAATTTATCAAGGTCGAGGACTTCATGATCAAAAACCCGGTCACCTGCAAAGGCGACCTGAACCGGAACCGGTGCGTCAAGCGCATGAGGGACCATCACATCGACACCCTGCTGGTGGTCGATGAAGACAGACATTTGAGGGGTATTGTGGGGAGAAAAGCTTTGTTCCGGGCCGTGAACCCGATGGAGCCGGCGGAAAAGATCATGTATCCGGTATCCTATGTGGCCCATATCGGCGACAACATCGTAGATGTGCTGAAGATGATCGACGAGGCGGAGATCAGCAATATTCCCGTCTTGGACGGAGAGGAACGGCTGGCGGGCCTTTTGACCAACAGCAATCTTGTCTCTACGCTGAGCAGGCAGTTCCTGACGGACGATGAAACAGAGCAGGAGGTGCAGGAAGTATGATATCGCTTTTTCGTTACATGGGAGAACACGCGTCTCAGATCGCGGAGCTTTTGCTGCAGCACATCGAGATGACGGCCGTGGCCGTAGGCTTTGCCGTTCTGATCGGCGTACCCCTGGGCATTTTGATCAGCTATGTGAAAAAACTGGGTAAGCCTATCATCGGCGCGGCCAACGTAGTGCAGGCCATTCCCAGCATGGCCCTTCTGGGTCTTGCCATACCGCTTCTGGGCATCGGCACCCTTCCCGCGGTGGTCATGGTCATCATCTATTCCCTTCTTCCGATCATCAAAAACACCTATACCGGCATCGCAAGCATCGACCCGCAGCTGGTAGAGGCGGCGAGGGGCATCGGCCTGACCCGGTGGCAGATCCTGACCAAGGTGAAGATCCCTCTGGCCCTGCCTGTGATCATGGCCGGCGTGCGGATCTCATCGGTTACCGCCGTGGGCCTCATGACCATGGCGGCCTTTATCGGCGCGGGAGGACTGGGATATCTGGTCTTTTCCGGCATCAGAACGGTGAACAACCTGCAGATTTTGGCTGGGGCCATTCCGGCCTGCCTGCTGGCCCTTTTGGTGGACTTCCTCATGGGGCTGGTCGAAAAGCTGGTGACGCCTATCAGCCTGCAGCCCCAGTTCGGAAGATCAAAGGCGGAGCTGGCAAAAAAGCGCCGCAGAGAAAAAGCCGTTCTCGCCGTTGCCGCCGCTCTGGTAGTCGTCCTGGTGGGAAACACCTTTGTCGGCGGCCTGCGGCAGGACGACAGGAGCATCACATTGGGCAGCAAGGACTTTACAGAACAGCTGATCTTGTGCAATCTCTACGCTGACGTCATCGAACACGACACGGATATCTCCGTGGAGCGGAAGGAAAACCTGGGAGGCAGCCAGGTCTGCTTTGAAGCCATGGAAAAAGGCGAGATCGACATGTATGTGGACTACACCGGCACGGTCTACGTCAACATTCTGAACCATGAGGCCAAGAGCGACATGGAGGCGGTATACCAGGAGTGCAGAGATGAACTGGCCGAGGGCTATGACATCGCCGTCCTGGACCAGACAGCTTTCAACAATACCTATACCCTGGCTGTCACCGGAGAGACCGCGGCAAAATACGACTTGAAGACCATCGAGGATTTGAAGAAGTGGGATTCCAAGCTGGCCATCGGCACCACGCTGGAATTTCAGAACCGGGCGGACGACGGCCTTCCAGGGCTGGTGAAGAAATACGGCGTTGACTTTAAAAAGACCGTAGGCATCGACGGCTCGCCCCGCTTTACGGCCCAGCAGACCGGAGAGGTGGACATTGTCGACGCCTTCGCTACGGACGGCCTTTTGAAAAAATACGGGCTGACCGTGCTGGAGGACCGGGACGGCTTCTTCCCGCCGTATTACGCCATTCCGATGATAAAAGATGAAACGCTGAAGGAATATCCTGAGCTGGAAGCCGCCGTCAACAGGCTGAGCCCGTATCTGACCGATGAAGTCATGCAGGAGCTGAACTATCAGGTAGATGAAGAGGGGATGGAACCCGCTGATGTGGCCAGAGCTTTTCTGAAGAGCAAGAAATTAATTTAAAATCGAAATCTCTTTTGGATTTGCCGCCGGATGTGCTATGATAGAGAAAAAGATGTGACAGAAAAAAGATATAGCAAAAAAAAGAAAGGAAAGGGTACAGGTGCGGACTATGGGACTCGCTTTTTTGATCGTTGAATATCTTCTGGCCCTGGCGGCAGTCACTTTTGTGGCGGTTCCGCTGGGGATCGGCAGGGAGGCCTTTGACACCAGAAGGCTGCGGCAGATGTACTGCGGCTGCCTGCAGCTGAAGGCTTTTCTGCTGACATCGACGGCCTGCGCGCTGGTTGGACTGATATGGTTTCTGACCGCGTGGCCAGGCTGGTGGACCGCCGCCGTCACGGCTTTGATATGCGTGGGCGCTGAGCTGCTGCTGTTCTGGAGCGGCATGATCCGCATCTATCTGACGTCTACCCAGCTGGGACTCAAGTGGCGGGTCGCCGCCGCTTTTACCGGCATGATCCCGGTGGTCAATCTGCTGGTCCTGATCAAAATGCTGCGGCTGGTGGAACGGGAGGTGGAGACTGAGACGGAGAAGGCGGAGCTGAATCAGGTTCGCGCGGAGAGCAAAGTGTGTCAGACACGCTATCCGCTGCTGATGGTCCACGGCGTCTTTTTCCGGGATTTTAAGTACCTCAACTACTGGGGAAGGATACCGAAGGAGCTGCAGAGAAACGGGGCGGTGATTTATTACGGCGGCCAGCAGTCCGCGGCCTCTGTGGCGGACTGCGGCCAGGAGATCGCGGAAAGGATAAGGCAGATCTGTCAGGAGACCGGGGCGGAAAAGGTCAATGTGATCGGACATTCCAAGGGCGGCCTTGACAGCCGGTACGCCCTCGCCATGTGCGGCGCGGCCCCTTATATCGCGTCTCTGACCACGGTCAACACGCCCCACAACGGCTGTAAGTTCGCAGAGTGGCTTCTGTACCACGTGCCTGACGGCGCCAGAAAAAAGATCGCCGCCACCTATGACGGCACGGTCAGACATCTGGGAGACCACGATCCTGATTTTCTGGCGGCGGTTGCGGATCTGACCGACAGCGGGTGCCGGAGCCTCAACGAAGAGATCGGCGTGTCGGAGGCCCTTTGTCTGGAGCGATACGGCATCTATTGCCAGAGCGTGGCTTCCAAGCTGAACCGGGCCAGCTACGGGAAGTTCCCGCTGAACATGACGCACCGGTTCGTGAAGCTCTTCGACGGCGATAACGACGGTTTGGTATCTGTGGAGGCCATGAGATGGGGCAGCCGCTGTGTCGAAATCCGGGTAGACGGCAGAAGGGGTGTGTCCCACGGCGACGTCATTGATCTCAACCGGGAGAATATCCCCGGCTTTGATGTGAGAGAGTTCTACGTAGAGCTGGTCAAAGGCCTGAAAGAGCGGGGCCTGTAAGAGGGGCCGGGGCTGGCGGAGCGGCCGATCAAGATACTCCCTGCCTGCGCTGGCGAAGCGGCCGGTCAGGTCAAAGGCGGCCATCAATCTCAATCTTCGGGGTCTTCGGGCTGATAACCGGTTGGACGCGGGTCCGATAGCTGTAGGCCTGATAGACCGAGTCCAGACTGTTGTCGTATCGACCCGCGTAGACCATCTCTGACTTTCGGAAGACCATCAGATAGGTGGAATTGAGTTCTCTGAGGGCTTCATCATATGGCATGCAGACGATGGCCAGCCGCTGGCCGTCAAAGGCGTCTTCCAGTTTGTCCACCCGATAGCCTTCGGGCAGTACGCCGTCTATGGAGGACTGGCCTTCAACGCGGTATTTTCCAGTGCCGCCATCAGTAACGCTATCAGTGCTGTCATCGTCAGTGCCGCCATCGTCAGCGTTACCGGCGCTGTCTTCGGGACACAGATACAGAAAATCGGAGCCCTGAGACTCGTTCCAGATCAAGATATATTCCTCACGGACCCGCACCTCTGGGTAGATGTCGGAAGTGTTGTCCGTGTCCGCGAAGACCGTCAACTTCTGCTTCAGCTGCCCGTCGTCAAGGCCGATGACGGATAACCGGATCTGTCCGTCTTCTTCCGTGAAGAGCAGCAGATTGTTACGATAGCAGTCTGTTTCCGCGGCGAGGAGTATGGCTTCCGTGTCTATGGGATAGAGCAGCTCTGCCCGGGCCAGGTCAGGATAGACGGCCTGATCTGACGCAGACTGATCTTTCGACGAGGAATGGCCGCCGAGGGATTGACCGGTGTCGCCGGTGAGCGGGATGCGAAGGACGCCGCGTCTGTTCTCAGGAATGTTCCAATCCTCATAGCTCTGAGAAAATCCTGTGACCGCCAGATACAGGTTGTCCCTGTCATCGAAAGCCTCGCGCTGCTGGATCATGATATCGGCGACTGGTTTCATGGAAACCGTCTTCAGCCGCCCTTCCGCGTCCTTGGCGACGGAGATCTTCCATCGGTCGTCTTTGGTCAGCGGAAAGTGAAAAAAGTCTCCGGCGAGGACGGCATCGTCGTGATCCTTAAACAGAACTTGAAAGTACAGGGGAAAGCTGTCCGTGTAATCAGAAAGGGAAACGATCTGGGTCGAGGTCTGGCCCGGCTGTATATCCTTCGCGGCTGCCGCGATGGCTTCCTTCAGGTCATCGTCTAAAAGGGAGGCCAGCGCCTCATAGCTGCGCTCCGGGATTCCCGCGATCACTTCCACGTAGATGAACGGCGCGGCCGCGGCGTCGGCATACCAGTCGTCGGCTTTGTTGAAGCGGAATGAGGATTTCGTATGGAGGCCGCCGGACCTCTGGGACGATATGGACTTCCAGAACAGAGCTTTTCCAAGATCGTCAGAGACGAAGCGCCCAGAGGTGGTTAAGGTGATCCCTTCCGCCTCTTTTTTATCTCCGAACAAAGTGGTTTCTGTCACGGCTACGTCCTCGCCCCGGTTGGTCAGCTGGCCGTGGGCGTAAACCATGGCGGCCAGAGACAGAAGGCAGAGCAGGACCGCTGTCAGTGTAAACAGAATCATCTTTTTCATTTTGACGCCTCCTCCTTTGATGTCTCTTCATTTGATATCTCTTCATTTGACGCCTGCCCGGCCGTGGTGCTGAAGCTGACCGAACCGGCGGAATTGATCAGATAGGTCATATCCGACTGATCCTGAATGGCTTGGAGACTGTTGGTATACAGCCCCGCGTACTTCAGCCCCGTTTGATCGAAGACCTGCAGGCAGCAGCCTTTGTGACGCCGCCTGCCCAGATCGTCTTTCCGGTCGTTGACGGAGAAGAAGACAGCCAGCTTTTGCCCGTCGAAACAGGCCTGTACGGTTGAAAAATCCAGATCCTCGAACTGGTCAAAGGCGGAGAGCCTGCCGTTGAACGACGGCTTATAAGATGAGCCCTTTCGTTCCAGCAGGAAGAAGTCACCGCCGCTGAGAACGGTCAGACAGAAATTCTCGCTCTGGCAGACGGCAAGCACATGAGTGTGGGCCGCGTCGGAAACGCCGAGAAGCAGCAGCTTGTCCGCCAGCTTGCCGGTATCCTTGTCGATGAAGGAGAGATATACGCCTTTGCTTTTGCTGTCCTCGCTGTCCTCAATGGTATAGAGAAGAAAGTACATGTCGTCCTCTTCCAGTTCCAGCACCTGCGCGTCTTCCCCGATGGGATAGAACAGGAAACGATCGTCGTCATTGAGGAACTGGGAGGCGCCGCGGGCTTTCGCGTCATCGAGGGGCAGGCGGTAGATGCCCATCTGGCCCTCAGGGAGAGATGAGACCTTCCTTATTCCTCCTGCGGTTTCATCTTCTCCTGTCACATCTTCCGTCGTCACATCTGTCAGGATCACGTAGCAGTAATCGTCATCGACGCGGACATAGGACTGAAGATAGAGTCCCTGATCGAACTCCAGACCGTAGGAAGTCACCTCACCGTCATCGTTCTTGCCGACGGTGATCGTTATCGGATAATCAGGGACCGGCAGGGCGAAGACGCCCAGGTCTGACTCGCTTTTGTAGGACTGCTTCGGATGGTAGTATAGCTTTATGGGAAGATAGTCCATCAATGTATCTAAGGACATCGTTCTCTTCGTCGTCTTCCCCGGCGCCGTTTCAGCGGCCAGATCCAGCAGAACCTGGCGCAGATAAGGCGCGGCGCTGTCATCGGTGAGAGGATCGCTTTTAAGGTCGATGCCGCCTGAACTGCTGCTCGTCTGAGAATGAATATCTATATCAGCCGAGCCGTAGGCGCGGTGATCAGGAAGGGAAATATCATCATTGTAGGAAACGTCCGTCTCTGCCGTCAAGGTCTCTGCCGGACTGCAGGCGATCCGCCACATCAACAAACCATAGTGGAAGTTGGAAACGGTCTCTATTCCTTCCGCTTCCTTCTTGTCTCCGAACAAAGTGGTTTCCGTCACGGCTACGTCCTCGCCCCGGTTGGTCAGCTGGCCGTGGGCGTAAACCATGGCGGCCAGAGACAGAAGGCAGAGCAGGACCGCTGCCAGTGTAAACAGAATCGTCTTTTTCATTTTGATGTCTCCTTCTCCTTTGTAAATGTGACGGCTTTCGGACTCATGCCGTAGCTCTTCAAAGCCGGCGGCTGCAGAGCGTCCAGAGAATTTCTGTATTTGCCCGCGTAAAGCAGACCACTTTGATCAAAGACCTGGAGCACGGTTCCCTGTATGTAATCCTCTTCGCCGCGGGGGCTGCGCGTGATGACCGCCAGCCGTTCGCCGTCAAATCCCACGCTCACCTTGTCCAGAGAGTCCATTTCTCCATCCTCCCCGGAAAAGGGGAGCAGATTGCCGGTGAGGAACAGGTTATAGGCGTTTTCTTCCGCTTTTAAGACGTAGAAATCCCCGCTGCGCATCAGCAGCAGGAGAAAGTCCTCGCCGACCAGCAGCCGCAGGGTGGTATCATAGGCATTATAGGTGTAATCCACGGCGGGACACAGCACGTTTTTGGCGGTGGCCTGCAGGGTCTCCTTGGAGAACGACGTGAGACAATAGCTGCCGTCCTCCTCCGTCAGGAGCAGAAGGGTTTTGCCGTCCAGACTCTCTCTCAGATCCAGAACGTGGGCGTTCCTGGAAAGATCAGAGCTGACGACACTCTGGTTCAGATACAGCTTCGCCGTCTTTTTCGACGCGCCTATCTGGGGAATACGGCACAGAATGGGACGGCCGCCCTCCGGCGGGGCCAGCAGGTTTCCCTCAGCGTCCGTGACGCCGGAGAGCGCGATGTAACAGTTTTCATCGTCGATCAAATAGGTATACATCAAAAACGCGTTCTCCCAGTCCAGGCTGGCGCTGGTGACCTTGCCGTCCCCATCCTTTTTCATGCGGACGGTGACCGACAGATCTGGGACGCCCAGCTTAAAAAAGTCCGAAGGATCGATGATCTGAAACTCTCCCTCGGACGGAGGCCAATAGTCTATCCTGACAGGGAAATATCTGTACAGCTCCGATAAGGAGACTTTTTTGCGGAGGGTTTCACCCGCGCCTGTTTCTGACACGGCGTTCCGCAGCAGCCTCTGGGTGGTTTCGTCGGGGACATTTGAAAGGCTAAGTGCCTCCAGATCGTGGACAAAATCAAAGGTGTTGTGCTCGTCCCATGTAGATTTCCCAGAGTGAAGTTCCGTTAGGGCGATGCACGGCTCATCGGTATCTGCCGTGTTATAGGCGGAGGCGTCAGAGCTGAAATCCACCTTTGCCGTGACAGTCGGCGCGGACGTATAGGCCAGTTCCCAGGACAGTCCTTTGTTTTCCAGAGCGATTACCGCTTCTATCCCTTCGGCTTCCTTCTTATTCCCGCACAAAGTGGTTTCCGTCACGGCTACGTCTTCGCCTCGGTTAGTCAGCTGGCCGTGGGCGTAAATTATGACAGCTGAAGACAGAAGGCAGAGCAAGGCCGCTGCCAGTGTAAACGCGAACATTCTTTTCATGGCGGTTCCCCCTAAGCTTCCCCTTCAGTCATGGCGGACAGGGCGCGGCTGACCCGGTCCTGCCTGTAGTGATAGGTCTCCTTGACAAACTGCATCAGGGTTTTTCCCTGTTCTTCCAGCTCTTCCATCAAAGCGTCGGCGGCCAAAGCGCCCTGACGGATCAGGACAGCCCGGTCGATGAACTTTTCCACCTCCTCCAAAAGGTGGGTGGACAGCAAAATAGTTTCCTCCGGTTCCAGTATGCCGAGGAGGACCTTGTAGAAGTCCTCACGGTTGAACACATCGTTGCCGGAGAAAGGCTCGTCCATCAAAATGTAGTCGGCGCCCTGGGAAAGGGCCAGAATGACCTCGAACTGATTTTGCTGGCCTACCGAAAAATTCTTCAGCGCTTTTTTCTCCGGCAGCTGAAAGAATTCCATGAGCCCGGCGTAGCGCTTTTCCCGGAACTTGGGAAACTGCAGCTGGTAGAAGGCCTGATGGTCCTTCGGGGACAGAGCCGGAAAGAAGGAGTGCTCACTGGTGGCGAAGGACAGGCGGGCGATATTTTGATGGGTGACAGGCGCGCCGTCTAAAGTGACCTCTCCCTGATACCGCAGAAAGCCCAGGATACACTTCATCAAAGTGGTCTTGCCGGCTCCGTTCTCGCCGAACAGGCCGATGATCTGTCCCTGCGGTATGACGAGGGATACGTCCTCCAGAGCCTTTTGGTTTCCGTATTTCTTTGCTACATTCCTAATCTCAATCATGATACTTCTCCTTTTATATGGACCAAAACTTCTGCCATTGGCCGGGAACCAGACACTGCTCCGGCGTCACGGCGATGTACAGCAGGTAATAGAGGCAGATCAGCAGGAGGGCGGACAGCGCGGCCGCCGCCGCTCCCAGAACCGGCACAGTGAGACAGCGCCGGGCAAGCAGGTGCTTTGACGGAAGCCGCCGCATGGTATAGATGCTTTTGCTGCCGCGGAAATGATAGCCGTAGTGGTATACGGCCAGCGGGATCATGGCCAGAGCCAGGATCAAAAATCCCAGCAGAGCGCCGCTCATGAGGGAAGCGAAGCTTTCCATCTGGGCGTCCGGCTTCAAGATGCGGGCAGACTTGGTGACGATGTAGAGACTCTGATACCGGTCTGCCAGGCGGCTGGGAAAAATCAGGCTGAGCAGGGCGCTGACAGCCAGACCCCAGGCCAGGGACGACAGCTCCTTCTGGCTGGACATGCCCAGAGGCACCCAGCTGTCAGTCCTGCGGAGCCAGCTTTTCACCGTCGCCGGCAGCGACATGTGTTTCTTCTTCATCTAGAGTACCTCCTTTTGAAATAGAGAGGGCGGAGACCACAGCGATGATCGGCAGAACGATCAGTAGAATGCGCGTTACGCTACCGTCGTAACCGAAGCGGCCGCAGAAGGTCAGACCGGCGAGGATCACCGCGAAAGGCGCCGCCATATCAAATTTTCCCCGGCTCTGCATCTTGGCGAAGCGCGCCGCGGAGAGGCCCAGAGCCAGAAGCATGCAGAGATTTTCCACATGGATCAGGGTGTCTGCCAGCGGCAGCAGGCCGTGAAGCAGGGTGCTCTGATAGAAGCCCAGGAATACCAGGTGCTGGCTGGCGCCGGCCAGAGCGGCGGCCTTGTCGTAGAGGGAGACCATGACCAGAACAGACGCGATCTCCGCGCCCAGCAGGATCAGCAGGGCGCAGCAGTTGTACAGGGCCTGGCCCCAGTAAAAGGCCGGTTCGCCGACGGGAAGCCGGCAGGTGGTGTAAGCCGACAGAACCGATGCCTTTTTTCCGAAAACGCTGCACAGCACTGCCATGCAGAGCAGAAGGGCGGCGCCCAGAATCCAGGCGATGCGGCTGTCCGCGACCACGTCCTCCAACAGGGGAAAATCACCGCCGGCGTCGACGGCCTTTGTCAGGGCCGCGGAAAACAAAGCGATCTGGACAGCGGCCATAGCGATCAGAATGAGCAGCAGCCGGGGCAGAGTGCGCCGGGCCGGCAGTGCGAATACAGACAGATACTTCTTCATGGTTGTTCTTCCTCCCTCCATGCTGCTTCGACCAGAGCCAAAGCCTCATCTTTGCTGATGCCCATCTGTTTCATGCTGATGACCAGGGACTGGGTGTCCTTGGCCAGAAGCGAGGAACGGATGCGCTGTATTTTTTCCTCATCTACGGTGACGCAGCTCTTGGCGCCGCTGCGGGATTCGATGATTCCCTCGTCTTCCAGCATACGGTACGCCTTCTGAATGGTATTGGGATTGACGCCGATCCAGGCGGACAGAGTGCGCCGCGACGGCATTTCGTCCCCATCTGCGATCGTTCCCGCAACGATACCCCTTTGAACAAAGTGCATGATCTGCAGATAGATGGGACTGCCGTCCTCCATGAGGAAGCTGTCAAAGGAAATCAAAGAAATCACCTCCTTGCACCGGATTTGAAAGCCGCCTGCAGCGGCAGGCAGCGGGTAAAAGTGTACTATTTGACTAGTACGGTTAACTGTATTATATGAGTAATACGGTTGCGTGTCAAGCAGAATTTGAAAAAAGTCTGAAAATACTTAGAGGGACGCCTTGAAGCTTGGAATAAGCGATTGAGTTTTTTTGCTGTTTTTCGCTGCAAAAACTCAATTCAATTGAGAAATGTTGAGTTTTTGAGCGGTTATTTGACGTTTTTACTTAATTTTGCGGTTAAAACAGGACGCGATTTGGGTTTTTGATGGGAAATATAGATGATTTACTTAAGATTTGCCTCAGATTTTAGGTTTTTGGAGGCTTTTTTTGTGTTTTTACTCAATAGACGAAATGAAGATGGATGCAGGCGATGAAGAGGACTGAAGCGGGCGGTTCGGCCCCGCCCCGGCGGTTCAAAACACTTTGTTCAAGATGACAGATGTCTGGGAAACGCCGAAGATGTTGATCTGCGCCAGCAGGCGGCTCAGCTCGTCGGCGTCCTCTACGGCCACCATGAGAAGGGCATTGTAGGGGCCTATGATGTGGACCAGAGACAGGATAGAATCTTTTTCATGGCAGAACTGGCAGAACTTATCGAATTTCTTCAGATCTACGTCCACGGAGACCATGGCCTGCATGGATTTCCCCAGCTTCATATAGTTGATCTCGGCGTGATAGCCTTTGATGACTTCCTGTTCTTCCAGCCGTTTGATCCGTTCCGTGACGGCCGGTGAGGACAGATTGACGTTTTGCGCGATCTCCTTGATGGTGGCGCGGCCGTTCTCTTCCAGGTATTTGATGATTTTTCTGTCTGTAGTATCCATGATGCCTCCCGTGGGTGTAAAGATTTCCTGCTGCATATATTTTACCCGATTCGTGAAGGCCGGTCAACGGACAATTGGAGCTGAATTGTGACAGATTTTCCGTTTTGACGTTTGACTTTTCCGCTGGATATGGTAGACTGATTTCTATAGAGTTTTCTGAAGGAGGCAAGGAGTTAGATGCATTATTTTTTGAGCCATATCGTATATATCATCATCGCCGGGGTCCTGTTGGGACTGCTGGCTTTCGCTACGGTGGTCCTGGCCGGAAGAAATGAGGCGAACCGGGATATCAACGAGGAAAAGTGCAGTTTCCACTGCGGCAGCTGCCCGAATACAGACCTGTGCCACAAGGAAGGGAAGCGGGTATGAGCTACAGCGCGACCCAATGGGTGTTCATCTTTTTCGTCTATTGCTTTTTCGGATGGATTTGGGAGACGGCCTACGTGTCGGTCCGCACGCGGAAGTGGGTCAACCGCGGCTTTATGCACGGGCCGTTTCTGCCTATTTACGGCAGCGGCGCCGTCGTGATCCTGCTGTCGACCCTGGGCGTGCGGGACAACCTTTTGCTGATCTACATTTTCGGCATGATCGGGTCGACGATCCTGGAATACTGTACGGGAGCGGCCATGCAGAGGATGTTCGGCGTGCGGTACTGGGACTATTCCAAGAACCGGTTTAATCTCAACGGGCATATCTGCCTCTTCGTGTCCTTGGGATGGGGATTCTTCTCCATTTTACTGGTGCGGGTGCTGCATCCGCCGGTGGAGCGTGCTGTGCTGGCGATACCCGTGCAGGCGGTGGACGTGGCGACCATGGTTTTGATCGTGGTGACGGCGGTGGATATGACCATTTCCGCGGGCGAGGCTCTGGACCTGAAGGCCATGCTGATCAAAAAGGCCGAGAGCAACGAGGAGTTGCGAAAGCTGCAGAACCGAATCGATTTTGTCTATGCCCTGGCCGAAGACGACCTGCGCAGATTTAAGGAGGAGCAGGAACAGAAGGCCAAAGGCTTCCGCCAGCGTTTCAACGAGAATCTGCAGGAGGCCCGCAGCCGCCGCATAGAGAAGCTGGACGCCATCGGAGCCGCTGCTGCCAAGTATTTTGAAGACGGCGAAGACGGAGGCCGTCAGCTGGCAGAATATCTGGCCAAGGTGGAGGAACAGCGCGTGCAGCTGGGACAGCGGACGGACAGGGAGTACGCCCGCCTGTCGCGGATCCTGCGCAGAAATCCGGGAGCCGTTTCCGAGCGTTTCAAGGAAGAGCTGGAAGAGCTGCTGGAGCTGATAGAAAAGTAGTCACAAATATAGTCAGAAATAATAAAGAGAAGAGTTCGGCAGGGGCGCCGCGGCCAGACAGGCCGCGGCGTGGCCTCGCCGGACTTTTTGTCTTTTGCCGGGCTCTCTCGCCAGTGCTACCACTTTCAGCGAAGCGCCGCCGCTTGCCCCTTGGCTGGCTCTCTCACTGGTACAGCTGGAGCCGATCCGTGCCGGGTCCTCTCGCCAGCGCTCCTTGTATATACAAAAAAACATGGGAAACCCCTTGATTTCGCGCTTTAATATGTTACAATAATGAAGTGCGAAAGCCGCGGTGCTTCCGAATTGAGACCGAACCGCCGCGGCCGAAAGGAGTTTAGACAGGCATGAAAATCAATCAGAACATCATGAAAAGTGAAGAACGGGCCACCTTCCAGCTGCGCAGCCTGTACCAGCAGTACGGTTACCGTCAGTTCAAGATGGGGAAGTTCGAGGAATACGAGCTTTACGTCAGAAACAAAGATTTTATCGCCTCTGACAGCATCATCACCTTCAACGACGCAGGCGGCAAGCTGATGGCTCTGAAACCAGACCTGACTCTCTCTATTGTAAAGAACTACCATCCCGCTGAGGGATACGTAGAAAAGGTTTACTATAGTGAGAATATTTATCGTGGGACGAAAACAGCCCATACCTACAAGGAAATCCTGCAGACCGGGCTGGAATGCCTGGGCGAGATCGACCTGTACCATCTGTGCGAGGTCACTTTGCTCGCGGCCAAGAGCCTGGCGGCCATCAGCAGCGGCAGCGATTACGTGCTGGAAATTTCCCATATGGGACTGGTGAAATCCCTGCTTCACGGCATCGACGAAGAAGTGCAGGAGCAGATCGTAAAGTGCATCAGCGAGAAGAACATCCATGAGATCCATCAGATCTGCCATGCCCATCATATAGATAAAGAAATTGACGAGTCCTTAGAGATTCTGGTATCCACCTACGGCGGCTACAGAAAAGTGCTGTCGCGGCTGTCAAAGCTGAAATTGGATAACGGAGCGAAGGATGCCCTGCGAGAACTGGAAGAGATCTGCGGCGTGCTGGCAAAGAACAAGCTGGCGAAAAACATCAACATCGACTTTTCCATCGTAAACGATATGAGCTATTACAGCGGACTGCTGTTCAAAGGCTTTATCAACGGCATCCCCACAAGCGTCCTCTCCGGCGGCCAGTACGACCGGCTGATGGAGCGCATGGGCAAAACTGGCGGAGCCATCGGCTTTGCCGTATATCTGGATTCTCTGGACCGTCTCGAACCATACGAAAAACAGTATGACTTCGATGTGGTCTTTCTTTATGATGGGGATTCAGACGTCAGCAAAGTGCTGAAAGAAGCCAAAGCCCTGCGGGATGGGGGCAAAGCCGTTTCCGTCCAGAAACAGCTGCCCGGCAAACTGACCTACAGGACTTTGATGAAGATCATAGACGGGGAGGTAGTGATCCTTGAAGACAATGATTAACGTGGCCCTGCCCAAAGGCAGGCTGGGCCAGAAAGTATACGATATGTTCGAGAAGGCGGGCTACGAGTGCCCCTCCATCAAAGAGGACAACCGGAAGCTGATCTTTGAGAACGAGGAGGCGGGCGTCCGGTACTTCTGGGTCAAACCCTCCGACGTGACCATCTACGTGGAACGGGGCGCGGCCGATATCGGCGTGGCCGGAAAAGATATCCTGCTGGAATACGAGCCGGACGTCTACGAGCTGCTGGACCTGAACCTGGGCAAGTGCCGCATGGCTGTGGCCGCGAAGAAAGACTTCCGCGATCCCACCGAGCGGACTCTGCGGGTAGCCACCAAGTTCCCCAACATCGCGAAGAACTTCTACGAAAGAGAGAGCCGGGACATCGACATCATCAAGCTCAACGGCTCCATCGAGATCGCCCCGATCCTGGGACTGTCCGACGTCATCGTGGATATCGTGGAGACCGGCAAAACCCTGAAAGAGAACAACCTGATGGTCTTCGACACCATCGTCCCCATCAGCGCCCGGCTCATCGCCAATAAAGCCGGCTTCAAATTCAAGACCGAGGCCATCGAGGGTGTCCGCGACGCCCTGGCTGCCCAGATCGTCCGGTAAATTTTCCATTATATCTTCCATCAAAGGGTGTCCGCCGCGGCTTTTGACAGACGTCAGGGGGATGCGGCGTGAACAGCATCAATGAACGAGGTAATATAAAATGAGCAAGTTTTTAAATGAAAAATACAGAAAACTGCAGGCCTATACCCCCGGGGAACAGCCGCAGGGAAGAACCTATATCAAACTGAACACCAACGAATCCCCCTATCCGCCGGGGCCAAAGGTGCTGGCGGCCGTAAACAGCGGCCAGGCGGCAGACCTGCGGCTGTATTCCGACCCGGAAAGCCGGGCGCTGAAGCAGAAGCTGGCGGGTCTGTACGGCATGAAGCCTGAGAATATCTACGTGGCCAACGGCTCCGACGATATCCTGAACTTCGCCTTCATGGCTTTCGCGGGAGGCAGGACAAAGGTCATGTTCCCGGAGATCTCCTACGGATTCTACGAGGTGTTCGCGGAGCTTTACGGCATCGATTGCGAGAAGGTGCCTTTGACAGCGGATTTTTCCGTCGACGCCCGGGACTACGTGTGCCAGAACAAGATGATCGTCATCGCCAATCCCAACGCGCCGACGGGGAAGACCCTGCAGCTCTATGAGATCGAGGACATCGTCAGGACCAATCCGGAGCACGTGGTCCTCATCGACGAGGCCTATGTGGACTTCGGCGCGGAGAGCTGCGTGGATCTGGTCCACAAGTACGAAAACCTGCTGGTGGTCCAGACCTTTTCCAAATCCAGAAGCATGGCGGGAGCCAGACTGGGCTTCGCCATCGCCAGTCCGGCGCTGATCTCCGATCTGGAAAAGATCAAATTTTCCACCAACCCGTACAACGTCAACCGGCTCACCACGGCGGCGGGCATCGCGGCCATCGAGGAAAACGACTACTATGTGGAGAACTGCCGGAAGATCGCCGCGACCCGCCAGCGGACAGAGGAGGCTTTGCGGGAGCTGGGCTTTGAAGCTGTGCCGTCCAGGGCCAACTTCCTCTTCGTCAGATCCGACCGGATCGACGGCGGAGCGTACTACCGCAGGCTGAAGGAAAAGGGCATTCTCGTCCGCCACTTTGACAAAGAGCAGATTTGCCAGTACAATAGGATCACCATCGGTACAGACGAGGAGATGGATCGGCTGCTGGCAGCGACCAAAGAGATCATAGGAGAACTGGAATCATGAGAAAGAGTGAAATCATCAGAAAGACCGCGGAGACAGACATCGTCCTGCGGCTGGACCTGGACGGCAGCGGCAGGAGCGGCATCGACACCGGCTGCGGCTTCTTAGACCACATGCTGACCCTGTTTTCGCGCCACGGCCGCTTTGATCTGGAGGTGGCCTGCAAGGGAGACACTTATGTGGATTATCACCACACCACCGAGGATATCGGCATCGCCCTTGGCAGCGCCTTCAAGGAAGCTCTGGGCGACATGAAGGGCATCACCCGGTACGGCGACATTATCCTCCCCATGGACGAGACCCTGATGGTCTGCGCCGTGGACGTCTCCGGCAGAGACTGTCTGGGCTTTGACGTGTCGATCCCGGCGGACAAAGTGGGGGATTTCGATACGGAGCTGGTAAAGGAGTTCTTTCTGGGCTTCGTGCGGAAGGCGGAGGTGACCCTGCACTTTAAGCAGCTGGCCGGCGAAAACACCCATCACATCATCGAGGCCATGTTCAAGGCCTTTGGCCGGACCATGGGAAAAGCGGTGAAAATCGACCAGGTCTATAAAGACGAGATCCCTTCCACCAAAGGGGTCCTGTAACGGAGAGGAGTCATACACATGATAGCGATTGTAGATTACGGCGTAGGCAATATCTTTTCCCTGTACAGCTCTTTGAAATACATCGGGGCGGAAGCCGCTTTGACCAGCGATCCTGAGGAGATCCGGGCCGCGGACAAGATCATTCTGCCCGGCGTAGGAGCCTTTGGCGACGCGGCGGAAAAGCTGCGGCAAACCGGTCTTGCCGATGTAGTGCTGGAGCAGGCGAAGGCGGGGAAGCCGCTGCTGGGTATCTGCCTGGGCATGCAGCTGCTCTTTGAGAAGAGCTATGAGTACGGGGAGCACGACGGACTGGGCCTGATCAAAGGCAGCGTCGTCACCATGGAAGGCGTGGTGCCCGCGGATTACAAAGTGCCCCACATCGGGTGGAACGCCCTGCGTTTTCCGGAAGGCCGGGACAGACACCCTTTGTTCCGATACGTAGAGGAAGGGGAGTGGGTCTACTTTGTTCACACCTATTACGGAACGGACTGTGAGGACAGCGTCATCGCCGCGGCGGAGTACGGCGCGGAGCTGACGGCGGCCGTGGCTGACGGAAACGTGTGCGGCGTCCAGTTTCACCCGGAGAAGAGCGGGGAAACGGGCATGAAGATTTTGCGTGGGTTTAACGAGTTATAGAGGAGAGAGTTTTATGAAAATATTTCCAGCGATCGATCTCAGGGGCGGCAAGGTGGTCCGCCTGCTGAAAGGAGATTACGACCAGATGACGGTATTCGGCGACGACCCTTTGGCTGCGGCGAAGAAGTTCGCGGCGGCGGGGGCCGAGTTCCTCCACGTGGTGGATCTGGACGGCGCCAAGGACGGGGACAACCCCAACTTTGACGTGGTCAGAGCTCTGGCCTTGGAGTCGGGCCTGAAGGTGGAGATCGGCGGCGGCATCCGCAGCGAGGAGACCATCAAAAGGTATCTGGACGCGGGGGTCTGGCGGGTGATCCTGGGGACCATCGCGGTCAAGGACCCGGACTTTACCGCCGATATGATCAGAAAATACGGCGGCCGCGTGGCTGTTGGCGTGGACATCGACGGCAGAAACGCGGCGATCCACGGATGGACCGAAGTGTCCGAGATCACGGTGGATCAGATCTTCGCGCGGCTGGCGGCCGACGGCGTCAGCTGTATCATCTGTACGGATATTTCCAAGGACGGGGCCATGGAGGGAACCAACCGGCAGCTGTACAGAGAGCTTTCTGAGAAATATCCGGTAGACATCGTGGCTTCCGGCGGCGTGTCGTCCATGGAGGACGTGGCGGCGCTGGCTGATATGGGCGTGTACGGAGCCATCATAGGAAAGGCACTGTATACCGGCGATATCGATCTGGCTGAGGCTATTGCCGCGGCGGAGGCTGTCAGAGAGGGGGAAACCAGATGATAACCAAGAGGATCATACCGTGTCTGGACGTGCGGAACGGCAGAGTGGTTAAAGGCGTCAACTTTGAGGGGCTGGCCGACGTGTCGTCTCCGGTGGAGCTGGGCAGATACTACAGCGAAAACGGGGCGGACGAGCTGGTCTTCTACGACATCACCGCGTCCTTTGAAGAGCGTCAGCTGTTTACGGATATTCTGCGGGAGGTGGCGTCTACCATCTTCATTCCGCTGACCGTAGGCGGCGGCATCAACACCCTGGAGGACTTTGACCGGGTGCTCAAATGCGGCGCTGATAAGGTTTCCGTCAATTCGGGAGCTATCCGGAATCCGGAACTGATCGCGGAAGCGGCAAAGCGGTACGGCGACCAGTGCGTGGTGCTGTCCGTGGACATCAAAAGAGTGGACGGAAGCTTTCACGTCTTCGCCAAAGGAGGCAGGGAAGATACCGGTCTTGACGCCATCGAGTGGATCAAGCGGGGAGAAGCCAGCGGCGCGGGAGAGATCGTGGTCAACAGCATCGATACGGACGGCGTAAAGCAGGGCTTTGATATCGAGATGCTGAAGGCGGTCAACGAGGCGGTCAGCGTGCCGGTCATCGCGTCCGGCGGCGCGGGAAGCATCGAAGACTTTATCGCGCTGTTCCGGGAGATCCCGTCGATAGACGCGGGGCTGGCGGCCTCCATCTTCCACTTTGGGGAGGTGGCGATCAGGGATCTGAAAGCCGCCCTGGCGGCGGACGGCGTCAACGTCAGGCTGTAGGTTTATGATGAAGGAGAGATACAGAAATGGTAAAGATAGATGAACTGAAATTTGATGAAAAGGGACTTATCCCGGCCATCGTAACAGACGCGAAGTCTAAGAAGGTTTTGACTTTGGCGTATATGAACCGGGAGAGCCTGGAAATCTCCATGAAGGAGATGAAGACCTGCTTCTGGTCCCGGTCCCGCCAGGAGCTTTGGAGAAAAGGCGAGACCAGCGGCAACTGGCAGCACATCGTCAGCATCACGGCAGACTGCGACAGAGACGCTTTGGTGGTCATGGTCAACAAAGAAGGACCTGCGTGCCACCTTGGAAACGATTCCTGCTTCGAGTTCCCTGTTCTGGGAGAAACAAAAGAAGAGTTTTCGGTGAAGGGCCTGTATGAGATGCTGCAGGGAAGAAAGGCGGAAATGCCGGAGAATTCCTATACGACCTATCTGTTTGAAAAGGGTCTGGACAAAATACTGAAGAAAGTGGGCGAGGAGTCCACCGAGGTCATCATCGCGGGCAAAGCCGAGGACAAAGCGGAGACGGTCTACGAGATCGCCGATCTTGCCTATCACGTCATGGTCCTCATGGTAGAACTGGGCATCAGCGTGGACGACGTTTTAGATGAGCTGGCTTCCCGCCACATCATCGACCACAAGGTAAAACAGGAGAAGATGAAATGAAGCTGCTGAATCCAAAAGGGGACGTGAATCTGCACACCCATACTTATTACTGTGACGGAAAGGACGCGCCTGAGGACATGGTCCGCGCCGCCCTGGATCTGGGTTTTAAAACCCTGGGCTTTTCCGGCCACGGATACTCGGTGCACGATGAGGACTACTGCATGAGCAAAGGGAACACGCTGAAGTACCGGCAGGAGGTCCGGCGGCTTCAGGAAGCCTATAAGGACCGGATCGATATCCTTCTGGGCGTGGAGATGGACTATTACGGAGAAAAAGAGGATTACCCTTACGATTTTGTCATCGGTTCTGTTCATTCCATTGAAAAGGACGGCGTCATGCTGTCGGTGGACAATACGGAGGCGGTCATGGCGCAAAACGTAGAGCGCTTCTTCGGCGGAGACTACAGAGCCTATGTGGAGCGGTACTATGAGATCGAGGCCGACGTGCTGCGGCGCACAGAGGCGGACATCATAGGCCACTTCGACCTGGTCACCAAGTTCAACGAGGGAAACAAGCACTTCGATGAAGAGGCGGACTGGTATCAGGAGGCCGCGCTGAAGGCCCTGCGGACCGTGGCGGCAGGCAGAGAGGGCGCGGGGAAAAAGCCAGTCTTCGAGATCAACACCGGCGCCATGGCCAGAGGCTACCGCAGCAGGCCCTATCCGGCGGATTTTCTGCTGGCGGAGATCGAGAAGCTGGACTGTCCGGTGATCCTGTCCAGCGACTGCCACGACAGAAAGCAGCTGGATTACGGGTTCAAAGAAGTCCTGAAGAGGCTGCGGCAGGGAAAACATGAGCTGTAGAGACAGGCGCGCGAACCCGTCAAAATACATCAAAATACACCAAACTACATAAAAATTTGCGATTACCAATGAAATGGCGTTGCGAAATTTCTGCCAATGTGTTAAAATTGTGATGAAATATTTTATAGCGAAAGCTAGGAAAAATTACGGAGGATGAACATGAAGAAATTTATTTCATTAGCTCTCGTTGTCGTTATGGTACTTTCCATGTCTCTGTTCATGACAAGCTGCGGCAGCGATGACGAAGGCGGAGATGCTGGTGAAGCAACAAAGAACACAGTTGTCAGATGCGTCATTTCCACAAGCTTGGGCGATCAGTCCTTTAACGACTCCGCTAACGCAGGCATCACCGAGCTGCAGAACGCAGGCTATGATGCTAAAGTTGTAGAGTGCAACAACGATTCCAACCTGTTCGAGCAGAACCTGAGAAGTGCTGCTGACGAAGCCGGCGACGGCGGTATGGTTATCGCTGTTGGTTCCGAACTGGACATGGTCGGCACTGTTGCGGCAGATTATCCTGACACCAAGTTCGTATGGTGCGATAACGTGCTGGAAGAGATCGGCGACAACGTTACATGCGTATCCTACAAGCAGAACGAAGGTTCCTACCTGGTAGGCTGGATTGCCGGCAAGATGACTGAATCCAACGTAGTTGGCTTCATCGGCGGCATGGACATTCCTGTTATCAACGACTTCCGCGTTGGTTATGAGCAGGGCGTTAAGGACGCGGCCGCAGATGCTGGAAAGACCATCAAAGTCGTTAACCAGTACACTGGCGACTGGTCCGATACAAACTTAGGCGCAGAGGCGGCTCAGGTTGAGCAGTCCCAGGGCGCTGACATCATCTTCTGCGCAGCAGGCGGCTCCGGAAACGGCGCGATCATGAAGGCTGAAGAGCTGGGCATCAAGTGCATCGGCGTTGACCAGGATCAGAGAATCACTCTGAAAGAATACGCTGACCAGATCCTCTGCTCCATGATCAAGGAAGTTGGCAAATCCATCGTCGATATCGTAAATGATTACGAAGAAAACGGCAACTTCGCTGGCGGAGAAGTATTTGACGCTGGTATGGGCGGCGGCTATGTAGCGGTTGCTTACGGCGCTGACGATCAGGAACAGCTGGTTTCCGACGAACTGAAGGCTGAACTGGACGCACAGATCGAAAAGCTGAACAGCGGCGACCTGGTTGTTGACACAGCTTTATAATCGACAGAGCAAGTAAATAGCTTAGTGAATGAGGCGTGGCGTGCAAAGCGCCGCGCCTTTTTTCGATTTCGCGATAGATAATAATGAAGACAGAGCGGACAGAAACAGAATTTTAAAAGAAATGCGGGGTAATGACTTTGCAAGACACGATTGTAAAATTTGAACACATTTCCATGCAGTTTCCCGGCGTACTGGCCAACGACGACGTATCCTTTGATATCAAAAAGGGCGAAGTCTTTGCGCTGGTAGGGGAAAACGGCGCTGGAAAGAGTACTTTGATGAACATTCTCTACGGCATCAATACGCCGACCAACGGAAATGTCTACATCAAAGGAAACAAAATGGAAAAGCACACGCCGAGCGAGTCCATCGAAAACGGCGTAGGCATGGTGCATCAGCACTTCATGCTGGTACCTTCCTTTACTGTGGCGCAGAATATCGCCCTCAGCAAGGAACCGAGAAAGCACAAGTTCTTCTATGACTTAAAAGCGGCGGAGAAGGCCGCTCAGGACCTGGTCGATGATTACGGCCTGGTGGTGGACCCGAAGGCCGTGGTACGTGAGATCAGCGTCGGCCTGCAGCAGCGGGTCGAGATCCTGAAAACCCTGTACAGAGGCGCTGATATTCTGATCCTGGACGAACCTACAGCTGTCCTGACTCCACAGGAAACAGAGGAATTATTTGACGTTATCAGGCGTATCGTCCGTGAGAAGGATATGACCGTCATCATCATCACCCATAAGCTTTACGAGGTTATGGCCATCTCCGACCGGGTAGGCGTCATGCGCCAGGGAAAGCTGGTCGGCGTAGTGGAAACCAAAGATGTCAATGAACGGATTCTGGCGTCCATGATGGTTGGCCGCGAGGTTCTCTTTGACAAGCTGGAGAAGAAAGGCCAGCAGGGAGATGTGCAGATCGAAGTAAAGGATCTTCACGTCGCGGACAACCGGGGTCTGCTGGCAGTGCGCGGCGTAGATCTGCAGGTGCACGCGGGAGAGATCCTGGGTATTGCCGCCATCGAGGGCAACGGACAGAGCGAGCTTCTTGAGGCCATTACAGGCATGCGGAATATTCAGGCCGGAGAGGTGCTGATCAAAGGAACCGTCATCAACGGCAAAGATCCTGGCGTGATCAGAGAATTGGGCCTGGCTCACATTCCTGAGGACAGAATTTCCACCGGTGTTTCCGTGCTGTCTGATATTACCGACAACCTGATCATCGGTAAGGAGCGCCGGCCGGAATTCGCCAAGAAGGGGATCCATCTGAAGCGGTCCTCCGTTGTCAGATACGCGCAGGAGCTGTTCGATAAGTTCGACATGAGAGGCGCCGGCGTAGATACTACCGTCGGTTCTCTGTCCGGCGGCAATATGCAGAAGGTGGTCGTAGCCAGAGAGTTTTCCTTTGACACACCGATCCTGATCATCGCGCAGCCTACAAGAGGCGTCGACGTAGGCGCTATGGAGTTCATCCACCAGAGTATTATAGATAAGAGAAACGCGGGCTGCGCCATCCTTCTGGTCAGCGCTGACCTGGACGAGATCTTCCGTCTCAGCGACAGGATCATCACCCTGTACGAAGGCAAGGTCACCGGTGAGTTCAGGGAAGGCGAGATCAGCAAGATGGATATCAGCTATTACATGACGGGCGACCGCAGCGAAAAGGCAGAAGCACAGGAAGGAGGCGCGCAGGCATGAAAGGTTTGAAGAATATCGACACCAAGTATATCTTTACCCTGGTCGGCAGCATTGTGGTGGCTCTTCTGATCGGCGCACTGCTCATGCTGGTCACCGGTTACAGCCCGGTAGAGGGCTACGGCGCCATGGTCAAAGGCGCTGTAGGCAACACCCGTTTTATCGGCAACACCATTGAAAAGGCCATGACACTGTGCCTGCTGGGCCTGGCAACGGCCATCGGCGCCCGGGGCGGCCTGTTCAACGTCGGCGGTGAAGGCCAGCTGTTCTTCGGCGCTCTGGCGGCTACCATGGTCGGCCTGTGGTTTTCCAGCCTGCCGACGCCGATCGTCATCATACTGGCGTTTTTCAGCGCGGTCATCGTAGGCGGCTTCTACGCGTGGATTCCGGCGGTCCTGAAGGTAAAGCTGGGCGTCAACGAAGTCATCACCACGATCATGCTGAACACGGTGGCCATCAAAGTGTGTACCTATCTGGTCAACGGACCGTGGGTATCGCCGCTGAAGTCCATTACCAAGGGTACTGACTATCTGGCGGATCCGCTCCGGTTTACCAAGCTGATCACAGCGTCCAACCTGAGCACAGGCTTTTTGGCCGGTGCCATCGTAACCTTCTTCATCTGGTATATCATGAAGAAGACCAGCGTCGGCCTTGAGCTGAAGGTGACCGGCGAGAACTACCGTTTCGCCAAGTTTTCCGGCCTGAAGGCTGACAAGCTGATGATCGGTTCCATGATCGCCTCCGGCGCCATCTGCGGCTTCGTCGGCATGATGCTGATCTACGGCTATCAGGGCCGTATGACGGACAGCGTCAGCAACGAGTTCTACTACGACGGCATGCTGGTCGCCATGATCATGAACTACAACCCGGTGGGCATCATCATCATGAGCGTGTTCTTCGCCATGCTGAGCACAGGCGCTACCATGATGGATATGACCGTAGGAATTTCATCACAGCTCTATGATATCATCTTCTCTATCATCATCTTCCTGATGGCAGCGGAGAAGGGTATCTCAGCGTGGATCACCAATAAGAGAATGCAGCAGGCCGCCAAGGCCAAGGCCAAAGCGAAAGCAGGAAAGGAGATGGAGGCAAATGTGGGATCAGATAGCAGCAATCTTTAGTGTAGGATTATTCCAGAATACGATCCGTAATGCCACGCCCGTTATCCTTGCGGCACTGGGCGGATTGTTCACAGAACATGCGGGCATCATGAATATCGGTATGGAGGGTATGATACTGACCGGCGCGTTTGTGGCCGTAGCCTTCAGCTTCATGTTCGTCAGCGCGCCGATCGGCGTTTTGGCTGCCGTTTTGATCGGTATCCTGATCGGCCTGTTCTTCGCGCTGTTCGTAGTAAAGCTGAAGAGCGACGAGTTTATCATCGGTATGACCTTAAACACCTTTGCGGCTGGTCTGACCGTATTTATCCTTCGTAACGTATACGGCCAGGTAGGCACTTGGGTAGACGACGCCATCAAAGGGCTGCCGACCGTGCAGATCCCGCTGATCAAGGAAATCCCGTTCATCGGACCTGTCCTCAGCGGCCACTCGATCTTCGTATATCTGTCCTGGGTGCTGGTGTTCTGCGTATGGGTCTTCCTGTACAGGACGCCGTACGGATTCTGGATGAGAGCCGCCGGCGAACATCCGGAGGCGCTGGAAACAGCCGGCATCGACCCGGTAAAGATGAAGGTTCTGGCCAGCGTGCTCTGCGGCATCTTCTGCGGTTTCGCGGGCGCTCATCTGTCGCTGGGATATCTGAAATGCTTTACAGAAGGCATGAGCGCAAGCCGCGGCTTTATCGCTTTCGCCTGCGTCGTATTCGGCATGGCCAATCCGCCTAAGGTCTTCGGCGCCGCCCTGCTCTTCGGTTTCCTGCAGGCCCTGGGTCTCAGACTCCAGTCCGTAGGCGTGCCGAGCGATCTGACGGCCGCCGTACCGTATCTGGTAACGGTCCTGATGCTGGTATACATCGTGGTAACCTCCGAGAGCAAGAAGAAGAGAAAGGCGAAGAAGGCTACCGAATTAGAGGTGCACACCGAGTAAATATGACGGTTTGTAAAAGATTGTGTATTTTACGTGAAATATCCCTGTAACGTTTGAAAATCGGAAAAAGCCGTGATAAAATGGGATAGTCTGCTGCTGCGGCCGGAGGCGGCCGCGGGGCTAGGCGGCAGATAAGTATATGATTAAAGGAACGAAGACAATTATGAAGAAAAAACTACTATGCGCAGGCCTGATCACTGCATTGAGCTTGACCTCCGCGCTGGTTCTGACCGGCTGCGGCAGCGAGGAGCAGCCTTATAGCGATCTGGACCTTTCTGAATACGTAAAGGTCGGCGAATATAAGGGCCTGGAATACGATAAGATTTCCGTTTCCGTTACCTCCGAGGAAGTGCAGGATGAGATCGACAGCCGCTGTCAGGCGGCGGCCACCACTGAGAAGTCCGAAAGCGGAACTGTCAAGGACGGAGATACCATCAACGTATCCTTTGAGGGAAAGATCGACGGAGAGACCTTTGATGGCGGCAGCAGTGACGACTATCCTATCACCATCGGCCAGACGTCCATGATCGACGGCTTTGTAGACGGACTGATCGGCAAGGAAGTCGGCGAGACTGTCACGCTGGATCTGAAATTCCCGGACGACTATCAGAACGAAGACGTCGCGGGCAAGGACGTTACCTTTGAGGTCAAGATCAAAACCAAGGACGTGCAGGTAGTGCCTGACTACGACCTGGACTTTGTCAAGGCCAACAGCGACTACGACAACCTGAAGGATTACGAGGCTTCCGTAAAGAAGGATCTGCTGGCTGAAAAGCAGGAGACCGCGGAAAATGAAGTGAAGCAGGCTCTCTGGGAGCAGATCGTGGAGAACTCCGAGATCATCAAGTATCCTGAGGAAAAGGATCAGAAGATCGAGGACGAGATGGCGGCCATGAAGCAGGACGCTGAGGACAACGAGATGGAGTGGGAGGACTATCTGGAAACCGTAGGCTATACGGAAGAAGAGCTGAACGACCTGGTGACCAACTACGTGGAGACCAACATGTTCCAGGAGATGATCATCTACACCATCGCGGAAAAGGAAGAACTGGAAGTTACCGATGACGAGTATCAGGAGTACATCGACCAGGTGCTGGAGGCTTCCGGCATGGACGAGGACACCTTTGAATCCGCTTACGGCATGAGCATTAAGGAGTATCTGGACAACAGAAATACCAGGTCTTCCATGCTGCTGAACAAGGTTATGGATAAGGTCATGGAATACGCAACGGAAAAATAAACAAAAAAACCTAAAAATTTCAGGAAAATTTGTTGCAATAGGCCAAATTGTGTGATACACTGTACTACGTTAGTTTGTATATCATCCGATTTGGCCTTTCCTTTTGTTCAGGCAGAGGAATGTGCGCCGGTGCGAGGCGCGGCGCGGTCGGTGTGAAAAGAAGCTATCTCTCTGGAGAGAACCGGAAGGTCGCCGAAGGTTTAAGCGGGCAGGCATAAGCAACCTGCGCGTGATATCTCAGGCAAAGAGGACAGAGCCAAATAGTGTAATATCTAAATAGCTTATGTCATCTCTCTGGAGCCGGATTGAAAAATTCGGCTTTTGTTTTGCTTAAATTCATGAACAAGAAAGAGGAGATGAAAGAAATGGGTTTCACAGAATTATTGAAGAGCATTGACGATTTCGTCTGGGGGATTCCCCTCATTGTGCTGATCATGGGAACCGGCATCCTTTTGACCTGCCGGGTCAAGGTGCTGCAGGTCAGAAAGCTGGGCAAAGCCCTGAAGTTCATGGTCAGCAACGAGGAAGGCGCGGAAGGTGAGGTTACCAGCTTCGGCGCGTTCTGTACGGCTATGGCCGCTACCATCGGTACGGGAAACATCGTAGGCGTCGCTACCGCCGTCGTGGCGGGCGGCCCAGGCGCCCTGTTCTGGATGGTGCTGGCAGCCTTTTTCGGCATGGCAACCAAGTATTCCGAAGGTCTGCTGGCGGTCAAGTACAGGACCATCGATGATGAGGGCCACGCTCTGGGCGGACCGTTTTACTACATCGAGAAGGGCATGGGCTCCGGCTGGAAGTGGCTGGCAAAGCTTTTCGCCATCTTCGGCATCGGCGCGGGCCTGCTCGGCATCGGAACTATTACCCAGGTAAACGGCATCGCTTCCGCTGTTAAGAACTTTGCCGATCCGTCAAACCAGCACACGGTTTCCCTGTTCGGCGGCGAATATTCCATCGCTGTCGTGGCGACAGCCGTCGTCGTCGCCGTTGCCACGGCGCTGGTAGTTGTCGGAGGCATCCAGCGTATTTCCAGCGTTACGACCATCATCGTACCGTTTATGGCTGTCACCTATGTGGTCGTCTGCCTGGCGATTATCCTGTATAACATCAAAGAGTTCCCGGCGGCCATCGTCACCATCGTCCAGTCCGCCTTCGGCGTGAAAGCCGTTGCAGGCGGCGCTTTAGGCGCTATGATGCTGGCCATGCAGAAGGGCGTTGCCAGAGGTATCTTCTCCAACGAGGCCGGTCTGGGAAGTGCGCCTATCGCGGCTGCGGCGGCGCAGACGAAGACCAGCGTAAGACAGGGCCTGATCTCCATGACAGGAACCTTTATCGACACCATCATCATCTGTACCATGACGGGTACCACTCTGGTGATCACAGGGGCTGCGGAGCAGGGTCTGGAAGGCGCGGAGTGCACAGCCTATGCCTTCGGCAAGGGACTTCCTTGGAGCCAGAGCACTGGCGCTTTCATTCTGATGATGTGTCTGGCCTTTTTCGCCTTTACCACCATTCTGGGCTGGGACTACTATTCTGAAAGATGTCTGGAATATCTGGTAGGCAAGAAAAAGGGCGCGCTGATGACCTACAAGTGGCTGTATATCGCGGCGGTTCTCATCGGACCGTTCCTGACGGTAGAGGCCGTCTGGACCATCGCTGACATTTTCAACGGCCTGATGGCGATTCCAAACCTGATCGCGCTGGTCGCTCTCAGCGGCGTGGTGGCAAAGGAGACCAGGGATTATTTCGCAAACGAAGCGCATCTGAAGATCAGCGCTTAACAGCCCTGCGCATCACATGGGCGGCGGGCGCGTCTGTCAGATAAGGCAGTGAACAAAAAATAAACAGAATAAAAAAGTATAGCTTTCGCCCGGAAAGCAGGCGAAGGTTATACTTTTTTCCATTGGCGCGGGTTTGATCTGCGGCGCGCGGATTCGATCTGCGGCGCGTCTGGCCGCGGCGGGTGCTTGATCTGCGGCGCGCGGATTCGATCTGCGGCGCGTCTGGCCGCGGCGGGTGCTTGATCTGCGGCGCGGGGTTTGACCTGTGACGCGCGGCCTTTGATCTGCGGCGCGGGTTCATCGCAGAAAGCCGGCGATGTCTCCAAACCCGTTGTCCAGCTCCACCAGGACCACGTCGTCGCCGATGGTCCTTATCCTGTCCCACTTTATGACAGTATCTTCTTCTTTGCTGCCGAAAAAGTGAAAAAGCCCCCGCTCGGCAGGTATGACGATGCCGTCGATGGTGCCGCTGGCTAGATTGACCTCGATATCGCAGATGAATCCCAGGCTTCTGCCGTCGGCGATATTGATGACTTCCTTGTTTTTCAGTTTGTCCGTACTCAGCATATTCGTTCCTCCTGTTGTTCTTCCTTCTCTATACTATGCGGAGGATGGGGACAAGATGAATCTTTTTCTGGTAAAATACCACAATATGTAGTACAATACTCATAGACGACGAGACGCTGCCGCCCGTGCTGTCAACTGCGTTGCGCTGCCCGTGCTGCCGCGCAAGTGCGCCGCCACGTTGCTGCGTTGCCGCGTTGCTACGCAAGTGCGCTGCTGCGCCGCGTAACCGGGCCGCTGGGCTGCCGGGGCGGAGGGGCAGGAGGATACGGTAAGATACAGGAGGAAGAAAAGATGAGATGTCCATATTGTGAAAATCCGGACACCAAGGTGATCGATTCAAGACCGACAGAGGAAGGACACGCGATCCGCCGGCGCAGAGGCTGCGAGAAATGCGGCAAGCGGTTCACCACCTATGAAAAAGTGGAAGAATCCATCATCATGGTCATTAAGAAAGATGGCAGGCGGGAAGCCTTTGACCGGAGCAAGGTCTTAAACGGCATCATCAGGGCCTGCGAAAAACGTCCGGTATCCCTTGCCGAGATGGAGCGGGTCGCTTACGATATCGAAAGAGGGCTGAACAACCTGATGGAGAAGGAGGTCGAAAGCACCTTTATCGGCGAGCTGGTCATGGAACAGCTGAAGGAGCTGGACGAGGTGGCCTACGTTCGCTTTGCCTCCGTATACAGGCAGTTTAAAGACGTCAACACCTTTGTCAAGGAAATCGAAAAGATATTTGGAAATAAGTAGAAATAAGCAGAAGTGAGAATAAGCAGGAGTGAGTATGAAAGATATCATCAGAGTTGCTGTCGACGGGCCCAGCGGGGCCGGAAAGAGTACCATCGCCAAGGCCATAGCCGAAAGACTGTCCCTGGATTACATCGATACGGGAGCCATGTACAGAGCGGTAGGCTATAAGATGCTGCAGCAGGGCGTATCCCTTTCCGATGAGGCCGCCATAGGCCGTCTGCTGGATACCACGGAGATAGACTTTTGCAAAGGAGATACCATTTTGGACGGGCAGGTGATCAGCGACAGGATCCGCACCCAGGAGATCTCCAGGCAGGCCTCCGACTGCTCCGCCCTGGCTATGGTCAGAAGAAGGCTGGTCCAGCTGCAGCGGAAGATGGGCGCCCAGAAGAGCGTCATCATGGACGGCAGGGATATCGGGACCGTGGTATTCCCCGACGCCGAATACAAGTTTTTCATAACGGCCGCTCCGGAGGAGCGGGCAAGACGCCGCTTTGCCGAATTGACGGCAAAGGGCAGTGAAACGACCTTTGATCAGGTCCTGGCCGACATCAACCAGCGGGACTACAACGATACCCATCGTGAGGTAGACCCCCTCCGCAAAGCCGAGGACGCTGTGGAGATCGACACCACGGACATGACCATCGAGGAGGTCGTAGAATATATCTGCAAGGAGATGAGGAAATAGATGGCGATCATTAGACCCTTCGCCGCGGTACGGCCGGCGGCAGACAAGGCAGACCAGGTGCTGGCCCTGCCCTACGATGTGATGAATCGCGAAGAAGCGGCGGAAATGGCTGAGGGCAATCCCTTCAGCTTTTTACATATCAGCAGGTCGGAAATCGATCTGCCGGAGGAGGACGCCTACAGCAGCCGGGTTTATCAGAAGGCCGCGGACAATATTGAGCGCTTTCTGGCCGACGGCGTTTTCATTCAGGAGGAAAAACCGTGCCTGTACATCTACCGCCAGGTCATGGACGGCAGAGTGCAGACCGGCGTCGTCGCCTGCGCCAGCATCGACGCCTACGAGAACGGCGACATCCGGCGCCACGAGCTGACCCGGGTGGATAAGGAAGCCGACCGGATCCGGCATTTTGACACCTGCAGCGCCAACACCGAACCGGTCTTTCTGACCTATCGCGACGATGACGGCATCAGGGCGTTTACGGAGAGCTGGACGCAGCGGCACAGCCCGTACTGCGACTTTACCGATCAAAGGGGTGTCCGTCACGGGCTCTGGATCGTGTCGGAGGCTGCGGCGATTGAGACTTTGACCCGGTGCTTTGAACGCGTGCCGAGGATGTACATCGCCGACGGGCATCACCGCAGCGCTTCAGCGTATAAAGTGGGGAAGCTGCGCAGAGAGCAGCATCCGGGTTTCAGCGGAGACGAGGAATTCAATTACTTTATGGCGGTGATCTTCCCGGCGGGAGACCTTGCCATCATGGACTATAACAGGGTGGTGGCCGATCTGGCGGGAAACACGCCGGACCAGCTCTTTGAGAAGATCCGGCAGGCCGGATTCACTTTGACCGATCAGGGAGAAGCGCCTTACCGGCCGTCGGTCTGCCATGAGTTCTCCATGTATCTGGACGGCCGCTGGTATTCCATGAAGCTGGATCCTGCTTTGGTGCCGCAAGATGAGATCGCGGCGCTGGACGTTTCCATCTTGCAGGACCGGGTGCTGGGTCCTGTCTTCCATATCGAAGATCCGAGAACCGATGAACGCATTGATTTTGTCGGCGGTATCCGTGGCCTTGGTGAACTGGTAAGAAGAGCCGAAGGTGACATGAGGATCGCCTTCGCGGTCTATCCCGTTTCCATGGAAGAGCTGATGCACATCGCCGACTGCGACAAGATCATGCCGCCTAAGTCCACTTGGTTTGAGCCGAAGCTGGGCAGCGGATTGTTCATGCACAGGCTGTAATCTGAACATTTGAGTATAACAGGAGACTTTGGAGGGAAAGCTACCTTCAAAGTCTTTTTTTGTTGGAGGTGGCGGTGATGACCTATGCGCGGAAGAGGGTGGTGACCCTGTTTTTGATTACGGCCGCGGCTGTGACAGCCCTGTGCGGCAGACTCTACTATATCCAGATCGTCTGCGGAGACGCCCTCGCGGCAGGGGCCCAGGGACAGCAGGCGATCCAGGTCTACAGCCAGGACCGGCGGGGTGTGATCTACGACAGAAATATGATACCGCTGACAGACAGCTGCCAGTGCTACTATTACCTGATAGAAAAGAGCCGGATCGATCAGGACTTCCAGCAGCTGATGGAAAGAGCCGGCGGCTGTCAGGCAGGGGCCATGGGCGAAGCATATGTGGTGTATAAGCTGGAGCGTTTCAGCCGGATCCTCAATCAGAGGCTGGTGTCTGAGTACGGAGCTTACGCCTTCTGCTGCGGGACCCGGTACGACGACCGTCAGACGGCGGCCCATCTGATCGGGTATACGGACGCGGACGGCGTGGGGCAGTCGGGTCTGGAAAAGCTGTATCAGTACCGGCTTTCCGCGGCGCCGGCGGCCCTGTCTCTGACGGGAAACGGGGCGGGACAGCCGGTGCTGGGTCTGGGACTGTCTCAAAGTCAGGGAGAGGGAGCCAGCCTGCAGCCCTCGTCTCTGGTCACGACCATCGACAAGGCCCTGCAGGAGAAGGTCGAAGAGATCCTCCACGAGAAGAATATCACAGGGGCGGCGGTGGTTTTGGATACGGCCACGGGACAGGTGCTGGCCATGGCCAGCACGCCGGCCTTCAATCCCAACCAGCTGGACGGATATCTGTCCTCCGACCAGGGGGAGCTGATGAACAAGGCGATTCAGGGTCAGTATCCTCCGGGGTCCGTGTTTAAGATCGCGGTGGCGGCGGCAGCCCTGGAGAGCGGCCTGGCAGATCAGGAGTTTACCTTTACCTGTACCGGCAGCGTGCAGGTCAACGGCGTGAAGATGGTATGCGAAGGCAAGGAGAAGGGCCACGGCAAACTGAATATGGAGCAGGCCTTTGCCTGCTCCTGCAACTGCTATTTTGCCAAACTAGCCGAAAAGGTCGGGGCTGAGAATATCCTGGAGATGGCCCGGAGGCTGGGCCTCGGTCAGCAGGTGCTGGACGGCTTTCCGGGCGAGGAGGCCGGCGCTTTTCCCGCTGAGGAGGACTGTGCCTACAGTGGTCTGGCCAATCTGGCAGTGGGGCAGGGCAGCCTCCTTGTCACCCCGCTCCAGATCGCGAAGATGACCAATATCATCGCTGCCGGCGGAATCAGCCACCGGACAGATGTGGTCATGAGCCAGGAGAGCAGCGAGGACGAAGGCACCAGAACTGTCACGGCGAAGACAGCGGCGGCGGTGGCCGAGATGATGAAGGAGGTCTGCCTGACCGGAACGGGGTCCGGAAACCAGGCCCACGTGTCCATCGCGGGCAAGACCGGCTCCGCGGAAGCCGGCGGCGATGTGGTCCACGGCTGGTTTACCGGCTTTTTTCCAGCGGAGCATCCCCGGTTTACGGTCACTGTCTTTGCGGAGGACGGAAAGACGGGAAGCGGCTCGGCGCTTCCCGTCTTTGAAGAAATCGTAAACTGGCTCTATTGACTCAGGCCGCAGCGCAGCTTGCCCAGGGCCTTTTTCTCGATCCTGGATACGTAGGAGCGGCTGATGTCCATGGACGCGGCGATCTCTCGCTGGGTCTTCGGCGCGTCGCCGTCCAGACCGTACCGCAGGTAGATGATCTTCTTTTCCCGCGGCGAGAGCACCTGGTCCATGACCTGATACAGCTCCTGGATGCGGAACTTCAGGTTCAGATTGTCGATGATCTCGTCGGGGTCGGTCCCCAGTATATCGTTGAGACTGATTTCGTTTCCGTCCTTGTCGGTGCCGATGGGCAGGCTGATGGAAACCTCCTGCCGGGTCTTCTTGGCAGTCCGGATGCTCATGAGTATTTCGTTTTCGATGCACCGTGCAGCGTAGGTTGCCAGCCGCGCGGACTTCTTGCTGGTGTAGGTGCTGACCGCTTTGATCAGGCCGATGGTTCCGATGGAGATCAGGTCCTCTGGGGATGCGGCTGAATTGGTGTATTTTCTGGCAATATGAGCGACCAGACGCAGATTTCTTTCGATCAAAACGTCCTTCGCATCGGGGTCGCCAGCTTCCATAAGTTCGACGTACTTTTTTTCTTCGTTTTCTGATAGTGGCAGTGGAAAGGAACTGCTCATATATGTAACCCCCTCTTTGCAATTAAACATATGCGGAGAGAGGGGGCGAAGTGCATGGCTATCGGGAAATAGGCATGGACTTTCTTTCCTCAGGCGCTGCTATCTCAGCTCGAAGGACATGCAGTCTGTGCACTGCTTCTGGGTAGGATTTGCCTCGTGGGTGCCTACGGTAATGGAGTCCAGGGTGCAGTAATTCTCCTTGGCCTCGTTGTGCATGCACTGGGACACAGTGCAGTGGATGTTGCGGTTGCATTTACAATTCATCTTTTTTTCCTCCTTCAATGTGATTTCAATAAATATTTTGCCCGCGGCGAGCAAAAATATTAGTGCCTTTTGCTTGTAAGAAAAGCCAAAGAATGATATAATTTAAGGTGATATTTTGCGATCAAATTAAAAGGATCGACGTAACTGGAAGAGGCGGGCGTTTTCATTTGGAGGAAGACGATGCAGATGAAATCACTGCCGGAAAATGAACGGCCTGTAGAGAAGGTATGGGCCGGCGGCATCAGCAAATTATCCAACGCGGAGCTGCTGGCTTTGATCCTCCATACGGGCACGAAAAACAAATCCGCCATTGGCCTGGCCGGGGACGTGCTGGCGGCATTTCCCGACGGCCTGGGAGAACTGGCCGTCTGCTGCCCGGAGGACCTGACACGTATCGCCGGCATCGGAAAGACCAAGGCTGCCGCTCTGCTGGCGGCGGCGGAGCTGGGAAAGCGGATATCGGCCCACCCGGCGGCGGAGAGGATTTCCATAGAAAATCCCGAGGATATTGCCAGGATTTTCATGGAAGAACTGCGGTACGCGAAGAAAGAATATTTTAAAAGTGTTTTGGTAAACTCGAAGGGGGGCATCCTTTCCATCGACGATATCTCGGTGGGGGAGCTTTCCAGCACGCCGGTGCATCCGAGAGAGGTGTTTCATATGGCGGTGCGCAAGAGCGCGGCGGCGGTCATCTTTGTCCACAACCACCCCAGCGGGGACCCCAGCCCCAGCAGGGAGGACGAGGTGACGACCCAGCGGCTGATTCAGGGCGGCCAGCTTCTGGGCATCCGCGTTTTGGACCACATCGTCATCGGCGACGGCAGATATGCCAGTATGCGTGAGTTGGGCCTGATCGACTGAGATTGTATTGAATATTGGAGGTAATATACATGTTTAACTTTTTTACAGCAAAGGATATGGGAATTGATCTGGGTACTGCAAATACGCTGATTTACATAAAGGACAGCGGCATCGTCCTCAACGAACCTTCTGTCATCGCCATGGACAACCGCCGGGGCGTGACTTTGGCGGTGGGTACGGAAGCAAAGGATATGATCGGCAAAGCCCCTGCCAACATCAGCGTGGTGAGACCGCTGCAGGACGGCGTGATCTCCGACTTTGACAGGACGGCGGACATGCTGAAGGCCTTTATCGAAAAGGCGGTTCCGGCCACAAAGATGAAAAACTTCCGCGTAGCCGTGGGCGTTCCCAGCGGTGTGACCGAGGTTGAAAAACGTGCTGTAGAACAGACTGTGCGCAATATGGGCGCTACAGAGGTGTATATTCTGGAGGAACCGATGGCTGCCGCCATCGGCGCGGGCATGGATGTGGACAGCTCCACCGCCTGCATGATCGCCGACATCGGAGGGGGCACTACGGATATCGCCATCATCGCCCTGGGGGGCATCGTGGCAAGCACCTCCATCAGACATGCCGGCGACAAGTTCAACGACGCCATCATTCAGTACATGCGCAAGAGACACGCGCTGCTCATCGGTGAAAAGACCGCCGAATACCTGAAGATTCAGGTGGGCGCGGCCTGCCTGGATATCGACGAGAACGGCGACGAGATCATTCAGACGGTCCAGGCCAGCGGACGGGACATCATCAGCGGCCTTCCGAAGACCCTGGAGGTTTCCAACCGGGATATCATGATCGCCCTGCAGGAGTCTGTGGATATGATCATCGACGGCATCAAGTCCACCATCGAGAAAGCGCCGCCTGAAATCGCCGCGGATATCGCGTCAGCAGGCATGCTGCTGTCCGGCGGCGGCGGCATGATCCACAATCTGGATCAGCTGATCGAAAAGCGGACAGGCATGAAGGCGAGGATCGCCGAGAACGCCTATGAGGCCGTGGCCCTGGGCACAGGCATGAGCCTCAACGACATAGAGAAACTGAAGATTTACGCCACCAGCGTAAATAAAAGATAGGAAAAGACGGGTATGAAGTGGATTAAAAGTCATAAACTAATAAGCTTTCTGCTGGCGGTCATACTGATCAGTCTGATCGTGCTCATCGCCTCTGTCGCCTCTGGCGGCAAGGGGAATTTCATCTCCAATCTGGCAGGCAGCATTTACTCAGCCATCGAGAAGCCGGTGTCCGGCGCGGCAGGGGGCATATCGGACAACGTATCGGGGATCTTCTCGTACAAGGATATCCAGAAGGAGAACGAGGAGCTGCAGAAGGAAAATGAGGATCTGAAGCAGCAGCTGGCGGCCATGACGCTGTCGGCCAACGAGCTGAAGGAGCTGAAACAGCTGTCAAAGCTGCTGAACTATAAGGGCATCGACGGGGAAGACGATATCGTCTCCTGTGACGTCATCTCCATGGACGGAACCAACTGGATGAACATCTTCACCATCGACTGCGGCTCGGAAAGCGGCATCGAAGAGGGGGACGTGGTCATCTGCGGCTCCGGCCTGGTCGGCAGGATTCAGTCGGTGGGCAAGGGCTGGTCCAAGGTGGTTTCCCTCATTGACGAATCCTACAAGGTCACCTTTAAGGTGTCCGGCAACCTGCAGCTGATCGGCGTCATCGAAGGCTGCAGCGACGGGATCCTGTCCGGGTTTATGCTGGATGACAAGGCGGACGTGTCGGAAGGAGACAAGCTGGTCACCTCCGGCATGGGCGTGTATCCCGCCGGCATCGAGATCGGCAAGGTCGTAAAGGTCCGCTATGACAGCAACGCCCAGCTGCAGCGGGTAGACGTGAAGCCTTCTGTAGACTTCGAGTCCCTGCAGAAAGTTACGGTGGTGCTATGAGATATTCGCGGGCGCTGATTTTATATGTGGCGGCATTGTTTCTGCAGCCGTTTCTGTACAACCTGTTCCCCGGCTTTGGGGGACAGGTAAACCTGTTTCTATGCCTCGGCGTGGTTCTGACCTTCGTCTACGATGAAACCCTGCCGGGAATCCTCTACGGCTGCGTCTTTGGGCTGCTGGAGGACGCTTTCTTCGGCATGTACGTGGGGCCGGGGGCTCTTTGTCTGGTAGGAGCAGGTTTGGCAGTGCTGCTTTTGAAACATTTTACCAATAAGGAAAACTTCGTCAACATCGTATTGCTGCTGCTGTTTTCCACGTGGCTGTACGCGTCCCTGTACTGGTGCATCTATGCGGCGCTGGGAAGTCCGTACAGTTATCTGTATGCCATGAAGACGCTGCCGCTGCCTCTGCTGCTCAACCTTGTGGCGGGCGGCGCGCTCTATCTGGTGTTGATAAAAAGGGTTATTAAGCATAGAAGAGATAGGTACTTCAGATGAATGCAAATAGAAATCAACGACTGTTTAGTTCAAGATACAGACAGATCATCGGCGTGATCCTGATTTTGGTCCTGATCCTGGGCGTCAGGCTCTTTGTCGTGACCATTCTTCAGCACGACCGCTGGTCGGCGGAGGCGTCGGATCAGAATACCAAGGTGATCACTACGGCCGCGCCGCGGGGGAATATCTACGACCGGAACGGCGTGCTGCTGGCCGGCAACAAGCAGGTGTTCACCGTCAACTTCAACGCCAGCTCTCTGACCACGGAGGAGATCAACGAGGCGTCTCTGGAGCTGATCAACACCCTGATCGAAAACGGAGATGAATACACCGACAACTTCCCGATCAAAATCACTTCCGAGGGGAAGTTCTATTACACCTATAAGCAGAAGATCACTAAATGGCTGAAAAAGCAGGGATTCCCTACGGATCTGACGGCAAAGGAAGCCTTCGGCCGCCTGTGCAGCCAGTACGGTCTGGACGACAGCGACAGCGCCCGCTACGATTCCATGGAAACGCTGCAGGACAAGTACGGCCTGGACCCGCCGATCTCCGTGCGGAGCATGACGTACACCTATGATAACGAGCTGGAAACCTTCCTGGGCAAGTTCGGCTTTACCCAAGATGAGATCGATAAGGGCGTTTCCGCCAAGGCGTGTTTCAAGCAGCTGCGGGAGGACTACAAGATAGACAAGTCTCTCAGCGACAAGGAGGCGCGGAAGATCTTCATCATAAGAAACGAGATCGCCACCAACGGATTCACCCGTTACCAGCCGATCAAGATCGCTTCGGACATCAGCGAGGAGACCATCGTCTTTGTCGAGGAATCCGGCATCAAAGGAGCTGAAATCTCTTCCGAAACGGAGAGGTACTATCCATATAAAAACGTTGCCTGCCACATTCTGGGCTATATGGGCGCCATTTCGGAAAGCGAAGCGGAGTACTATGTAGACAAGCTGGGCTACAGCGCCTCTGACCTGGTAGGCAAGGACGGCATAGAAGCGGCCATGGAGGAGAAGCTCCACGGTACGGCGGGAACCAGAAAGATCCAGGTCAACAGCAGCGGAGAATACGTGAAAACCCTGGATGAAACCGAGGCGGAGAAAGGCTCCGACGTGTATCTGACCATCGATCTGGATCTGCAGAAGACGGCGGAAGAGGCTTTGAAGTCAGGCATCAGCAGAGCGTCCAACAGCCGCAGCGGCGCGGTTGTGGTCCTCGAGACAGGGTCGTCAGACGTGCTGGCCATGGCCAGCTATCCGACCTATGACCCCAACATCTTCGCCAACGGCATCTCGGAAAAGGCCTGGGAGTCGGTGCAGAAGGAAAACGAACGGGACCAGTTCGGCCCCGCTCCTCTGTACAACAACGCCACCATGGCGACGGTACAGCCGGGTTCCACCTTTAAGCCGATTACGGCGCTGGCCGCGCTGCAGGCGGGGCTGGATCCATACCGGCTCATCTATGACGATCTGTATATCGAATACGGCGACAAGGTCTTCGGCTGCTCCAACTACAACGACGGACTGGGCAGCCACGGAAGCGAAAATCTGGAATGGGGCATCGGCAATTCCTGCAACTATTACTTCTATTGTATCGCTACCGGCAAGGACTGGGGCACAGGATCTTCTCTGGGCTATTCTATGACGGCCGATGACCTGCTGGCCATGGCAAAGAAGTTCGGCCTGGCCGACGAGACCGGCATCGAGATCGGCGAGGTCGCCGCGGAGGCGCCTTCTGCCGAGAATAAGATGAATATGCAGAAGCTCAACGTCAGGGAGTACCTGTACAACAACGCCCATAAGATCTTTCCGGCCGAGGTGGCGGACGACTATGACCGTCTCAGAGAGAACCTGTATACCATAGCGGACTGGGCGGAGGAAAATCCGGAATACAGCGAACTGATCGAGATGCTTGACGAGCAGACCGACGTGGTGGACAGCCAGCTGGAGCTGGTAGCTGCCAGAGTCAAGTTCGACTACTTCAACCAGGCAGCCTGGGGCATCGGCGACCAGTTCAACCTTTCTATCGGTCAGGGCGACAACGCCTATACGCCGCTGCAGATGGCCAACTATGTGGCTACCCTGGGCAACGGCGGCGTCCGCAACCATGTCAGCCTGGTCAGCGGCGTGGAAGGCGAAGGCGCCAAGGTGAAGGACGACCCTGTGGATCTGGGCATCGACCAGGAGACGCTGGACGAGGTGATCAAGGGCATGAAGCGAGTATGCTCCAGCGGTACGCTGTCCGGCGTATTCAGCAGCCTGCCTTACGAGGTAGCGGGCAAGACCGGTACGGCGGAGAACCAGTCCATCAAACAGCCGAAGAGCGAGGTCTCCTACGTGAAATCCCACCTGTCGTCGCTGAACAGCGCCGCAGGAACCTCTGTGACCTGGACCAAGGTGAAGAAGACCATGGAGCAGATGATGGAGGACGAACCGGATCGGTACAAGTCCGAAGATGATACGGTAGACGAGGCTCTGATCAAGGCCAGCAGCTATAAGATCACGCAGAGCATGATCGACAGCGGCAAGGACGGCTACGACTACTTCGCGTGGACCATCGCCATGGCTCCTGCCGACAATCCGAAGATCGCGGTGGTCGTCATGCTGGTGGAGGGAGGCTACTCTTCCAACGCCGCGCCGGTGGCCAGGGATATCATCGAAGCGTACATGAGTGCTTATGACGAAGAGGATATCGCCGTATACAAGATCGATCAGAACGGCACCAACAAGGTGCAGTAAGAGGCATACAGCCATGATATGGTCATGATATAGTCATCATGTAGTCATTCATATAGTTGTTCATATAGAAACTGATGAAATCACACAGAAACTGATATAGAAATTTGCGTTATAACTGGAGGAACAAATGGGCAGAGTTTTTTTAATCGCATCTGGAAAAGGCGGGACAGGAAAATCCATGTTCTCGGTCAACTTCGGTGCCACCCTGGCGAGACGGGGCAGCAGCGTGGTTCTGGTGGATATGGACCTGGGGCTGCGGAATCTGGACCTGTATTTTGGTCTGGAAAATCACGTGGTCTACGACGTCTATGATGTTTTGACCGGCGTATGCCGCATCAAGCAGGCGCTGATACGGGACAAACGGTTTGACGACCTGTATCTGATGGCGGCTCCGCCGTCCAGGGACGATGGAACTCTGACGCCCCTCCACCTGCAGGTCCTGTGCGAAAAGCTGAAGAATACCTATGATTACGTAATCATAGACGCGCCGTCGGGCATCGACGACGGACTGGTTCTGGCGGCGGCAGGAGCGGAAGCCGCTGTTTTGATCACCACGCCGGAATACGCCGCCCTGCGGGACGCCGACTCTTTGGACCGGGAGCTGCTGCACATGGGAATACAGGAGCGGTACGTGGTGCTGAACAAGGTCATCGCCGAGATGATGAACGCCGGATACGCGCCGCGGCTGCGGGAGATCACATCTATGCTGCGCCCGCCTCTGGCGGGGATCATTCAGTACGATGAAAATATCCAGATTTCCACCAATCTGGGCGTTCCCATCGTTCTGAAGCCGGGCACCTACATCGAAGAGAACTTCCAGCGCATCACGGGAAGGATCACAGAACAGATATAACGGAGCTAGCTGGCGCAGAGACAGCTGCATTAGACTTCACAGAAATCGAGCTCACGGGGATTGAACTCATGGAATTTGAGCTCACAGAGATCGAGATCATGGAATTTGAGCTCACGGAGATCGTAATAATGAGGAAAAGACGCGTGCCGACGTATGAGAGATACTGAAGCGCGCGTTTTTATGGTTCTTTTGTATTTCTTTTGTAGTTCTTTTAGGTCAGCTTGCGATGTATGTTACTTTTTCTTGATAAGCCGCAATTCTATATTTCTTCTGTCGGCAGTCTTTTGAAACACCTCTGCCGCATACACACATTTACCTATTCCACAGGTGCGTCCATGCGCTCCCTCCTTGTCCGCTCGATAAACGGGAATTTACAGCAAATAACCCATAGCGATAAAAAGATAGCTATATAACCAGTTTCTGTTTAATTTAATATAAATTAAACCAGAAAGAACAGAAAATATTATTGTAGAAATTCCATTCCATATTTCAATGCCTACCCCTCTTGATACAAAATGAAATATTCCCCATGTCATAGCCAATATGATGCCGCCAAAAGGAATTGAGCTCTCCTTTTTTATAAAAGTTTCAACCGATTTTTGCCCATATATGATGATTAAGATAACAAGCATTACTTCAAATATATAGTATAAATATTGCGCGCAAAATTGAAATATGGTTTTGCTCTGTGCTTCTCCAATTACCTTTAATGTATGCCAATCAATGAAAGTCATAATTTTACAGCCAGTAAAGCAAGCAAGCGTTATTATCCAGTTTTTCAAGGAAATCTTGTCCTCTTGGTTTCCTCTTGCTGGGAAACGGTAATGCTTTTTGGAAAAAAGCAAGAGTATGCCAATGAAAACCGCCCACATAAAACTCATTATAATACAATGAACACTTCTCTGATGTGCCGTATAATTTTGTATATCTACATGTAGAACTATAGCTTCAATTACAAATATTGACAGATACTCAAGCATAAATGCTCCAAATGAGAGCAGGCTCAACCAAAAATATTTTGTCCATCGTATTTCTCCAACCATTATCTTTACCTCATTAAAGCCCGATCTGTTGTTCTTTCCTTTCCATTCTACCATATTTCCGAGAGCGTGGAAACAGGCAAATACCCTGGTTCGGCGGGCAGCGCGGCAGCTTGAACATCACATGGAAAATCTGGCGGGCGGCACACTTTCCGCCAGACCGTCACTCTGTGCAGTCCCTTGTAAACTGTACTTTACAGTTCTTTTCACATCACTTTTTCACAGTAGGGATACCAATTTACCTAAAAATTTTCTTAGAAAAGGGAAGAGGTGAAATGGTAGACTTAATCTATATTAGATAACATCTAATAAAAGATGAAATCTAAAATGAAAGATGATCAAAGAATGTTGGAAGAGCGAGGAAAGAACCAATGAGTGAAAAGATGAACATGAGAGTGTGGAAGGAAAACGTTATTGCGAATCCGCGCAAGAAGGGCGTGCCTGTACTGTCTTTTCCGTCTGTAAAGCTGACGGGCGCCACCGTAAGGGAGCTGGTCACCGACGCGCAGACCCAGGCGGACGGCATGAAGGTCATCGCTGAGCGCACGCCGTCTCTGGCCGCTTTGAGCATGATGGATCTGACCGTCGAGGCGGAGGCCTGCGGAAGCCAGATCCGCCTTCCTGAGAATGATGTTCCGGCTACGATGGGAGAATTGATCAAGACAAAGGAAGACGCGGAAAACCTGAAAGTTCCGGAAATCGGCGACGGGCGGACCAGCATCTTCATCGATGCGGTGAGAAAAGCGGCGGAGATGATCACCGACAGACCGGTCTTTGCCGGCATCGCGGGGCCGTATACCATGGCGGGAAGACTGATCGGCATGACGGAGATGATGATGGCCTGCATGAAGGATCCTGAAATGGTCACCATTACCCTGGAAAAGTGCACGGAGTTCATCATTAAATACGCGCTGGAATACAAGAAGAATACAGGCGCCAACGGCTTTGTCATGGCGGAGCCGATGATGGGGCTGCTGTCTCCGAAGCTGAGCAGAAAATTCGTCCTGCCGTACTGCAGACAGATCGTAGAGGCTGTGCAGGACGAGGAGTTCATCGTCGTATTCCACAACTGCGGAAGCAACGTTACCAAGATCGCCGACCAGCTGATCGAGATCAACGCGGAGGGCTATCACTTCGGCAACGCCATCAACATGGAGGACATCTGCCCGCTGATGCCTGCCGACAGGCTGGTCATGGGCAACGTGGATCCGGCTGCTCAGTTCTGCTTCGGCACAGCGGAATCCATGAAGGAGGCCACCAAGGCCATCATGGAAAAATGCTGTGAATATCCTAACTTCGTGATCTCTTCCGGCTGCGATATCGGACCGAACGCCAGCTGGGAATGTATCGACGGGTTTTACGAAGCCATCGATGAGTTTTATACCGCGAGAGGGGTATAGGCGCGGGGCCGCACAGGCGGCATGGAGCCTATAACATGGAGCCTATAAACAGTATAGACGATACAGAGATATAGGTAATATATCACTACAGACAATATAAAATTAGAATACAAGATTATACTCTTTACTTAAAAAGAGCTGGCCGCTTTCAGAGATGTTCCCCTGGGCGGGCAGCTCTTTTGCCGCGATGTCAGTGATAAATTTAATAAAAACGCAGCAAATCAGATCTCTGCTCCGCAGGCGGAGCAGTCAATCTGCAGGGCCTGCGAATGAAAACTTCCGCCCACTGCCCTTCACAGTTCTTTGCGGTTCTTCACGCCTCGAGCCACATTTTGGCGTTCTTTATGTACCATATGGCGTACCACCTGTGCTGTACGCCTCTTTTGTCTGATATCTAAGATTTATGCGGCATGAAGAGACGAAATGTGACTGCATCTTTCTGCAGCTTTCTATAAACGGAAAGTGCTGCATAGAAACTAAATTACATAAGTTAGAACCTAGATCTCGTGTGCAGATCCCAGTGCATCTCCAGACCGGCTGATTTTTGTCAAAAAATCAATTAATGTTGCGCGTTCTTCATCGTTTTTCAGATAAAATCGTTTTTTGTATTACAAAAAGAGGAAGTAATTACATAATCATACATAAATTTGGCAACATTTCGCTGGTTTTGACAAAAAACAGCCGGTTTTAGTGTTTTGAAGGCCTGAGTCGGAAGGTAACGCGCAACATTTGCCCCAAAAATCAAAAAAGGTTGCTGATTCGACTGCTCTATGTCCCATGTGCTCATGTTCCGTTCAGATTCCTGTCTATGTTTTTCGTGCGCAGGCTCTGAATCAATCTGCCGCAGCGGTTGAAAAATTCATAATCTGGTGCTATACTACCAGTTAGATGAAGCTAACCGATGTTGACCGTCGCTGACCGCCGTTAACCGCTGCTAACCGCTGCTAACTGCCGCTAACCGCCGCTGGCCGATACTGACCGCTGGCATTGGCCGTTGGCGTCAGCCGCTGGCAGCGGCAATCGGAATTTATGAGAAGGAGCGCATACATATGGTAACATTTTTACTTTCATTACTCGCAATTTTGGGGATTTCCCTCATGCTGTTTTCGGTGGTCGCGCTGGTGCAGGACAAAAGACTGATGGGTTCGGCGCCCAAAGAAGCGCAGGAGCTTGTACAGGACAAGCCAGAACGCTTCAAAGGCCAACATATACTCGGATGGGCGCTGTTGATTGCTGGACTTCTGATGCTCATAGCGGATTTCGTTATTGCCATATGGGACGGTGTGAGTAATAGCTTCGCTTTCCGGCAGTTTTTTGCGAGGTTTTTGATCATACTGTATGTTTATAAGGCCTATGATATGATCTGCTTTGACTTTTTGCTGATGACTCGTTCGCACTTCTTTGAGCATTATTATCCCGAGCTTGAAGGGGTAGAGGCCTATAACAAATACGGCTTTAATTTAAAAAGCCAGATAATCCGCATTATTCTATATCCGTTTATTTGCGCTTTTGCTGCGTGGATATGTACGACGATATGGTAGATGTGCGTGTCTTCTGTTCACAGGCGGCGGGGTGTGAAAATCCTGCCGCTGACTTTATAAAAAAACAGGTTAAATGTCATATTTGTATGATATAATAACTTAACCAGGAAGTTTTCTGTGATGGTACAGGTCGTTATTTTGACATGACAAGGATGAGCTAATGAAAAAGAAAGCTATAAAATTGATAAGGATTATTGGCATTATATTCGCTTTTATTCTCGCCATTGAATTATTTGTTCCCACGTGGACACCAAAAATAAAAGGTGATAACAGTATCAGTGAATTACGCAAGGTAGAAATCAACGGAGCAAATATTGAAATGATGATTCGTGGAAAAGACAGAGACAATCCAGTTGTTATCTTTGTCCATGGGGGTCCATGCTGTTCCGAAATACCCTATGCGAGAAAATATCAAAGTGCTCTTGAGGAGAATTTTACAGTCGTTCATTACGATCAGCGCGGCAGCGGAAAATCATATGAATTCGGCAAAGACTATTCGGATGTAACTGCCTCTGCTCATGTGGATGATTTGATCGCGTTTACACAGTATATATCGACATATTTACGTAAAGAGAAGGTAATCCTGATTGGTCACTCTTATGGTACATATATTGCTGCGATGGCAGCTTCACAGCATCCTGAAATGTACCTCGCCTATGTCGGAATAGGTCAGATGTCTGATACAATCGAAAGTGAGCTGGATGGGCTGGAATTATGCATAGAAGCGGCTGAAAAAGCAGGCAACAAAGATGATACGGCAAAGCTGCGCGCGTTGACCGATTTTATTTCAAGAGGTGAAGAGATTACCCCGAGAAATTATGTGCGCAAATATGGCTTTGCGGCAAGGCAAATAAACGATAATGCCGACTATTGGATGGGATATTTCTTTGGTACAGAGTATAATCTGACAGACGCGATTCGTCTTTACACGGCATCAATCCAATATCAAGATACATTAATATTAGAAGCGCTGAATAATCCCATTACAGAGATTGTAAACACGCTGGATATTCCCGTTTATTTTGTTATGGGAGCATATGACGGCATGACCTCGCCCAAAGCGGCAGAAAACTTCTTAAACGGTCTGAATGGAGACGCGATACACGAAATGGTTGTGTTTGACAATTCGGCACATTATCCGCAATTTGAAGAGCCTGATAAATTTAATAAATGGATGTGTAGTGTTTTTGTGAGAGGAAGCAATTGAGTGTTGGAAATACAAAAAGCAACTGTAAGGACATAATTAAAGTCATAATTGCTGTGAAAGAACAGACCTTGCCGCAGACCTTGCCGCAATAGAATGACAACTCCCTGTTTGATAAACCAAAAGTTGCTTTAAAAATGCCCTTTCCCCCGGAAAGGGGAGAAGGGCTGCGATGAGGAAATATCTTGAAAAAAGTTAGAAGTTGATCCCTTTGCTGCGCATGCCTACGTCCAGCACCAGTCCCAGGGCCAGCATGTTGGATATGATGGACGAACCGCCGGAGCTGAGGAAGGGCAGGGTAATGCCGGTTACAGGCATGAGCCCCATGGTCATGGCGATATTCTCGAAGACCTGGAAGGTGAACATGCCGATGACGCCGACCACCACCAGCGCGCCGTAGAAATCCAGGGCGTCCCGGACGATGGTCGCCATGCGGGTCAGCAGAATGGCGAACAGGCCGATGACCACCAGGCCGCCGATCAGCCCCAGCTCCTCTCCGATGACGGAAAAGATGAAGTCGGAGGACTGTACGGGAATGAAGTCCAGCTCCTTCTGGGTGCCGTTGAACAGCCCCTTGCCGGTGATGCCGCCGGAACCGATGGCTACCTTGGACTGCCAGACCTGATAGTTGCCCGAAAGATCCAAATTATCGGGATGCAGGAAGGCTTCGATTCTCTCCTTTTGATAGTCGGCCATGAATACGTAGGCTACCGGGACGGCGGCCAGGACCAGGGCGAAGAACTTGCCGAAGACCTTCAGATCGATGCCCGCGAAGAAGACCATGACCACCCAGATGGCCGCGAAGACCAGGGCGCTTCCCAGGTCCTCCTTCAGGACGATGATGATGATCGGCCCGGCGACGATGCCCGCTTTCAGAAGCCCTTTGAAGTTGTACAGCATGTCTCGGTTCTCGCTGAGATAGCCTGCCAGGATCAAGATGTACAGGATCTTGACGATCTCAGAAGGCTGCACTGTGGTAAAGCCCAGGGTGATCCAGGAACGGGCTCCGTAAAGCTCTACGCCGAGGCCGGGTATGTATACCAGAAGCAGCAGGACGATGGACAGCAAATACAGATATTTCTCCATGCCGAAGAACATGTTGTAGTTGAAATGGAGGATGATGCAGACGGCGACCAGACCGATCAGGTAGGCGGCGATCTGCACGATGACCTCACGGCTGAAGAAGCCGCTCTGGATCTGCGTACTGCCGATCATCAAAATGCTGATTCCGGCGAGAAGCACGGTCACTGCTATGAGGATTTTATCGATGTTTTTTAGCAAATTTGAAAAATTGTTCATAGTTTTCCCCTCTTGTTCTTGACATAATGTCGACTACAACATTATAATATATGTTGTGCGAATATAGCAAGATTTAATTCCGTAATGCAATTTTTTTTTATTAAAAATTACCTTAAAGATAGAGGGCTTGATTAGGTCCCTGCTTTGGGAAAGCGGGACAAGGCATGACAGGAACAATTTAATAGAAAAGGAGGTGCTTTTATGTCTCCAATAATAATATGGATTATTGTTTGCATAGTACTATTGGCCGTAGGGCTATTGGTCGGATATATCCTGCGTAAGAACATCGGAGAGAAGGCTATCGGCAGTGCAGAGCAGAAGGCCAGAAACCTGATCCTGGACGCGGAGAAGAAGTCCGAGACTATCAAGAAAGAGATTACATTAGAAGCAAAAGAGGAAGCGCACCGCATGCGCACTGAGGCAGAGAGAGACGTCAGAGAAAGAAGAGCGGAAGTCCAGCGCTCGGAGAGGCGGCTGATCCAGAAGGAGGAATCCGTCGACCGCAAGCTGGAAAACATTGAGAAAAAAGAAGAGAGCATTACTAAGCACGAACAGGAAATTCTGGAAAAGAAAAAGGAACTGGATGGTTTTCTTGAGAAGAGGATCGAGGAGCTGGAAAAGATCTCCGGTCTTACCGTGGACCAGGCGAAGGCCCTTTTGTTGGACGAGATCGAGAAGGATGTACGCCACGACGCGTCCCTGATGATCAAGGAAATCGAGTCCAAGGCCAAGGAGGACGCCGACAAGCGGGCAAAGGAGATCATCACCGGAGCCATTCAGCGATGCGCGGCGGATCACGTGGCGGAGAGCACGGTATCCGTGGTGGCTCTTCCTAACGACGAGATGAAGGGAAGGATCATCGGCCGTGAGGGCCGCAACATCAGAGCCATCGAAACTCTGACGGGAGTCGACCTGATCATCGATGACACGCCGGAAGCCGTCATCATCTCCGGCTTTGATCCTGTGAGAAGAGAGATCGCCAGGATTGCTCTGGAGAAGCTCATCGTCGACGGAAGAATCCACCCTGCCAGAATTGAGGAAATGGTGGAAAAGGCTGAGAAAGAGGTGAAATCCATCATCAAAGAGGAAGGCGAACAGGCCACCTTTGAGGTGGGTATCCACAATCTGCATCCGGAGCTGGTCAAGCTGCTGGGCAGACTGCGGTACAGAACCTCTTACGGTCAGAATGTTCTGAAGCATTCTATCGAAGTGGCTCACCTGGCCGGTCTGATGGCTGGCGAGCTGGGGCTGGATGTAAAGCTGGCGAAGCGGGCCGGCCTGCTTCACGATATCGGAAAGTCTCTTGACCACGAGTACGAAGGTACCCACGTGGATATCGGTATCCAGGTGCTGAAGAAGTACAAGGAATCCGAGGCCGTCATCAACGGCATGGCTGCTCACCACGGCGATTACGAGCCGAAGAGTATGGAGGCCGTGCTGATCGCGGCAGCCGACGCGCTGTCCGCCGCAAGGCCGGGCGCCAGACGGGAAACTCTGGACGCGTACATCAAACGCCTTGAAAAGCTGGAGGAGATCGCCAATACTACGAAAGGCGTCGACAAGTCCTTCGCGATTCAGGCAGGCAGAGAGATCCGCATCATCGCAAAACCGGAAGAGGTCAACGATGAGAACATCGTTCTGCTGGCGAGAGAGATCTCCAAGAAGATCGAATCTGAGCTGGAATATCCGGGCCAGATCAAGGTCAACGTGGTCAGAGAGACCAGAGCGATCGATTACGCCAAGTAATCAGGGCTGTCAATTTTATGCAGTACATGAAGCTGCCTCGTGGACGATTTGTCCGGGGGGCAGTTTTTTTCTGAACGGCGTACGGCGCGCCGCGGGCCCGGCTTCCGGCGAAGGCTGGCCGACTGGCAGCAGTCCCTTCTTGTAAATGACAGGAAGGTGTGATAGAATAGCAACCAGAATAAAACAAAAGAATAAAACAAAAGACAGAATAGATACGAGGAGGCATACATGATCGTATATTTAGATAACAGCGCCACGACCCGGCAGTACGACCAGGTCACCGAAGTCATGACCGCTGCCGTGAGAGATCTCTACGGAAACCCGTCGTCGCTCCACGCCATGGGTCTGGCTGCAGAGAAGGAGGTCCGCAGAGCCAGGAAAGCCATAGCATCGTCCCTGTCCTGCCGCGAAGAAGAAGTGATCTTCACCTCTGGCGGAACAGAAAGCGACAACACAGCCATCTTCGGCATCGCCCGTGCCCGCAGACGGGAGGGCAGGCGGATCATCACCACCAGGGTGGAACATCCGGCCGTGCTGGAAGCCTGCAAGGTTTTGGAGCAGGACGGATACGACGTGGTCTACATCGACGTGGACGATCAGTGCCGTCTGAATATGGACCAGCTGAAGGACGCGGTCAACGACGAGACCGTCCTGATCTCCGTCATGGCCGTCAACAACGAGGTGGGGACCATCATGCCCCTCTCCGACGTGGCCGCGGCGAAGGGCCGGGCGCTGTTCCACGCTGACGCCGTCCAGGGCTACGGAAAAGTGGACCTTCACAATACCGGCGCGGACATGATCTCCCTGAGCAGCCACAAGATCCACGGGCCAAAGGGCGTCGGCGCCCTGTACATCCGCAAAGGCGTCAACCTGCCGGCTTTCATGGTTGGGGGCGGACAGGAGAAGCACCGCCGCTCCGGCACCGAGAACGTTCCGGCCATCATAGGCTTCGGCGAGGCCAGCCGTCTGGCCGAGCAGCGTTTTGATCAAAGGGTGTCCGCCATGGCGCTGGCGAGACGTCGTTTGCTCGACGGTCTTAGAGACCAGATCGGCGACATTCGGATCAACAGCCCTGAAGACGGCGCCGCCTCCGTGCTCAACGTGTCCTTCCTGGGCTGCAGGGGCGAGGTCCTGCTCCACACCCTGGAACAGGACGGCATCTACGTGTCCACCGGTTCCGCCTGCTCCTCCAACAAAAAAGGAAGGAGCCACGTGCTGGCCGCCATGGGGCTTTCCGACAAAGAGATCGAGGGAGCCATACGGTTCAGCTTCAGCGAGTTCAATACGCCGGAGGAGATGGATTACGTGACGGAGAAAGTGAAGAGCGCCGTAGAGCGGTTCCGCCGGCTGGGCAGCTTCCGCTGACAGCAGCTGTTGAGGGCTGATGACGGCCGCTGATGAAAGAAAACTGCCTCGCGGGGCAGACGTATAGAAAGGAATAGAACATGAACGAGCAGAATATTTTTATCGTCCGCTGCGGCGAGGTGGCCCTGAAGGGAATGAACAAGCCGTATTTTGAGCGGATGCTGGTGGAGAGGATCAAGAAAAACGTAAAGGACTTTGACGGCGTAGATGTGAGACGCCACGAGGGCCTGATCTTTGTCCGCGCGGATAAAAAGCACGACAAGGAGCAGCTGATCCGCCAGATCTCCAAGGTCTTCGGCGTGGCATCTATCAGCCCGGCCGTGGAAGCGGAGAGCCATTTAGACGCCATCGGCGAGGAAGCCGTGAAATACATGATGGAGCTGATCGAGACCAAAGGGATCAAGACCTTCAAGGTGGAGGCCAAGCGGGCGGACAAAAACTTTCCGGTCAAGTCTCCGGACATCGCCCGCATCATCGGCGCCAAGGTCCTGATCGGCTGCAAGGTTCTGAAGGTGGACGTCCACAACCCTGACGTCTATCTGTTCGTGGACGTGCGCCACGACAAGTCCTATATCTACCAGCAGAAGATCGCCGGCTTCGGCGGCCTGCCGCTGGGCACCAACGGCAAAGGCATGGTGCTGCTGTCCGGCGGCATCGACAGCCCGGTGGCCGCCTGGATGATGGCCAAGCGGGGCATGCTGCTGGAAGCCGTTCACTTCCATTCGTACCCGTATACCAGCCAGCGGGCCCAGGAGAAGGTGGAGGACCTTGCCAGAATCGTCGCCTCCTACTGCGGCAATTTCAAGATGCACGTGGTCAACCTGCTGCCGATCCAGGAGCAGATCGTCCAGAACTGTCCGGAGGAGGAGACCACCATACTGGTCCGCCGGTTTATGATGCGCATCGCTGAGAAGCTGGCTGAAAAGCACCGTGCCATGATGCTGATCACCGGCGAGAACCTGGGCCAGGTGGCCAGCCAGACGGCGGAGGCCCTGGTCGTCACCGACGCCTGCGTCAAGATGCCGGTCATGCGGCCGCTGATCGCCATGGACAAGGTGGACATCATGGAGAAGGCCGAGGAAATCGGAACCTTTGAGACGTCTATCCAGCCTTACGAGGACTGCTGCACCGTATTCCTGCCGAAACACCCGACCACCAAGCCGAAGCTGGATCGGATTCTGGCGTCGGAGAGCAGGCTGGACGTAGAAGCCCTGGTTGATGCCGCTGTGGCTTCCGCCGAGATCGTACACATAGAGGCCGAATAGCCGCAGCCCCTGCATTTTGGGGAGCCCCCTGACGGACACCCTTTGATGGATTCGACAAAAATAGTGCCGTTCCCCCTTTTTCTCTTAAAGACAAACCCCTGGCGGTTGGATTATAATAGAGGAAGAGGGGGTTTTTCTATGGATACGATTTTTTATTTGCAGGACGATACGCTGGTAGCCACTTTGTCCGGCGAGATCGACCACCACAGCGCAGACCGGATACGCGGCGACATCGACGATGAGCTGCAGCTGTACGACGTGAAAAATCTGGTCTTCGACTTTTCTGATGTGACATTTATGGACAGCTCCGGCATCGGGGTGGTCCTGGGGCGATATAAGAAGATACGGGCCATGGGCGGCACGGTAACTATACGAGGGGCCGGCAGTCTGGTCAGGCAGATTCTGGAGATGTCCGGGGTGTTTCTGCTGGAGGGCTGCACGGAGGAACGGACAGATGAGAAAAGGGAAGGAGTAAGCGATGGAAAAGAATGTAGTCACCATAGAGTTTGAAGCGCTGCCTGAGAATCAAAGCTTCGCGCGGTCCGTCGCCGCGGCCTACATCAGCGTGGCGGATCCCACGGTGGAAGAACTGACGGAGGTAAAGACCGCGGTCAGCGAGGCGGTCAGCAACGCCATCATCCACGGCTATCAAAAGCGGGGAGCGGGCAGGATCGCCATGGAGATGAAGTTTACGGACCGTGACAGGGTATGGATTAAGATCACGGACTGGGGCTGCGGCATCGCCGACGTGGAGAAGGCCAGACAGCCCATGTATTCCACCGGCGGTGACATGGAGATGAGCGGCATGGGATTTACGGTAATGGAGAGTTTTTCAGACAAAGTGCTGGTGGAGTCGGAGCCGGGAGTGGGGACCTCGGTGACTTTGATCAAGTGCCTGGACACCTACTATGACCTGTAAGTATGTGCCGGTCTCCAAGGAAGATACATATGCTTTGATCCGACTGGCCCAGGCCGGCGACGAGGACGCCAAGGCGAGGCTGTGCCAGCAGAATACGGGGCTGGTGAAGAAGATCGCCCTGAAGTTCGCGGTGGGGGAATACGAGCTGGACGACCTGATCCAGATCGGCTACATCGGCCTCCTGAAGGCGGTCTACAAGTTTGAGACGGGATATGACGTGATGTTTTCCACCTATGCAGTTCCCATGATCATGGGTGAATTGAAGCGGTACTTTCGCGATACGGGCAAGATCAAAGCCAGCCGCAGTTTGAAATCGGAGATCAGCACGCTGAAAAAGGTCCAGGAGCAGCTGACGGCGTCAGGAGGGACCTCGCCGCGGATCAGCGAGATCGCCGACGCCATGGGGATCAGCAGCGAGCACGTGATTGAGGTCATGGAGGCTGCGTCGGCCCTGGGCAGCGTGGCAAGCCTGGATAACCAGCTGGTAGAGGAGGAGTACGACGCGTACTACAGCGAGGCCTCCCCGGAGAACAACCTGGACAGCATCATGATCAAAAAGGAGATCGGCAGTCTGGCGGACCGGGAGAAGCAGGTCATCGTTCTGCGCTATTACCGGGACATGACCCAGCAGGAGATCGCCAAGATCCTGGGGGTATCTCAGGTGCAGGTGTCCCGGATCGAGAAGCGGGCCCTGGAACAGATCAGGCAAAAAATGGCAGAATAGAGAAAAATAAAGAAATATAACGGGTTTACAAAGGATAAAAGGTGAGTTGAAAACGGCTCACCTTTATCTTTTCGACATTTTATGCTGTTTCATGCAAAAATGGCTTGCAAAAAACCCAAAAAAGTGGTTTACTATATATGTATGCTGTGTTATTTTTATAACAAACTAAGCGGCATTACTGACGCGGTTTAAAATCTCCTTCATAAGGAAGGACCGTTATTATAATTTAAGGAGGCATTTACATGAACTTTCAACTGACGAAGGAACAAGAATTCGTAAGAAAAATGGTAAGAGA